>JAOQAJ010000436.1 GCA_025963675.1 Segetibacter sp.
TAAATAAGGCTACGAGCCGATCCAGTTCAGCAGACACAAGGGTTTGAGTGAAAGCTTTATTTTTTGTGAGCACACTTTTATCCTTGTTATCATATGCAAGTTTATGTAGTTCCGGAATTAATGAAGAGTCATATGAAACGGAATCTATTTTTAAATTCTTATTTACACTAATGTCCATCTCTACTGTCGTACGATACTGATCTTGTACTGTATCAATGGCAGGTGTCAAAGGTTTTATTAATGAGTTATAATAACCCTGGGCAGTAAGAAAAGAATTCATGAAAATAATGCTTCGATTGATACCGGCGCTATCAAATGCATTAGGGTTCTTTATGACTGTCCGAACGCCAAATTGTGATATACTATTTACTTTTAAACTGTCATCCCAGTAGTTGTACAATTCAGTTTGCAACCGGTTTTTCTCTTCTTTCGAAATGTCACCTGTTACATTAATCTTATTTTTGAAAACAAAAGGCCTGTCCTTTGGATAATTTTTTACAACGGTACACGAAGCAAGCAGCATGATAAAGAGAGCGGTAAGAAGAAACTTGTTTTTTGCGTGCCCGTACAGGTGAAACATATTGATTATTACAGATATTATGCTTACGAAAAATGAACTCAAATATATTCAATCTTTATACCACAAAAAACATAGGGATGAAGAGCAGCTTTTTGTTGCCGAAGGTCCAAAGCTTGCTGAAGAATTAATTAACAGTGAATTTGTTATAAAACACATATATGCACTAGATACATGGATTCAAAAAAACCCTGCTATAAAAGTCCCTCTAACTGAAATTTCTGAAATAGAGCTCGGCCGAATAACTAATCTTCAAACACCAAATGAAGTGGTAGTGATTGCAGAGCAGGCAAAAACTTTTGGCGAGCCGGAACTACCAGGACATCTGACAATAATGCTTGACGGAATACAGGATCCCGGTAACATGGGAACTATCATCCGTATTGCAGATTGGTTTGGTATCAATCAAATTATTTGTAGCAATGACTGTGTTGAGATGTATAATCCTAAGGTCGTTCAGTCTACCATGGGTAGCATCTTAAGAGTAAAATGTTGGTATAAAGACTTTGAAAGCCTGGAATTTAAAAACAGTACACCCGTTTTTGGCGCTTTGCTAAATGGTAAAAATATTTACGCTGTTGGCAAAGTGAAGGAAGGGGTGCTAGTGATAGGCAATGAGTCAAAAGGTATTCGGGAACCAATGTTATCAAAAATCACTCATCCGGTTACAATCCCAAAACTTGGTGGAGCAGAGTCTTTGAATGCGGCAGTCGCCACGGGAATCATTGTTGGTTGTTTAGTGAATGGAGGGGAATAAGTGTGAAGAAAAAGCAATGAGTCAGTAAGTCAATAAGTCTTGCGGGCTTTGTCGCGGTGATTATTTTCTATTGGCGTTTTGGTTACGGGCATTTGTTTTTTAATAGCGTCATTGTTGCGTCGCAATCCGTTCGTCTGCAGATCATTATTGCAGCATTTGTTTCCTTTCTTACAATGACCGAAAAGGGCATTAAAAATCGAGTTCTAAACAAGTTGCTGCAATAAAAAAAGCAATTCAATAGCCCATTACTTGAGACAGCTATTTTAATTGCTTTTTCTAAAAATACTACTGAGGGTTTTTAGAACTACCCTTCCCTGAAGCACTTCCTGATTTTCCTGTGCCTGTACCTTTACCCGAAGTGCCTGTTGTTCCGGTTCCGCTACCCGGCGTTCCGGTTACAGTGCCACTTGCATTGCCACTCGGCACAGCTCCGGCCCCAGTCTTTGTGGCACTGGCACCTGTGCCGCTTGGTGTAGTGCCTGTAGCAGAGCCAGCTCCTGCTTCACCACTTAAGCCGGTTCCGCTTCCGGTTGTTCCGGTTACTGTGCCATCACCAATTCCGGTTCCGCTTCCGGTAGCTGTTTGTCCTGTTGTGCTATCAGAGGCTGCTATTCCTGCAGTACTGTCGCTGCCGGCAGACATCGTTCCGGCGCTGTTTGTAGATGTACTATCGGTTATAGTAGTGCTGCTTTCGTCTGCCCCATTACCGTTACCGCATGACGATAACGCTATAAGTAAAATACCAGCAAAAAATACTTTTTTCATATTTCTGGTTTTAGTTATTATTTGACATGTATTAGAATCAACCTTATACATGCTAATTTCCTTCCAGCTGTTATTTAAAGAAAAAATGAAAAAAGTGAGGAAAACATTGTCTTTAATGTGTAACAACTACTCACAATTTTCTTTTTACGAATGAATTTTAATGTGCCTAATGATGACGTTAACTCCCGACTTTTATACAGGTGGATGCACAATATTGAAACAATTGTACAAGTGTGCGACGCAACAATGAATCATAGTAGCAGCATGCCAGGCTCCCCAAAAAAAGACAAGCAATTGGTCAGCTCGTAACATCTAAATAATTTTGCATAAAAGTCAATCGACATTTACAGCGCCTCTTACATGAATAAAAATGGAATTTCATCAAAATCCTATAAAATCCTTCCATCCTGGTTTTACCTAAACTGAATAGCTTTAACCGGCTGGACGCTTCTGACAAGCAGAGTGGGAAGTATTAAAGAAAGAAAACAAACAACAACAGTTCCTACACAAACGGCACCGACTTGCCACCAGATGATTTTAATCGGGGCTGTAGAAACATAATAGGCGGCTTCATCAAGCCTGATCAGCCCTGTGTATTTCTGCAGCAGGCAAAGGCCAATGCCGAAAATAAAGCCCGCACCGGCGCCAATGAGTGTGATGTAGGTAGCGTGAAACAAAAATATTTTTTGGATAGTAATATCAGGGCTTCCAACAGCTTTTAGAATGCCCACCATTCTCGTTCTTTCAAGCACAAGAATAAGCAAACAGGTAACAAGGTTAATAATAGCTACAACTGCCATTACGATAAAAATGACGTCGCGATTCATATCCTGGATGCCGAGCCAGTCAAAAATATTTGGATAAACTTCTCTAACCGTTTTGCTTGTCCAGTTTTCAGGAATTAAACCGCTTTCGAGAATCACGTTATTAACCGTGTCCATCGTCTTGTAGTTATGAAGCAAAATTTCGTAACCGCCAATTTCGTTTTGCTGCCAGTTGTTTAGTCGTTGGATAAGTCGGAGATCGCCTATAGCAAACAGGTTATCATATTCTTCTATGCCCGTTTTAAAAATGCCGCTAACACGCATTCTTCTGAAGTTGCTCTTTCCGGCCGCTGCATCTATAAAATGAATCTTAATGCTGTCATTCAATTTTATCTGCATCTGGTCTGCAATCTTCTGCGAAATGACAAGGTCGCGGCTGTATAAAGTGTCATTAAAGTCAGGCCATTTGCCTTGCATCAAAAAGCCTGACAGGTTAGAAAAGTTATAACTGCTTTCAACGCCTTTAAATAAGATCCCTTCAATATTGGCTTTTTGTTGTAACACTGCACTCTTGGTTGCAAAGCCCTGGATGGTTTGAATTTGGGGGAGTTTTTTAAGAATGCTGATTACAGAATCATTTTTTGCTAAAGGAGTTTCCTCCGCGACCAAAGCTTTGTTTGGTTCATACTGCTGTAAGCGCACATGGCCCCAAAAACTAAATACTTTTTCGCTTACAGTTTGCTGAAAGCCATTGACAAAAGCAAGCGTAATAATCATAGCGGCAACACTTACCGCTGTCGCTGTTACAGCAAGGCGAATAATGAAACGGGAGAAAGATTGTTGGGCATTAAATGCAATGCGACGGGCTATGAAAACAGCAACATTCAATCGGCATGATTTTAGATAATTGCCAAAACTACATTGATGGAACCAATGCAACAAAATCATTTGGAATGTTGTACGTTAGAGTCTTCAATAAATCCTTTACATGTTTCGATTATTAACTTTTTTGTTTGTTCTTAATCTTTCCACCTCTTCATTTGCCCAAGCTCCTGACGTTACATTGATGCCTAATGTGCAAGGTATAAAGCTTTATATGCAGGGAAATCAACTAGGTTATCCAATCATTGGTCTTAACAGCGGTGAGATGCTTGAGCTTCACTTTGATGATTTGGATGGAAGGGTAAAAAACTATTATTATACGTTCCAGCTTTGCAATGCCGACTGGACACCGGTAGACCTCAGCACTTTTGATTATCTCAAAGGCTTTAGCCAAATCCGTCTAAACCAATATCGACTTTCTTCCATATCTCAAACCAAATATGTACACTACCAGGCGATTTTGCCTGACCGTAACTGTGTTCCTTCGAAAAGTGGTAATTACCTGTTAAAGGTGTTTTTAGATGGTGATGCCAGTAAACTTGCCTTTACCCGTCGTGTCTTAGTCTATGAAAAACTTGCCGACGTAGGTTCGAAAGTTGTACAGCCATATAATTCAGATCTTTTTAGAACACATCAAAAAATTGAATTCCAGGTTAATAAAGGTCAACTTAATGTGGTCAACGCTGTGCAGCAGATAAAGGCTGTGGTTCTGCAAAATTTCAGATGGGACAATGCGAAAATAAATATTCCACCTACTTTCATTCGTGGCAATATGATGGAGTTTAGCACAGAGAATGATCTTATTTTTCCTGCTGGTAAAGAGTTTAGGTGGGCGGACCTAAGAAGCTTTCATTATCAAAGCGAGCGGGTAGCGAAAGCTGACTTTCTACCGGGGGATATAAACGTTTACCTGCAAACTGATCCTGAAAGAACACAGATGCGGTATCTGAAGTTTACTGATTACAACGGTTTCTATTTTGTTGAGTCTACTGAGGTTTCAAATCCATGGTGGCAGAGTGATTATGCTTCGGTACATTTTACTTTTATGCCTAAAAACAACATTCCTTTTGCTGATAAAAAGGTTTTTGTAGTAGGGGAAATGAACCATTATAATATGAATGACACGAGTGCGATGACCTACAACGCGACAAAAGGGGTGTACGAAAAAACGTTGTACTTAAAACAGGGATATTATTCTTATACCTATGTAACCAAAGATGCGGGCACCCGCAATAGCATTGCCTCAGTTGAACAAACAGATGGCAACTATTGGGAAACCGAAAATGATTATACTGTATTAATTTATTACCGTTCTCTTTCCGGTCGTCATGATCAATTGATAGGAATTTCAACTATTAACTCTCTTCAAAGCCGACGGATAGGATTTTAATTATGAAAAAGCTACTCTTGTTCCTCCTGATTGTATCATCTTTTGCGGCTAAAGCTCAGAAGATTGACAGCATTTATTTTAACCTTTATACTGATAGTTTAAAAAAAGGTGTTTACAATTATATAAACGTTGATGGTAAGATGTCAAACGGAACGTACCTGCCCTTAATGGCTGATGAAGTAGTATTTACAAGTTCTTTTGGCAGGTGGGAAGGGAACAGTTTAGTCATCGATACTGCGAGTAAGATTGACTCAGTTGTTATAACTGCTGCGCTGAAAAAGCGGCCTGAAGTTAAAAAAAGCGTAACTATATACGTGAAAAAAGTAGAGGTTGTACCAGTGCTAAAAACAGAAAAAGAGTTATTAGACGAGTGGACTAAGAAAGGGAAGAAAAAGAGCGAGTAGATTGACTATAGATCCTGGACCCAAGGACAAAATTTTCTGTTATCTGTATATATCTCTCCGCGCACCTGCATCTAGAACAATTACTAACACGACTTTGTCCTGTATCGCATAAATGATCTTATAATTTCCAACACGTATTCTATAAGCACTCGTCCCTGACATTTTTTGGCAGCCAACTGGTCTTGGTTCTTCCTCAAGCTTCAACATTGCCTCTTCCAGCTTTTCTGCTACAGTATCAGGAAGTTTATCAAGGTACTTTTGAACAGAGGTCGTAATAACAATCTTATAATTTGCCATTTTGTTGTTTACGTTTCTCTTTTCTCAGCCTTATTGCTTCTCTTAACGGAACGGTCTCTTCTTTACGCCTCATTGCTTTGCTATAAGCTCTTTCGTCCGCAGCATCTTCTAATGCTTTTATCATTTTTTCATAATCCTTTAAGGGAACCAATACGCCCACCTGTTTGCCCTTCTCATTTGTAACTACCATTGGTGCCATGAAAACTTTTTTTCAAATTTACAGCGTTTTTAGAATATCATTGCGCGTTAACACTTGTATCAACCCTGCATCGTTACGAGCGAAAGTGGCAGGTCGGGTAAGCTGAAATAGCGTTGTGGTGAAAGTGAGGCACAAGGATGTGGATTATTAGATAAATGTGTTTAATTATAAACGCCGCTTCAATTTAGAAGCAGCAAACATGTCGTTTCTATTATTTCCATTAATCTTACGTAATCCTTCTCATCCCGGTTCGTTTTAACACTTTTGTTCTCATCTTTCCTTTTACTTTGCCGCTTTAAATTTTTTTATGAATAGAAATTTTCTCCTTGCATTCAATGTTGTTTTATTGATTTTAGTAGGTGTACTTTTTTACCTGCATTTTGCATCTGCTCCTAAAACGGCAGCGCCGGCAGCGACGAAAGTAATGAACTCTACCCCTCCTGCAGGTCCTTTTAAAATCGCTTATTTTGAAATGGACTCTATTGAAAATAATTACGAGTATCTGAAGGAAGTTAAAAATCAATTGAAGGCTAAAGAAAACCAGTTAACAGGTCAGTTAACTTCTCTTAAGAACAGGTACATGGAGAAAGTAAACAAGTATCAGCAGGAAGCTCAAACCATGACACAGGAAAGACAGGGAGCTTTGCAGCAGGAGTTGATGCAGGAGCAAAAAATGATTCAAAATAAAGAGCAGGCAATGGGCGGTGATTTGCAGGATGAATCATTTAAAAAAATGCAGGTGGTAAATAAAACAATAGAAGACTTCTTAAAGGACTTTAATAAAGACAAAGGATACTCTTATATTCTTGCCAATCAACCGGGAACTATTTATTACAAAGACAGCAGCTACGATATCACCGGCGAAATGTTGAAAGGTCTTAATGACAACTATAAAAAGAAAAAGTAAGGTAACCTTTTAAGAATACTGATTTTCATATCTTCATCCCGTCTAGCGTGAGTTAGACGGGATAATTTTTTATATGACCAATACCAACCCTTCGTTTAAACCTACTTTAGGATTATTTGATGCCACCATGTTAGTTGCGGGTAGCATGATTGGTTCAGGAATATTTATAGTAAGTGCAGACATTACGAGGAATGTTGGAAGTGCCGGTTGGCTAATATTCGTGTGGTTAATTACTGGTTTTATGACCCTGACTGCTGCGTTAAGTTATGGTGAGCTAAGTGCTATGTACCCTAAAGCAGGAGGCCAATATGTTTATTTAAAAGAAGCTTACAATCCGCTCGTTGGTTTTCTATATGGCTGGAGTTTTTTTGCTGTGATTCAAACCGGCACTATCGCTGCTGTTGGTGTTGCTTTTTCGAAGTTTGCCGCTTACCTTCTTCCTGTTTTAAGTGAAAAAAATATTTTATGGCATCTCCAAACTGGTGTAAATGCTTGCGGCGATCCTAAATATTTCTCTATCAGTGCTGCTCAATTAATGTCAATTTCTATTATCGTGCTTTTGACTTATATCAATACAAAAGGCGTTAAAAGCGGAAAATATATTCAAACACTTTTCACTTCGGCCAAGCTGCTTTCTTTATTTGGATTGATCATATTTGGTTTTTTGCTGGCCGCTAAAGGAGAAATATGGAGTGCTAATTGGGCAAATGCATGGCAGGCTACAAAAGAGCAGTTGATCAATGCATGTAACCCTGGCCAGGGTTTTAGTGTGTCTGCAATTACCGGCGCTGCTTTAATGGGGGGCATTGCTGCAGCAATGGTGGGTTCTATATTTAGCAGTGATGCCTGGAACAACGTAACCTTCATAGCAGGTGAAGTCAAAAACCCGAAACGAAATATCGGCCTCAGTCTCTTCCTCGGAACGCTGATAGTAACACTCATTTATGTTACAGTAAACCTGATGTACGTCTCTGTGCTTCCACTTTCTGAAATTGCTCATGCAGAAAATGATCGCGTAGCAGTAACCGCATCACATGCGATTTTCGGAAATGCAGGAACAGCGATTATCGCTATCATGATCATGGTCTCTACATTTGGTTGTAACAATGGATTGATTCTCGCCGGAGCAAGGGTCTATTATACGATGGCGAAAGATGGACTGTTTTTTAAGAAGACTAGTGAATTAAATAAAAACGCAGTTCCCGAACCTGCTCTTTGGCTTCAATGTTTAGTCGCTTCCATTTTATGTCTTAGCGGAAAATATGGCGATTTGCTCGATATGATTTCTTTTGTTGTTGTGCTTTTTTATATTCTTACCATTGCAGGAATTTTTATTTTACGCAAAAAAAGACCCGATCTCGAAAGACCATATAAAGCATTTGGCTATCCCATTCTGCCT
>JAOQAJ010000009.1 GCA_025963675.1 Segetibacter sp.
TTGAAGGCTTTAATGTTTGCATGGTCAGTAAAAGCAAACAAGTTTTTCTGGCGGGGGAAAAGGGCAAAATTGGAAGGTTAATCTATTAATGATTGATGATGTTTCTACAATTATGCGCAACCATTTAAAATTCATTTTTGATTGTCAGTCGACCATTTATGCGGCTTTTTTGTGAGGGCGATAATTTTTTTCTTTCCTTTTATTAAAATCGCCTCCGTTACAGTCAGCAGTACCGCACCATTCATCATTCGGCTAACAACCGCACTGCAGATGAAAGTTTCAAATCTAAAAGACTTTGAACCATGAATAGACAAAGACTTTAAGTTTCATTAAGACTTTGTGCCGCTTTGTGTCCTTAGTGTCTTCGTGGTTCCACTAGCTCAATGGTATACCTTCAGAGGAAGAGTGCGACGCAACAAAAGCCTAATTGGATTCATTTGCCGGCTACAAAAAGAATCTCAATAATAACCTCAACTTGTGAGGTTTGACTTTTTCGTAATTTCAGCCTTTAATTTATTTGAATGAGGAAATATATTTTTTCTGCGTCATGTCTTTTAATATTTGTTATAACTGCCAATGCTCAAAAACCTACACCTTCTTTTATCTCCGATAGTCTTGATAATTATATAAAGCAGGGTTTGAAAGACTGGAATATCCCCGGCCTTTCGATTGCAATTGTAAAAGATGGGAAAACAGTGGCGATGAAGGGATATGGTGTACGAGATGTTGAAAGCAAAGAACCGGTTGATGAAAACACGCTCTTTATGATTGCCAGTAATAGTAAGTTATTTACTGGTACCGCTCTTGCCCAACTTGAATACAACAAAAAAATCTCAATAGACGACAAAGTAAGCAAATACATAAAAGGCTATTCATTGTATGATCGCAACTCATCAGACCTGGTGACGATTCGTGACTTGTTAAGTCATCGACTGGGTACGAAAACTTTCCAGGGAGATTTTGTTTTTTGGAATAGCAACCTGGGCAGGCAGGAGATCATGAATAAAATGAAGTTGCTAAAACCCAATGGCATATTTAGGCAAACTTATGGCTACTGTAATAGTTGTTTTGTAACGGCGGGAGAAGTTATACCAGTAGTGAGCCGGAAGCCCTGGGAAGTTTACATTTATGATAGTTTAATAATGCCTTTAGGCATGACTAATACACATACTCTCGGCAATGGCATGGATCAACGGCCTAACGCTTCTAAACCTTACACTACAAGCTTTACCGGAAAACTTACCCGGCTACCATATGACAATGTCGATAACCTTGGCCCAGCCGGCAGCATTGTGAGCAATGTAAAGGATCTGACCCACTGGCTTTTAATGCAGCTTGATAGTGGCAGATATGAAGGGAAAAGAATTTTACCCTGGCCAGTTTTACAAAAAACACGTGAGATTAATACAATAACAAGAAGCCATCGCTCAAGCATTTACCCTATTCATTTCCAGGGATATGGACTGGGCGTTTTTATGGCAGATTACAATGGCAGACAGATTTATTTTCATACCGGCGGTGCTGATGGTTTTGTAACTAATACCTGCTTTGTTCCTGAAGAGAATCTTGGCATTACCATTCTCACCAATAACGATAACCAGAATTTTTTTGAAGCTTTAAGGTACCAGGTACTCGATGCTTACTTAGGCATTGGCTATGTAAACAGAAGTAAAGCGGCTTTACCATTATTTATAAAAGAACTTAATGAATCAGTAAAAACAACAGAGGCTTTACAGGCGAGGGTGCGTGGCACCAACCCGGCACTTGCATTAGAGGCTTATATAGGAACATACGAAAATGAAATATATGGACCGGTTACCATTGAAAAAGATAAACAGGGAAAAGGTCTCGTTATCAATTTTAAAGGCCACAACAACCTACTTGGAAACTTAAAATACATGGATCATGATGAATGGCTTTTGACTTATAATAATTTAGCGTTTGGTATTTTTCCGGTGAAGTTTAAAACAACGGTGAATAAAAAGGTGAGTTCGATAGAACTGAAAGTAAACGACTTTATCGACTACGATAGTTATAACTTTATAAAGAAGTAAATGGTAATTTTAAAAGCTTAATTAAGCTTTACTTTTGTATAAATCGATTAATATGAAAGCATTACTTAGCGCTGCTTTTGTGTTTTGTATATTAGTTGCATATTCACAAACTGTTCCTGTTCAACAACCGGTAGAGCAACAATACCAGGTAAGTTATTGGTGGTGGATTATAGGAGTGTTACTGGCAATAGGCGGCGGAATAGTTATATATATGTTGATTAAAAAAGACCCAAAGCGCGATGCAGTCAGGTAGTTATTTTTGAGACCTTGCACCAAAAATCAAACTTCCGATTCTCACCATATTACTGCCCTCTTCAATAGCCGTTTCATAATCGCCGCTCATACCCATCGAGAGCGTGGTAAATTGACATGTCTCAGTTGATATGGCCTTGCATCTATCAAAAAGAGATTTTAAATACTTCATTTCTCCTCTCACCTTTTCGACGTTGTCACTAAAGCTTGCCATACCCATAAGACCGTCGATGTAAACGTTGGAGAAGTCTGAAGGAGAATGTTGCAAGGCGCTAACTATTTCATCCAGTTCACTTTCATCGAGACCAAACTTTGTTTCTTCCTGAGCAATATGTACCTGCAACAAACAATGAATTACTTTTTGTGATTTTTTACCCTGTTTATTTATTTCGGTTAATAATCTTAAGCTATCCACTCCCTGTATTAAGTGCACAAACGGAACAATGTGTTTTACTTTATTGCTTTGTAAATGACCGATAAAATGCCATTTGATAGCTTTCGGTAGTAAGGCTT
>JAOQAJ010000044.1 GCA_025963675.1 Segetibacter sp.
TAATATAAGCTTGTCTACACGCAATAAAAGTTCTTCGAGGTTAAATGGCTTAACCATATAATCGTCGGCACCTTTTTTTAAACCCAACACCCGGTCTGCGCTTGAGTTTTTTGCGCTTAGGATTAATATAGGAACTTCATTGTTCTGAATTCGGATCGTTTCTGTTACCGTGATACCATCAACATGAGGCAACATAACATCGAGAATAATCAGGTCAAAGTATTCATCTTTTATAGCCTTTAAAGCTTCGTTGCCATCGTAGGCTGAAGTAATCTCATAACCTTCCAGCTCGAGATTTAACTTCAACGCGTCGTGAAGATTTTCTTCATCTTCAACCAATAAAATAGTGGCTTTAGCTTGTTCCCTGATCATTTGGTGTTATGTTTTAAACGTAACGGTAAAAACAGATCCTTTTTCGCCATTACTTTTTACCGATATTTCTGCGTGGTGATCTTTAGCGATCTGCTTCGATAAATATAAACCGAGTCCTGTACCTTTTGCTGTTCTCGTTGCTTCGTTACCGACACGGTAAAACTTTTGAAAAATTTTTGTACGCTCAGCTTCCGCAATTCCCGGCCCTTCATCTTTTACAATAAAATGAATTCCGGCTGCATCTTTAAACAAAGCAATATTTACCGCAGCGTTTTTAGGTGAATATTTTATTGCGTTTTCAACCAGGTTAGTCATTAGCATTTCCAGCAATAGCTCTTCGCCGTTTACAAGAATATCGTCGTGTACTTCGGCTGTCAACTCTCGCGACGCATTTCTTATTTTGAAATCATTAAAAACCTTCTTTGCCAATTCACTCAAATTGACCTCATTTTTTGAAATCTTATATTCGCCCGCATCTAATTGCGAAGCAAGCAAAATGTTGTTGCACAAAGAATTTAGCCGGTGCACTTCCTGTAGGGTAACGTTGATTAGCTTTTGTTGCTGTTGTTCTTCGAGCCGCCTTTTCTGCATAGTCTCCAGGTTCAGGCGCGTAACCGCTATTGGCGTCTTTAACTCATGAGTAACGGCCATCATAAAGTTTTGCTGTTGCCGCGAAAGTGTAATTTGGCGGCGCGTTGCGCGATAAACGAAAACTGCACCAATTAAGATCAATGCTAAAAAGGTGGAGCCTTCACTGATGTATTGAGTCGTTTTTCTTCGCCTTCCTTCCAGAATTGCTGCGGCCTTTTCATTATAATCCGGCTGTTCCTGCTTTAATTCATTGAGAAGTAAATCAGACATCCTCGCGTTTTGGCTTTGCAGAGAAATAAACCAATAGACCAATGCTGCGATGATGTACAGCAATACAAACCAATATACAAGTGTTATGGTAGCGAGTCTTTTTGTTTTAAAAATGCTCATGGCTGTTTTACCTTTTCAACCCTGATACCTGCATTTAAAATATGGTGCAAAGGATCTTCACGCATATCCTGCTGAAGTGTAAAAGTATATTTTCCTTTATGTAGCGGAGCTGGTTTATCGTTAAAGGAAATCCGGTGCTCAAAAATATCATCCATTCCGCTTCCAAGCCAGCCTTGCCGGTTATTGCCTAATATAAATTCACGCCTTATCGTAACGACTTCCGTTGGCCCTTTTACAGTCAGGTTAACCCAAATATTATTGTAGCTATACGCGTCTTCATGTCGTAGAACAAAAAAGATATTATACAACGAAGTGGTGTCTGTTATTTCAAAAGTGAAGCTTGGTTTCTCCGCGCTCTTCCAGCTATGTAGTGGGAAAGCTGCGGTTTTCTCATAAATGTCAATCGTCTGGCATGAAGCCAAACCGAAGATGATAAGCAGTATAAAGCAAAACTTATTCAAAAGCAGTTTTTTGCAAAGATAAAAGGCATACAGGTTATGCAATAAGAAGTTATTTTATTCAACCGGCAATAGAAGGTAGGATTCAACAAGAAGAGTTTATTTGGTTACCAGCCTTATAGTTCTAATCAAGCATTGTTGTGTCACTCACTTGTACTGAAATCATGAAAGCAGCTTTTTTATGCCCATTTTCTGTTTTCAGCTTATCGAATGCTAGTGGTCTTACAAAACATTTAAAACCTGTTCTTTCGCTTTCTCCAGTTCATCCTTCATCAATACTACGCTTTTTTGCATTTCAGAGTCGTAAGCTTTCGATCCGGTTGTATTTATTTCTCTTCCAATTTCCTGCATTATAAATGACAGCTTTTTTCCCTTGCCTTCTTCAGATTCTTTTAAAATCGTTTTAAAGTACTTGCAATGATTTTTCAATCTTACCTGTTCCTCGGTTATATCGATCTTTTCAATGTAGTAAATCAATTCCTGCTCAAGGCGGTTAGAGTCATAATTCTCTTTACCAAGATTGTCTTCGAGTGTTTTTATTAAGCCTTCTCTAATTCTTTGCTGACGCAATGGTTCGAGTGTCGCAATTTTTTCTGCATGCCCCGTTATGTTCTCTATTCGCAGCGAAAGTTCGTCTTCCAACGATTTTCCTTCATCAACACGGTGTTCTTTCAGTTGATTGATGGCACTTATTAAAACCTGTTCAAATCCCTTCCAGTCTTCATCAGAAAGCACGTTATTGGTCGGCGTAATAACGTCGGGAAGCTTTAGCAAAGCGCTTAATACATCACCCGGGTTTAAATTTAGTTCCTGTGATAATTCTGCAATGGGTTGATAGTATGCTTTAGCCAATTCCTTATTTATTGTAACTGGTTGTGCAGAACCATTTTGTTTAATGTAGATGAGACATTCAACGCTGCCGCGAATTAGCTTTTCCTGCAAAATGTTCCTGATATCGAACTCAAAAGGTTTAAGTAACTGTGGAATGGTGATTCGAAGATCAAACTGTTTACCGTTTAAAGATTTCACTTCTACCAGGAAAACTTTGTCGCCAACAGCCTGTTCGGCCCTTCCAAAACCAGTCATTGATTGAAGCATGCGTATTGTATTGTTATTGGTAAAAGTAATTGAAATTGGTGCAAGTAATTATAGGATGTTTTATTACAGACATAAAAAGCAAATCGAAAACGGCGTGATAATTAGTTTCCTAATCATTAAAACCTCACTTTCCACGAACTAACATTATTCTTAGTTTTTTGGCTAAAAACAAAAACCAGCTCAAAAAAGAGCTGGCTTATTACCCATGTGCATTAAAGAACCAAATTTTTATTTCTGCTTCATAAGCGAAAAAAAGTTGAAGTGTGCGACGCAACGATGTCTAACGGGGGCATTACAGTTTGGCTCCAAAAGACAACACAACTTCAACACTCTTCATTTCAATTATAGTTTCGTTACTTTAAACTGTGACGTAGCAAAATCTACCTGGATTTTATAATTTCCGCTGGTTGCCGGAGCGGGGAAGTTGGACGGCAGGTCATATCCAAATTCACCTCCCGACGCTAAACCCGTTATAGTTTTATCCTTTACCGAATATTTGTGATCCCACGAACCGTTGACGGGCAATAATAAATATTCCTTACCCCCGTTCAATTGGAATGTTCCTTCAAACTGAGAAGAGTTAAGCCTGGTTAATTGTTGCGCAGCAGGAACGGGATTATCCCATCCTCCTTGTGTAGCATCACCGACGATATATAATTTATCAGGCAATTTGCCTGTAAAAGGCACTACAGAAAATTTACCGGTTTGAAAGTTAACTGTAATTGTGTACCAGCCAGAAGTTGTTGGGCCTGGAATATTATCGTTTAAGTCTAACCCAAAATCGCCACCCTGGTTAACATTTGCTTTTGATTTGTCAGCCACAGAAAATTTGTGACCCCAATCGCCATTGAGTGGCAATAAAAGATATTCCTGGCCCCCGGTTAGGTTAAATACGCCTGCAAAAGTAGTTTCATCTAATCGTGCAAACTCCTGTGAAGGAACGGGAACAGGGTTATTCCAGGTACCCTGGGTTGCGCTTCCCACTATATACAGTTTGCCCGACGCCGGCAGCGCCACTTTTGGTGGAACTTTGTAAGGTGTCATCTTAACCTTCACAACATTTGAGCTTGAGCGTTCATTGTTGTTGCCATATGAAGAGGTTACCCTAACGTCCATATCAACCGGAACGTTGAAAGCATAACCATAGTTCAGTAACATTGTGTTTAATTCTTTTGCCGTGTAGGCCGTACTTAAAGCACCAATAACTACTTTGCTATTTGCTTTTGCGAAATTCTTTCCGCTGCTGTCTATGTCAATTACATATTTTACAGTACTCGAGTCAGTAGCAAGTTTAGGAGAGGTCCAGTTTAAGGTTAAAGCAACCTTTTGAGAGTCTGCCGCTACCGGAGCAATTGCAGCTGCAGAAGCGGTAAGCGCTGGTGCAGTACCTTTTTGATAAAAGGGAAGGTCGTCGACTTTGTCACAAGCCGCAAAGCCTAAAACAAGTGCAGTTAAAAAAAGAAGTTTAGATATATGTTTCATTACCTGAGTTTTTTTCAATTTGAAATTCAACCGTTATTGTTTTAAACTTTAGTTACCGTGAATTTTCCCCTTTGGAAGTCCACTGTAATTTTGTAGTTGCCACTTGCAGCAGGGCCAGGAAAATTGTCACTTGCATCCATTTTGAAATCTCCACCTTCACTTAATCCTGCAACACCTTTGCTTGGAACTGAGTATTTATGCCCCCAGTCTCCATTAAGAGGCAAAAACAAATATTCCTGGCCGCCAATTAATGGAACAGTTATCTCGTACAATGTCTCACTGATTTTTGTAAACTCCTGGGTAGGTACGGGAACCGGATTATTCCATCCACCGGCAGTTGCACTTCCTACAATATAAAGATGCCCTGTAGTAGGCGGCGTAACTTTAGGGGGAATAGCATAAGGGGTAACTACAAATTTCAAGACATTAGAAACTAACCGTGCGGCATTGTTTGTTCCGAGACCAGCTATTACCCTCATCTCCAGATTATGAGGCATGCCTGGTTTTAGTACCAGCTGATTTAACAAATAATCGTTGAATTGAGTTTGGGTAAATGTTGTAGACAGTTCTTTACTAACGCTGATAGTTTGTTTATTAGGATTAGTAAAGTTTGCCCCTGTAGTGTCAATCTCAATGAGGTATTTTACATCCTGAGAACTAGCCCCTGTTGTGAATGAGTAATTTGGGTTCGTCCAGGAAATGGTCACTGCGGGATCGTCTTTTGTGGCAAACGAAAGCGGAACGCTACCTGTTGTTGAGGCAGTCAAAACGGGTGCAAAACCACCAACGAGGTAATCCTTCTTTTCATCTTTAGTACATGAAAAAAGTACTATGGACAGAAAAGACGACAAGAACAAAAATGTCTTTAAACTTTTCATATTATAACTAATTTTTTACGTGATTAATAACCCGGGTTTTGAGTCAGATTAGGGTTAGCAGTTCTGTTTGAGGCAGGAATTGGAAAAAGGTTATACTTAGCATCCACGCCGGTTCCGGATGGAACGCCGCCTTTCCATGGCCACAAGTATGAGGAAGAGGTTAATAAACCATAACGTACCAAATCAGTTCTGCGGTGTCCTTCCCAATATAATTCTCTCGCTCTTTCGTCTAAAACAAGTTGAAGCGTGAGATCTGTTGAATTTAATTTGCCCACATCTCCTGCTCCATAACTACCACCGTATGCTCTAAACCTGATTTTATTCATGTATTCCAAAGCAGTTGTAGCGTCACCGCCTGTTCCACCCCGTAAAACAGCTTCTGCATATATTAAATACATTTCCGCTAACCGGAACACAGGAAAATCTATATCAGCAAAGTCGTTGTTAACGTCAGAGACTGGGCCCCCATCGCTACGAATATTCTTCCATTTGTTTATATGCAAACCGTTATCAAAAACAGAAACGTCGGTTATTACAAGCTGAGATGGATCAGTACCATACTTAGATGTTCTAAACATAGCTCTTTTGTCAGTGGCGCCGGAAAGATCTGAAAACTTATCGGCTAATGCTTTTGTTGCGCGATAACCGCTCCAGCCACCGCCTACTCCAAATTCATTATGATCATCTCCGGAAGCGGCATGAACAAAGAATGTGGTGTTACCATATGATTTTGTGCGAAGCCCATCACAGTTTACCGCATAGATAAATTCATTCTTTTGTTTGTCATTGTCAGCCATAAACAGTTGGCGGTAATTTGGACTAAGTGTATAACCGGCAGCTATTACCTTTTTAGCATAAGTTATCGCCTCGGTGTATTTTGGTTTTTGTGCATACACATTTGCGTTCAGATACATTCTTGCCAACAGCGCCCATGCTGCAGCCTGGTCTACACGACCGTATTCGATCGTTTTGGCTGGTGCCAGTTCAGCATCAATCGCTAAAAGTTCTTTTTCGATATAGGCGAATAAGTCTGCTCTTTGTATCTCTCCAGGTAATTCTGTACCTATTTTATTTTCTTCAGTTATAAATGTTGATTTGCCGAACAAATCCATCATAACCCAATAATTAAATGCTCTTAGAAACCTTACTTCACCACGCGATCTTCTGATATCTTCAGCATCCGTTCCAGTAATTCCCCTGGCCGCAACTTTTTCATCAGTTGCTTCTCTGAGGTATTCATTCGCAACAGTAATGTTATAGATCGGCCTTGCATACATTCCTAATAAAAACGGATCTGAGCTCGTCCATTTTAAATCGTGGAAATCATGAATGGTTTGGTCATTCCATGAAACAACTGCTTCTTCAGTGGGCAATTCCTGGCAATTGAAAAATCCCCTGATAAAAGGTGATTGAGAACCTTCATCAAGACCCTGAATGTCAGAAGCACCTGCAGGACCTACATTGCCGGTTGTAGCCAGCCCACCATATACTTTGGCAAGCACACTTTTATAGCCGGCAGCGGTTGAATAGGTGGTAGCCGACGTAAGATCATTTTGCGGAAACAAGTCCAGCTTTTTGGCACAGGAAGTTGCAACTGAAGCAACAACACAGGCAATCATCAAATTTTTTATTGTTCTGCTTTTCATTGTAGATAGTTAATTAATTAAAATCAAAATTTAATCCTAAAGAGAAAATGCGTGGACGGGGATAAATATTTCCATCAACACCAGAATCATTTGAATTCTCAGGATCGAGACCACTATATTTTGTTATTACTAAAACGTTTTGGGCCGTTGCAGTAACACGCAGGTTTGCTTTATTCTTCAATACCTTTCCTACATTATAACCAAGGTTGATATTATCTAATCTTAAGAAAGAAGCGTTTTCTATATAATAGTCCGCTAGCATTTGGTTATTACTAAACCTCGTCTGAAGATAATTAGTGCTTGCATTTCCTATAAAGTTCAATGGATTTTTTATTGCCCTTATCACCCCTGAACCAGAGTTGAAATTGTTATACAGGTAATTTCCGAAAGAACCATGCGCAGATAATCCAACTGTCAAACTTCTGTATTGTACCTGTGTATTAATTCCCAATAAAACATCTGGCGCCGGTTTCTTGTAAAAATACCTGTCATCATTGCTTATCTGCCCGTCTCTGTTAATGTCTTCATATAATCCTTCTATCGGTGCCCCTGTATTTGCGTCATATATCTGCTTATATACGTTAAAAGTGTAAGGAGCGTAACCAACAGCAAATTTTCCGATATTATTTCCGGTTCCACCACCGATTGCACTTACGTCAATACCCTTAAAATTCGGATCATTTTGCTTCAGCAAATTAGTAATCCTGGTATTGTTGTATGTATAATTAAAGCCAAATTCCCATGTCAAATCACTTGTTTTGACAGGAACAGTATTTAGGGTAAACTCAACCCCCTTATTTTCAATATTACCAACGTTGGTCGTAATCTGGTTTACAAAGTTTCCACCCGGAGCTACCGGAACGGTACTTAAGAGGTCTTTTGTTTTCTTGTAGTAAAAGTCCACCGAACCTGAAACTCTGTTATTCAGTAATCCAAAGTCTAATGCGACGTTGGAAGTAGCTGTAGTCTCCCATCTAATAGAAGGATCATATCCTTCAGGGCGCAGGTAACTATAAAAAGTATTGCCGAACTGATAGGTTGCAGAGGAGTTACTTTGAGAGTACCGTGGTAAATAAGAATAGAAACCTATACCGCTCTGCTGCCCGGTTATACCATAACCAAGACGTAATTTTAGATCAGTTATGCCACTAGATGAACCGAAGAATGTCTCTTTCAACTTCCACGCTGCTGCAAATGCAGGAAAGTAACCCACCCTGTTTTCCTGCGAAAATTTCGAGCTGGCATCGCGACGAAGCGATGCGGTTAATAAATAGTTATTAGCAATCGTCATATTAACCCTGGCAAAATATGCCTCCAGGCGATACTCGGGTCTGTCGGTTAGAAATGTAGGTTCGCTACCTGCAATGGTATCTTTTTTACCAGGTTTAGCCGGATCAACAATTGCCCTGTAACTCAGGGAAGGAAAATTGGCAACTTCGGTAATAAATTCCTGGTAGCTGTGCCCTACTAAGATGTCAAACTTGCTATTAAGGCTCTTCAAGTCCTTTGCATAAAACAAAGAGACATCAGCTAATGTATTTTTCTTTTGCTGCTCGTAGTAAACTCTTCTGCCTCCTGTTTTGTAGTCTGTAGCCGAAAGAGAATCAGTATTATCATTGCCCTTACCTTTAGCATTGTCTACACCGACGTTTACTAAAACGTGCAAATCAGGTAAGAAGTGCAACTTATAATCTAACTGAACATTTCCAATTAACCTGTTAACTGTTGAGGTGTTATCTCTCAAGTATAGCAACCCTAAAGGATTGCGGTTAGAAAGGTCAATTGGTTTCGCATCAGCTTGCAACCACTCGTAGTAATTGCCGAATTTGTTGTTTGCAAAAACAGGTTGCGTGGGGTCAAAAGAAACAGCGTTACCAATAGCGCCTCCATTTGCAAAACGATTGTTGGTTTGAACGCCCTTTACAGCAACGTTTACTGAAAGATGGTTATCAAAAAACTTCGGAGAAAGATTAAGTGACGTAGAAATTCTTTCAAATTTGTCTGTTCTTAAAATTCCTTTCTGATTTAGATATCCAATTGATGCACGAAAAGGAAGCAGTTTTCCAATGGTACCGCTTGCGCTTAAGTTATTATCGGTGCTGATTGCCTTCTGATAAATTTCTTTCTGCCAGTTCGTGTTGGCTGAACCCAAAAGATTTTTATAGATGTTATTTCCCGATGCTGCAGCATCGGCAGTAATAATAGTTCTTACCTCGTCAGCACTTAGCACATCTACAGTTTTACCAATCACACTTAACGAGCCCTGGGTATTAAAATTAAATTTAACCTTACCGGCAGTTCCCTTTTTAGTCGTGATAATGATTACTCCGTTCGAGGCCCTTGAACCATATAATGCTGTAGCAGACGCATCTTTTAATACGCTCATCGATTCTATATCGTTGGGATTGATCGTGTTTAACAGGTTTGGTGATCCTGCAATACCATTACCCTCTACAGGTACTCCATCAATTACAATCAACGGATCGTTACTGGCATTCAATGAAGCACCGCCTCTAATTCTGATACGACTTCCGCCGCCGGCAGAACCACCACCTGATGTAATCTGCAAACCAGCGACCTTGCCTTGTAGTAATTGCTCTGACGATGCAATGTTTCCTTTTTGAAAATCTTTAGCCGATATCGATGTGACCGAACCTGTCAGATCCCCTCTTCTACGTGTTCCATAAGCCACTACAACCACTTCACTCAAAGCAGAGTTTGTTGGGCTGAGTGTAACATTCAGTGGTCCATTTGCAATAGCAACATCGCTTGCACCAAATCCGACAGAACTGATTGTAAGAGTAGTAGCACTGGCCGGCACCCGCACAGAAAATGTTCCGGTTGCTGTGGTTTGGGTACCTGTTTTTGTTCCTTTTACGATGATAGAGGCGTTTCCTATTGGTGCTCCTGTACTATCGGAGACCGTACCGGTTACAATTCTTTCCTGGGCAAACAGTTGTCCTGCAAAAAGGAGCAAAGGCAAGACAAGGGCATAAAGCAGTTTCTTAGTGATCATGATTCTTTGTTTAAAAATTTTACGCTGTGTTTAAGTGGTTTAGGTTGGCGTTCTCGTTTTTCTAAATATTAATAACCCGTGTTTGAATTAATTCATTTGGAAAACAGCCAATGGCCACAAAATGTTACTACACCTAAAGGATTTTTGTATATTTTAAGTCGGGGGTTAATGTTGAATAATGAATTGTTTAACTGCCGATCCTTTACTTGTTTCTACCTTAATTATATAAACTCCGGAAGGCAGGCTTTTAACATCGACAGGAATTGTTTTATTACTGCCTGTTACAGAAATCGTGTAATTCTTATATAGTCTGCCGCTTACATCTTCCACTTTTACCTTGGTCCCAGATCGTATAGGTTCATTTAGTGTTAAGTAAACCTGTGACCCTTTCGCTGGGTTAGGATATAAAGACAAATTAGAATGATGTTGCGATGCATCTACAACCGCAACGTTTGAGTAGCTATATTGTCCATCTTTATCAATCATCTTTAAGCGATAATAGACGTTTTTATCGCTGTTTACGGCAGAAGGATCAATATCAGCATAATTATAAGGGATTTGCTGAATTGTGATATTTTTAGCCGTAACAGTTGCGATGTTGCGAAAATCAACTCCGTTAAATGAACGTTCAACTGCAAAATGTTTCACATTCACTTCGTTAGTGGTCACCCAGGCAATTGTAATATTGTTACTGTTACGCTTTGCGCCAAAGGACAGCAATTTTAAAGGAAGGGCAATTAGCCCGCTGACATCCCTGTTTGTATACACATGATATTCTCCTGGTTGAAGTGTAATACTTTCGGCAGCTCCTGTCGCTGTCCTTGTTCCACCTAAAAGGTAATCGTACCAGGTACCAGCATCCTGAAAAGTAACTGATCCTGTAGTTGTAGAGATATCAAAATTGCCTATGACAGTAATTTTTAGAGAATCGGAATTTACCTGAAGTGTTTTGACACTTCCACCTAAACTGTACGTAACATTATTCGTAACAAAAGTCGGCAGGAAGTTAGGTACATTGCGAAGTTTGAAGAGCTTAGCGTAAACATCATGCAATGCTAAACGATTAGGGTTGGCCAGGTAATCCCAACGGATAGGTTTTGGACTTAAACGGCACTCGTTCGCTATTGTCAGGTTTTCGCACGTATTTATTGAGTAATCGTAACCGAGCTCTCCAAATTGCCATAACATCTTTGGTGCAGGAATCATTGCCCAGAAAGCTGTAGCCATTTCATTCCGCTTTAATCCCGTATTGATGTCTTTTACATTATAAGTTCCATTGCTGTTACCATATTGCTCATTCTTAAACATCAATCTTTCTTCGTCATGACTTTCCTGGTATGTAATTAAATTTGGATTGATCCAACCTCGCTGTGTATAAATACCACTTTCAAAATTTGAACTGTTATTGTCCAGGTAACCCATGGTAGCCTGGTTAAAGAAATAATTTGCATTGCCCCACAATAACATTCCGTAATTGCTTAATTCCGTTTCTTCCTGGTTAGCAGCAAAATGTTCGAGTATGCAATAAGAAGCGGGAGCTTTTGCTTGCATAGTGTCATAGTATCCTTTCCATAATGCTACCCGGCTTGCATCATACTGACTCCAGTTATTTACTTCAGCTCCACTTGAACAATCTCCGGTAGTGCAGGAATTAACCTGGGTAAATCCTTTTGAAAGGTCCCATCTAAAACCATCAATTTTATATTTGGTTAACCAATGTTCTATTACACGCCCAACAAGAGCTTTGGTTGCTGCAGATTCATGATTAAAATCAAAACCTACATTAAAAGGATGTTTAGCCACTTCATTGTGCCATGGATTATTTGCGGCAGGACGGTTAAGTGCACCGTTCCAATACATTTGCACAGTTGGAGAAAGTCCAAATGCATGGTTCATAGCAATATCCATAATTACCGCAATTCCCTGCCGGTGACACTCATCAATGAACTGGCGTAGTGCAGTCTCAGTTCCATACATTTTATCAGGTGCAAAAAAGAAATCAGGATTATAACCCCAGCTATTATTGCCTTCAAATTCATTAAACGGCATTACCTCAATTGCGTTGATACCTAACTTTTTTAAGTAAGAAATTGAGTCTTTTACAGTTTGCCAGTTTTGGGTTGCAACAAAATCCCTCACCAACAATTCATAAATGATCAGGTTCCTTTTGTCAGGTTTTGTAAAATTGTTTACCTGCCAGGTATAGGTTGGTTTTGCTGTTTGAAGAACGCTTACTATCCCGGAAGTCTTGCCTGTCGGATAAGGCTTTAAATTAGGATAATTTGCTGCGGGGATAAATTGATCATTAGCAGGATCCAACACTTTCTCAGTCATATAATCTGCCACTTTCAAGGTACCATCTACTAAATATTGATATGCATATTCAGCACCAGGAGTTAACCCGGTGATACGAACCCAATAACGATTGTTATCAGGTGTTTTGTTCATTTGATGCAGGGTTGTCTCCGTCCAGTTATTAAAATCCCCAACAACCGATGCCCGTGTTTTGTAAGGGGCAAAAAGCACCAATGTTACCGAGGTGTCGCCGGGCTCGTAGTTGATGCCATCCCTAACGCCGGCAGGTAATTCAGCAACCGTTGTTTGCGGGGTAACAAAAAATGAAATAGTATCGTATTTAGTACCAGTTGCATTTGTTGCCTCAGCAATAATTGTTTGCGTACCGTAACTGCTGATAACAGCGTTAGCGGTTACAGATGTAGCATCTGTAGCAGTAGAACCTACCTGGGTTCCATTCAAAAACAATTTTAAAGTTGAGTTTTGACTGGCTTTTGCAGAGACCGGAATGTTATCGCCAAGGGTTTTATTAACGGGTTCTGCAGTTGGCGTGTACTTAGGTTCTTTAAACGGCTGATCTAATCTTACATACAATCCTGCGTCATATACCGGTATATACATATCGCTTCCATCAGTATTACGCTGCACCCTGGTACCCGGACCATTTCTAAAGAGAACGGCAATTTTTTGAATTGTCTCCGCTGGATCGGTTACTCCGAAAAAAGCTCTTAACCCGCCAGTAATTGTAAATGTCCATTGATTAGGTCCTGTGTAAGTAGTTTGAACAGTTGGTGAGGGAGAATTGAAACTCGAATATTTTACATGCTTCCAGTCGCTAGAGCTGGTGCTGAAACTTGTTATTATGCCGATATGAACATAAACATCTGATGTTGGAGTATAACCTTTTAAACCCTGGTTACCTTTTGTAGCATCAACAGTTATTGTGACCGGATCAGAAGATTCGTGGATAAAATCAGGAGACCATGTAAGAAGTTGGCTTTTGGCCGTTATAAGGCACACTAAA
>JAOQAJ010000058.1 GCA_025963675.1 Segetibacter sp.
GTAATTTTTAGCCTTTTTTATGGAGTCTTGATTTTTTCTTTCTTTTTTATCAAGAAAAAAGAAAAGCAAAAGGTGATCAACAAACGTTAAAAATGGAATTGCGAAAAGGGATATATCTTTCATTGAAGTCTAAAAACCTACAGCAAACGCTCAAGCCGCTGGGCTTCGTTCTTGCAACGGGACGCCACCAGCTTTTTTCTGAAACTGCTGCGCATGTTTCGGAGTGCCTTCGCCTTAGCTCGGCACCAAACCGGCTGATGTCCCTTATGCAAGAACTGCTGTCAGAAATGAAATTGTAATTTTAGGAACGATCTTTTTCTATTCGCCTAACTAGGTGATCTATATGCCTATGTGGTGAACGGTCGCGAAAAAAATGCCCTTGCGGAAACATCAACTGAAAAAGCTCCATAAAAAACAACTGTACAAGTGAGTGACACAACCAAAGTTCAACAAAGAACAATTGCCGGTTAACAAGAAATCCTGGTTATTACCGGCCTTTTACGTTTCACCGCAATTTTGGCGGTTTCGTCGCATTTTTAGGGTACGTCGTCTCATGTTAGTTGCAAAAAATATTTTGAAGAGTAGTTTGCGTTAGAATAAAAAAGGTTAAAAACCAAACGCATGAAAAAGATTTACTTTCTCGCAATTGCAACTTTCCTGTCAATACAACTCTTCGCCCAGTTTCCGATGGGCGGTGCAGGCAAGCCCGGCCAGGCTCCTCCGTCGATAGGTAATGTATATGGAAAATTAGTAGACAGTTTAGGCAAGCCGGTTGGTGATGCTTCTGTTGTAATGTTGGTAAATCGTATGGATACGGTTACTAAGAAAAGAAAAGACGTATTACTAAAGGCTATCGTAACGAAATCTAACGGAGAATTTAATTTCTCCGAATTACCGGTTTTCGGCGGTTTGAAATTAAAGATTTCTGCAATAGGGTTTAAGCCTATAGAAAAGCCTGTCGCTTTTCAAATGAAAATGGAAGCACCGGCAGCAGGTAAGCCATCGGGTGATCCTGCAGGGCAAATGTCTGCGATGGGCGGTATGCTAAATTCATTTGTAAAAGATCTGGGTAACATTCAAATGAGTGCTGAACCCAGGGTGTTGGAGAATGTAACCGTTACCACCACTGCCAGCGGACTAAAACTGGATATTGATAAAAAAGTTTTTAGTGTTGAAAAGAACATTGTAAGCGCAGGCGGAACTGCAGTAGATGTAATGCGCAACGTTCCTTCTGTACAGGTCGATGTTGATGGCAATGTGAAACTGCGTAATGCGGCTCCTCAAATTTATGTTGATGGACGTCCTACAACTTTGAGCCTTGATCAAATTCCGGCTGATGCGATTGCAACTGTTGAAGTGATTACAAACCCTTCGGCCAAATATGATGCATCTGGTGGTAATGCAGGTATTTTAAATATTGTCTTAAAAAAGAATAAGCAATCTGGTTACAACGGTAACCTGATGGCAGGTGTTGACAGAAGAGGTGGTTTCAATGCAGGCGGTAATTTTAGCATGAGACAAAATAAACTAAACTTTACTGCGGCTGCTATGATGAACCGGATGCGTAACCAGTCGATCGGTACAACAAATCGTTTAAACTATGGTGATACACAAACGCACGTTTTTCAAAATAACGACAACAGAACAAAAGGCGCCTTCGTTTTCGGAAAAGTAGGACTTGACTATTATGTAACTAACAGGGCGACTTTGTCTTTGTCAGGTATTAAAGTTCACGGCCAGTTCAATCCTTCTGAAACAATCGATATAACTACCGATAGCTTGTTTAATGCAGGAATGAAAAGAAGTATCTATAGCCAGCGTTTAACAAGTGGTTCCAGAACTTTTGACGCAAATGGTTTACAATTTGGATACGTCTATAACTTCCCAAAAGCGGGTGAGCAGTTAACCGCAGATGCCAACTACTTCTCGGGTAAGAACTCGGGTAACTCAGTATATACTACCAATTACTACAAGTCAGGAAATATTGGCAACACTCAGTTGCAGCAAGTGGTTAGTGAAGGAACCAATAAGTTCGTAACCGTTCAAACTGATTATACCAATCCAATCAGCTCTGTAACCAAATTAGAGACTGGATTAAGAATGCAATTGCGTAATATTTTGAACAACAATGATAACTTCAGAGGTGTTCCTAATGGTGCGTTGGTTAAGATCCCTGCCGGGACCAGTAACTATAAGAACAATGATAATGTGTATGCTGCTTATGTAAGCGTAAAAAGCGCTATTAAAGACTTTGGCTATCAGGTTGGCCTGCGTGCTGAAAGTTCTGAGTACCAGGGTGAGTTAACCAATACGGGTGAAAAGTTTAGCAATAGATACCCTATTAGTTTGTTCCCGTCTTTATTTTTAAGTCAGAAGTTAGGCAAAAAACAAGAATTGCAGTGGAGTTATACACGTCGGATCAACCGTCCTAATTTCTTCCAGTTAATTCCTTTTACCGACTATACTGATAGTCTTAATATATCAAGAGGTAATCCTAATCTTGTACCGGAGTTTACGAGCTCTTACGAGATGAGTTACAGCAAGACTTTCAAGGGAAACAATAATATTTTAGGTTCCATCTATTATAAGCATTCTACCGATCTTATTACCCGTTACCTTAACAAAGATCTTAATCCTTTTACCGGGAAGCAAGATATCATCAACACGTATATTAATGCAAACTCGAGTTACTCTTACGGTGCCGAAGTAACTTCTGTTAACAACATCGCCAGGTGGTGGGATGTAACCACAAACCTGAATTTGTATCAATCAAAGATTAATACCGATAACATACTGGGTACATCGCAGGATGCTATCACGAGTTGGTTTGGAAAGTTTAATAGCAACTTTAAACTGCCTAAGGCATTTACCATCCAATTGTCAGCAGAGTACCAGAGTAAAACGAATCTTCCGGTAAGCGGCGGCCAGGGCGGCGGTTTTGGTGGTGGTTTTGGACAGGCTCAAAGTTCTTCTCAAGGTTATATCAGACCTTTCTGGGGAATGGATCTGGCTGTAAGAAAGACTTTTCTTAAAAACAATGCAGCAACCGTTAGCGTAAGTTTCAGCGATATGTTTAGAACACGTAAACAGGATCAGCATTCGGAAAGCATATATTTTACCCAGGATTATTATCGCTTAAACAATCCTCAAATGGTGCGGGTTAATTTTAGCTACCGTTTTGGTAAAATGGATATTTCATTATTCAAACGTCAAAATCTAAAAAGTACAGGCAACCAGGATGCAATGCAAATGGGCCAATAAGAAGATTTTTTGATAGCGCGCTTTGTATCCTTGTGCGACTTTACTTGCGTCGCACACTTGTACGGCCGGTGTTAAAGCAACAACAAATCCGGCTACCAAATCTTTATATTGTAACTAACGGCACTTCTTATTATTGTTTTCAGAAACTATAAGAATCCCTTTTAAAAAAACAGTTGTACATTAAATTTTAAATCGAAAAAAATAGCGAACATGAAAAGATTGCTTCTCTCTTTAACCGCACTGCTGACTGTAGCAATGGTTAATGCTCAAACTGCAGACGAAATCGTTACAAAGCACATAGATGCTTTAGGTGGAAAAGCTAAACTTTCACAGGTTACTTCTGTTTATACTGAGAGTACGATGGATGTAATGGGAAATGAAGCCTCGGCAAAAACAACCCTTTTGGTTGGAAAGGGGTACCGAAATGAATCTGATTTTAATGGTCAGCAAATCATTAATGTTATTACAGACAAAGGTGGTTGGGCTGTTAATCCATTTGGAGGTTCACCTGAGCCGGCAGCAATACCTGACGAAATGTACAAATCAGGAAAAGATCAAATTTTTATTGCTCCCTTGTACGACTATGCCGCAAGAGGTGGAAAAGTAGAATTATTAGGCAAAGAAAAGGTAGGTGCTACTGAGGCTTTTAAGATTAAATACACGAACAAAGACAACGCCGAAACAACTTTTTACATCGATCCTACCAGTTATTTTATTACAAGGGCGCTTAGAAAATCAAATGCAATGGGACAGGATATTACAATCACAACAGATTTTTCTGATTATAAGAAGACAGATGCTGGTTTGTATTATCCATATACAACTAATCTCGACATGGGACAGTTTGCTTTAAAAATAAACACTAAAAAAGTGGAAGTAAACAAAGCGGTTGATCCGGCTATTTTTGAAATGCCAAAAAAATAGTGTTTATCTCTATACTTCATAAAAGATTACTGAAGCTACAAAAGGTCTCAGTAATCTTTTTTCTTTTAAAGACAAGCCGTTTAAAGGCTTGGCCTTATACCAATGCACATAATTTCAATAAAATCTGAAAAAGATTATAAAGGAGTTCATTTTCAATGAAAGTCTCGTGGTTGTCTAAAAAGTACGTTTCAGTATTACTTCACATATTGTTTTGGGTCGTTTTATTTTCATTGCCTTCGTTGTTTAGGCCACGACAAGATACCAATGCCCAACATACCAACGATCCTGGTAACAGGTTGTTTTGCCAGTACCTCGTAAACTGTTTTTTCTGGATCAGCCTGTTCTATATAAACTCATACGTCTTAATGCCATTCCTGGTAAACAGGAAAAAGTATATACAATACCTGCTTTCCCTTTTTGCTATTATCGCGGTGTTGTTTCTGCTTAACTGGTTAAGCTTCTCACTGATCTTACCTGAAAGGAAGTTTAGTTTTGGCCTGTTCCTGTTTTTCTTTCTGTTTCCATGTATTTTTATTCTTGCTTGCAGTATCGCTTTTACCATGTTCAGAGATAGAATGCGTTCAGACAGGCTGGCGATCCAAAAAGAGACTGAAAATTTGAAAACAGAACTTGCTTTTCTAAGGTCGCAGGTGAGCCCTCACTTTATGTTCAATGTTCTAAACAACATGGTGTCATTAGCCAGGAAGAAATCTGACCAGTTAGAGCCATCTTTGTTTAAGCTATCTTCTTTACTGCGATACATGTTGTACGAGACTGATGAAGAAAAAGTATTGCTGGAGCGTGAAGTAGAATATTTGCAAAGTTATATTGACCTGCAGTTACAAAGGTTTGGCAGCAAGGTCAATATAAACCAGGTGATGGAAGATTATGACCGGAACTGTTTTATAGAACCCATGCTGCTGATTCCATTTGTTGAAAATGCTTTTAAACATGGTACCGGTTTTAAAAATAATTCTGAGATTAATATTGAGTTAAAGACACAAAACGATCTATTGGAGTTTAGAGTTAGTAATTACTACGATAATTCTATCGTGCAGGTAAAGGATAAAACTTCCGGCATCGGATTGCAAAACGTAAAGAGAAGATTAAATTTATTATACAAGAATGAACATACTTTATCCATTGAAAGTAAAGACAACTTTTTTATAGTAACCCTGCAATTAAAACTACATTGATGCTTCGCTGTATAGCTATTGATGATGAAGATCTGGCGCTCGAATTAATGGAAGATTACATTTCGAAAGTGCCTTATTTGCAACTCGTCGCTACTTGCGATGACCCTTTAGATGCGATCACCATTATACAGGAAAAACAGGTGGATTTGGTTTTTCTTGATATTCAAATGCCGGGCTTAAATGGATTACAATTAATAGAAAGTCTGTCCAGTAATCCCATGTGTATTCTTGTAACTGCATATTCACAATATGCGTTAGACGGTTTCAATCTTAATGTGATAGACTACCTTGTTAAGCCTGTTCCTTTCGACCGCTTTTTAAAAGCTTGTAATAAAGCCCGCGAGTTACACCAGCTAAAGCACAAAGCCAATGAATCAGCAAAAGAAGCAGAGCTCGATTACTTTTTTATCAACGCCGACTACAGTCATGTAAAAATATCTTATGCTGATATCTTGTGGGTGGAAGGCTTAAAAGACTATATAAAAATACATTTAGAAAATAACGCCAAACCAGTAGTAGCACGAATTAGCATGAAGAATATAGAAGAGATGTTACCGGCCTCAAAGTTTCTGCGGATACAGAAATCGTACATCGTTTCCAAAGCGCATATTACAGCAGTAAAAAAGACGAGTGTTTTTATTGGTTCCACTGAGCTTACGATAGGCGAGAATTATAAAGACTCCGTATTGGCTTTTTTAGGGCGAAAAGGTGAATAGCTGGAAAGACCGGTGCTCGCAGAAGGCGCGGAATGGGCGGAAAAAAAACTTCTTATTTCTGCGTCTTCTGCGCTTTCTGCGAGAGAAAACCCCTGAGCTGCCCAAAGATTTGCTGATGAACGAAATGCGTCGCAACAACTGATCATAAAAGAACTTACGCTTGTATCATCCTTACCAATAGAATTGATTAGCTCTTTTCAAAAAGAATTAACGCTCCTTCTGCGTCTTCCACGTTTTCTACAGAGATATTAAGAGAGTTATCAATTAACATCTTGTTTCTGCTTCTGTCAACACTTCCATCTATCTTTGACGATCTCGCTTAGAAGCATGAAAACAATCGACTGGTACATACTCAAAAATCTGCTTGTTACTTTTTTCTATTCTTTATTTCTTTTTGCTTTTATAAGTGTTGTTATCGACATCAGTGAGAAAACCGACGACTTTGTAAGATCAGGATTAAGCTTCACTCAGATCGTTACCAAATATTATTTAGGTTTTGTTCCTCACATCCTGGCTTTACTGTTTCCGCTTTTTGTATTTCTTGCTACGATCTTTTTTACCAGTAAAATGGCTGGAAGAAGCGAGATCATTGCCGTACTAGCAAGCGGCACAAGCTTCAATCGTTTTTTAAGACCGTTCTTTTTTAGTGGTATTGTTCTCGCAACTATCTTATGGTTGGGCAACCGGTATGTGATACCAAAGGCAAACGCTATCAGGGTAAGTTTCCAGGAAAATTATATAGACAGGAACTCATCTTATAATCCATTGGTCGCTAATCGAAATAGCCTCTACCTGCAGATTGATCCTTCCAGTTACGCAGGAATCAGTTATGACACTGCTTCAAAGAGCGGTACCAACTTTTTTGTGCAGCATATTTCAGGTAATAAGGTCGATTATAATTTAAGAGCAGAAAGCATTCGTTGGGACTCGGCCTCGGGTAAATGGCGACTTGAGAACGTGATTGAACGACGCATCAACGGCCTGAAAGAAGATGTGTCAATGACGCAAACAATGTTGAAAAGTTACAGCTTTAAGCCTTTTGACCTCAAGCGCGACGAATACACAAAAGACAAGTTGACGACGCCTGAATTAGACCGGTTTATTCAATTTGAAGAAATGCGTGGGGTGGAAGGTTTAAACGCTCTTAAGGTCGAACGAAACCGAAGAGATGCAACACCAGCTTCAGTTATTTTATTGACCCTTATAGCCGGCGTAATTGCCAGCCGAAAAGTTCGTGGGGGTAGTGGTGTACACATGGCAATTGGATTTATTGCAGGCGCCACTTATATCTTAACCGATCGTTTTTCAACTATATTTTCTACTAAAGGAAATTTGCATCCGGCCCTTGCTGCCTGGATGCCCAACATCATTTTTGCCTTTGTGGCGTTGTGGTTTTATAAGAAGGCTCCGAAGTAATTTTCATACTTTACCCCGTCTCATACCTACAATACTTTTGTTGAAGAACACAATTGTTTTACCTTTATCTATCTATTTGAATAATTGACTTTTAGCAACAATAGAGGGCACAATTTACTTACCATATAAATTAAAAAATTGTCTTGTTATGGGAATAATTAAGGACAGGTTTAAGGCAAAGGCTGACGAAGCTAATGTAGAAATTAAGGCACTATTAAAAGAACACGGAAGCAAAAAGATAGGTGAAGTAACCCTTGCCCAAATCTACCAGGGAATGCGCGGAATTACAGGTCTTGTAACAGAGACAAGTTTACTCGACCCACAGGACGGTATCCGTTTTCGTGGGTATACTATTCCCGAATTGCAGGAGAAACTACCGAAAGCAGAAGGCGGAAGCGAGCCATTGCCAGAAGGTTTGTTTTACCTGATGTTGATAGGAGAGTTGCCAACTGCAAGTGATGTAAATGATGTGACAGATATATTACAACGTCGCTCTCATGTTCCTAATCACGTGTTTGCAACAATTGATGCTTTGCCTTTGTCAACCCATCCAATGACAATGTTTGTAGTGGGTATTATGGCTTTGCAGACAGAAAGCGTATTTGCCAAGCAATATGCTAAAGGAATGAACAAGAAGGATTACTGGAGTGCGACTTTCGATGACTCAATGGATTTAATAGCCCGTCTTCCACGCATTGCAGCTTATATATATCGTCGTAAATACAAAAACAACGAACATATTCACCCGGATGGGTTGTTGGACTGGAGTAGCAATCTTGCGCACATGATGGGATATGATGACGAAAGCTTTCACGAGTTGATGCGTCTTTATATGACCATTCATGCAGACCATGAAGGTGGTAACGTTAGTGCACATACAACACACCTCGTTGGTTCAGCACTTGGGGATGCCTACCAAAGTTTTGCTGCCGGCATGAATGGCTTAGCAGGTCCTCTCCATGGCCTCGCTAACCAGGAAGTAATAAAATGGATCTTTGAAATGAGAAATGAATTAGGCAGCGATAGCCCAACAAAAGAACAGATTGTTGAGTACGTTCAAAAGACCTTAGCATCAGGAAAAGTAGTACCTGGGTACGGTCACGCTGTACTGCGCAAAACGGATCCGAGATTTACTGCACAAATGGAGTTTGGTAAAAAGCACATGGCTGATGATCCTTTGGTTCAAACAGTTTGGAACATTTATGAAGCCGTTCCACCAATCCTTCAATCTTTAGGTAAAGTAAAAAACCCGTGGCCAAATGTTGATGCCCACAGCGGTGCGTTGTTAGTACATTATGGTTTGGTCGAATATGAATTTTATACGGTCTTGTTTGGCGTTAGCCGTGCTTTAGGCGTGCTTGCCAGTCTTTGCTGGGATCGGGCTTTAGGCCTTGCGCTTGAAAGACCAAAAAGCGTAACCAGTGAGTTAGTAAAAGATTGGATCTCGGGTAAAGGTGAAGTGTGGGAATAGGCCTTTGAGAGTACGGGTAACTAAAAATAATTTTTACAATAGTAAAATGCCTTGCAGTAATGTAGGGCATTTTTATTTTCGGGAAGCGATAGTAAGGTTTCTTATAGTCACCTATTTAGATCTTTTACCCAGGGAGTTTCTACAGAGAGAAATTAACGTCATGCAAGATTCGAATACCTTCAAATCCCAATGTCCTTTGAATTATTCGAGTTTTTAAGTAGATCATCACTTGCTCATCGCTCATTCCTGACCCTTCTATCCAGTAGACGCTACAACACTTCTTACTAAGCAAGACTTTGTTTTTGATACGAAATGAGCCGAATAGTTCTAAAAGTGATACGAGTGTAATTTTTATATCCTCCTCAGAGTAGCAAAAGAGAATTAGGATTAAGAATACAATAATGTTTTTCAGAAATACTCTATCTTACAAATCATCATTACCTAATGAAAGTTATACTAGTCCTACAAGTATTTTTACTGTTCACCTTTCACCTTTCTGCGCAAAAAAGCGTTGATCAACAAGCTAAGACGAGGTCATCTTTAACTTTGAAACAAATTAAGCAAACCGCCATACCTTCTATCAATTTTTATCGCCTTACCAATGAGGAAGGTCTTTCTCAGGCATCGGCCAACGTCATCTTTAAGGATAGTGAAGGGTTTTTATGGATAGGTACAGACGATGGATTACACCGTTACGCTGGAACAGAAGTAAAACGTTATTACTACCATTTTGATGATAATACAACTATTGCTGCAAATGTAGTGTATGGAATTTGTGAAGATAAAACGGGCAGAATTTGGGTGGCACACTATAATA
>JAOQAJ010000059.1 GCA_025963675.1 Segetibacter sp.
ATGGCTTCATCTACCCACTCGTAAGGATGCCTATCCTTTACAATCGGAAGAATTTGTATTGAAGCATTTACTATAAAATCGTGCAATGTTTAAAGTTCGGGTTAAAAGTTGTGTGTTACCAGTTACAAGAGTTCACACCCTGGCACCGCCGACTTGTAACCTGCAATTTGCTATCCCCTGCTATTTGCATCATTCATTCTGATACGTCTGCCTTTAAATGTTTTTCCATCAACTGCACTAACCATTTTATCAGCAACACCTTTATCAATTTCAATCCAGCTGTTCATCTCCTTCATATCGATCCGCCCAAGGCTTTCCTTTTTCAAATCGCTCATGTCAAGGATAAATTGCAGGAAGCTGGCTTTATAAAAACCGTCTTTTGTACCCAGATTTACAAATAATCGGGCGTAGTTTCCATCACCCCCCGAAAACTCTCTTCCCCTTGTATCTCTGGTCCGTCCGTCACTCCGGTCGCCTCTTTGGTCTCCTCTGTCACCCCGATCGTAAGTTCTTTCTCTTACGCGGGTCTCGGTACGGGCATTAAGGTCAGCAGCATTTTCATAATATTTAAGAAAACGGTCAAATTCTGTCGCTACTACTCTTTTTAGCACTTCTTCTTTTGACACGTCGGCAAACTTTTCAGCCAACATTGGCATGTACGTTTCGTAGTCGCCATGACTTACATCTGTTTGCAATAGTTTATCCATGAAATAAAAGAATTGCTTGCGGCAAACATCTTTACCTGAAGGAATATCTAATTTATGAAATGGCTGCTGCACCATTTTTTCAATTTGACGAAGCTTAAAGATTTCTCGGGAATGCACGATAGACATCGATATACCCTGGCTACCTGCACGGCCTGTACGACCACTTCTGTGAGTGTATACTTCTACATCATCTGGTAACTCGAAGTTAATCACGTGAGTTATTTCTTTCACATCAATTCCACGTGCAGCTACGTCTGTTGCTATTAACAATTGCAAAGTCTTATCACGAAACTGCCCCATCACCGCGTCACGCTGACCTTGTGATAAGTCGCCATGCAAGGCGTCAATGTCATAACCTTCACGCGTTAGCTTTTCGGCAATTCCCTGTGCATCCAGCTTTGTCCTGGTAAAGATGATACCATACATACCAGGATTGAAGTCAATGATCCGCTTCAACGTCTCGTAACGATGCTGCGATGAGCAAACGTAATATTGGTGGTCAATATTTTTATTGCCTGTATTTGCTTTACCCACCGTTATCTCAACCGGCGATTTCATATACCGCTTGCTTACCTGCCTTACTTCAGGCGGCATTGTGGCACTAAACAGCCAGGTGCTTTCACGCTTGGGTGTATTCTTTAAAATGAATTCAATGTCGTCTCTAAAACCCATATTCAACATCTCATCGGCCTCATCTAAAACCACATATTTGATTTGCTCCAGGTCTATTGCTTTACGCTCGATAAGATCAATTAATCTGCCGGGAGTAGCTACAACGATTTGCACACCTCTTCTTAAATCACGGATCTGCATAGTTATAGAAGCACCGCCATAAACGGCAACAACATGCAACCCCTTTATATGTTTTTTAAACAGTTCAATCTCTTTTACGATCTGCATGCAAAGCTCACGGGTCGGACAAACAATCAATGCCTGTGGATGCTTACTTTCTACTTCCACCAATTGCAACAGCGGCAATCCAAATGCCGCAGTTTTGCCTGTACCGGTTTGTGCCAATCCCACAAAGTCTGTCGTGCCACTCAATAGCACCGGGATTGCCTGTTCCTGTATTGGCGTTGGGTTCACAAACCCCAACTCGTCGGTTGCCTGAATTAACCTAGCGTCAATTCCCAACCCTTCAAATGTCATCATATTCCTAAATTTTGCGCAAAGGTAATTAATAGTTGCCAGATGGTTGTTCACCTATGACGGATTAAAAAATGGTTTAACACTTAAAATCCTATATTTTATGTCACACTAGTGTTACCGGCATTTAACCAATCTTCAACATCGTTGTGTCACTCACTTGTACTTGTATTCTTTATTGACCAGTAAACATTGATTATTGATCATTTTAACCGCTCCGGTTCTTAATATTCAATTTTCAATGCTCAATAGTTAAGCGATAGTGTCCAAATTTTCAAATTAGCACATTAACTAATCACCCATTAACTAATTATTTCAAAATCCGCCTAATGCCATTGGCATTCTCTATCAGTTCCTGCAGGTAATCATAATTTTCTTTTTCAAGACAACTTTTAAATTTTCTCAATTGCGTTATATGTTCATTCAACACATCAAGCACATTTTCCCTGTTTTGCCTGAAAATAGGAACCCACATAGCAGGGTTACTTTTAGCAAGACGAACAGTACTTTCAAAACCTGCACTCGCCAATTCAAATATTGCGTCGTCTTCCTTTTCCTTTTCTAATACTGTATTTGCTAAAGCAAAAGATGTAATATGAGATATATGACTGACGTATGCAGCATGTAAATCATGAGCAGCTGAATCCATATAAATAAGGTGCATTCCTATTGCCCGGTAGATCTCTTGCACCATTTGCATTGCGTCTTCATCAGAATTTTCTGCATCACAAATAACAGTCGCCTTGTTGACGAAAGCTGTTTTTACAGCCGCCTCGGGTCCGCTATATTCTGTTCCCCACATTGGGTGAGTGGCTACGTATCTTTTTCTTTTAGCATGATTTACTACCGCATCGATCACACTTGCTTTTGTTGATCCCATGTCCATCACGACCTGGTTTTTAACTTTATCTAAAACCGCCGGCAGTAATGTATGCAATGCATCCACCGGAACCGCAAGTACGATTAAATGGCTTTTTGCAATCGCCTCTTTAAGCGGCAAAACTTCATCTGCAATTCCCAGCTCCAAAGCTTTTTGTTGATTTTCGGGGTTATTGTCAACCGCTATTACATGTTTAGCTAATCCTTTGTCCTTTAGAACCAACCCTAAAGATCCCCCAATCAAACCGGTACCGATAATTGTTACAATCAGCTCTGCCGCTAAAGGGAGGCTGACAAAAGATGGTTCAGTATTGCCCGCGTTTTCTACATTCATACTTTCTGTTTTTAATCCCTCAATTTCAAGCGTTAAAGGACAGTAACTCTTTCAAGTGCCTCCTGCAGTACCTCTTTCTTAGCGCACAAACTTATTCTGATGTATCCGTTTCCATTACTGCCAAATATTCCACCCGGTGTTATAAAAACATTTTTATTGTACAATACTTCATCACTCAATTCATATCCATCTTTATATTTTGAAGGAATTTTTGCCCAAACAAACATTCCAACCTGGGCTCTGTCGTACGAGCAATTGAAGATGTTCAACAATTGGTAGACTAATTCTCGTCTTTCCGCGTACACACTGTTTAGACTGTTGTACCATTCCTTATCTAAACTTAATGCCTTCGCAGCCGCAAGTTGAACAGGCAAAAACATCCCGCTGTCCATATTACTCTTAAACCTAAGCACTTCCTCAATTCTCTCGCTGGCCCCTACCATCATTCCGACTCTCCAACCGGCCATGTTACTTGCTTTACTAAGAGAATTTAATTCAAGGGCAACTTCTTTTGCTCCCCCCACACTTAAAATGCTAATCGGTTGTTCGTTTAAAATAAAACTATATGGATTATCGTGACAGATTAAAATGTTATGTTTTTTTCCAAAAGCTATAATTCTTTCAAAAAGCTCAACTGTTGCCTGCTTACCCGTAGGCATTTCCGGATAATTGATCCACATTAGTTTAACCTTACTTAAGTCCGCATTTTCTAATGTTTCAAAATCTGGCTCCCAATTATGCTCTCCTGTCAAGGCATACTCCCTGCAAGTGCCGCCGGCAAGTTTCACCGCACTGCTATAGGTCGGGTAACCGGGGTTCGGAATTAATACTTCATCACCGTTATTCAGGTAGGTCATGCATATATGCATGATACCTTCTTTACTACCAATTAAAGGCAACACTTCAGTATCAGGATTTATATCGGCGTTGTACCAAGTCTTATAAAACGAAGAGATCGCATTTCTTAAAACCGGACTGCCTTTATAACTTTGGTATGCATGCGTATTTGGTTTAGAGGATTCCTCATGCAATACTTTAACTACATCAGGATGAGGCGGCAGATCAGGACTTCCGATACCAAGATTTATTATTTTTTTTCCTTGCTTATTTAATTCTTCAATTTCTCTAAGCTTTTGAGAAAAATAATATTCTCCTATTCCATTAAGCCTTTCCGAAACTTTAATATCCATCCTTATTAGATTTTTATTTTAAACTACCCTTTTTGTACGTACCAAATATTTTCAGCTTCGCCGTTAGCGGCTTCATTTCTGCAACAACTGTATTGAATTGTTCAACACTTTCAATTTCCATGTCTGCGTAAAAACCATACAAAAAGTCACTTCCCGGTATAGGCATACTTTGGAGCTTATTCATATTTATCCCATTGGAAGCAATTGTTGTAAGTACTTTGGCAAGACTTCCTTTACTATGATCAGTTTCAAAATAAACAGATGCCTTATCAGCATTTTCGATTGTGATTAAATCTTTCTTTCTCTGAAGCATTAAAAAGCGGGTATAGTTGTTTTTTAATGTATGGATATCCGGAGCAATCATCTCTAGTTCATATAATTCGGCGGCAAGTTTACTAGCTATCGCGGCGGTATGTTTGCTTTTATGGCGGTGAATGTAACGGGCACTTAATGCAGTATCATCCGTTTCTACCAACTTCCAGGAATGGTGCTTTTCTAAAAAATCTATACACTGCAATAAGGCCATTGGGTGGGAATGCACTTCCTTGATATCAGCTAACCCGACACCCGGATTAACCAAAAGATGTTGGCGGATATGCAGGTATTTTTCTCCAACAATGGTAAGGTCGCTTTTTTGTAACAAGTTATAATTTGGAAGAATACTGCCGGCAATAGAATTTTCAATAGCCATCACTCCACCATTGCTTTCATTTTCGTCAGAAGCAATTTTTATCACCTCCCGGAAATTGTCGCAAGGGATAACTTCAACATTTTTCCCAAAAAATTTGCGGGCTGCTTCCTGGTGAAAACTTCCTTCGTAGCCCTGTATGGCAACTCTTAAGGGTTTAGACAAAGTTCCTGCCTTTGATTCTTTTTTTCCTGCGGTCATGGCTAATAAAAAAAGTCCCGGCTTTTTGGCCGGGACTTTATATTTTGATTGTTTTAGTTGTTTTTCAATCTCAATAGGCTCCCGGTCCACTTTCTAAAGTAGAAGTAAAAATAAAAGCTAAACCAGGTATTTGCTATAGATTGTTTCATTGCCGCATAAAAGTAGTAATTGAAAGAAAACATTCAAACTTTTTTATGTCTTTTTTACGAATTCCAAATGAAGTACAAAAAGCTGAAGTGTGCGACGCAACAATGTTTGAGAGAATTCTACGGCCGGTGCCCAAAGTAAAAAATCATTTGCCGGCATTTGATCCCGTGACCGGCGTATCAGTTCTCATTTGTGATTGTCCTATACCATTTGCGCCTAAAACGCTTGTTGTATCTACATTCTTTAATGCCGAGGAATCGGTAATAATATTTGAAGAATCAGCTGTTGCAGCGCTATTTGCTTTGTCGTTACCGCAAGAAGCAAATATTGAAACCACGATAAAAAACAGTAAGCTTTTCATGTTTTAATTTTTATCGATTTTTTATAAATTCAAACTAACGCCGAAAGTCTTAACTCAACTTCATCGTTGTGGGCATCATCGTGCATTACTCATGCCGGTTGTGTCTGCGTTCATCTCATTTGTGGTCGAACTATCTACCATGACCCTCTTATTAAATGAGCTGTCCACTACTGTAGTATCTGAAGACTTAGCTTCTGATTCTGACGTGCCCCCACCACAAGAAGCAAATGCAGTCAGTAAGAATAAAATCAAAAGAGTTTTCATCGTTCTTTTTACTGTAAAACATTAAAAACTGGGCCATCACTAACCCGCGGTGTAAAAAAATAAGCCATCCCCGGAATAGGGACGGCCTCTAACGATTGCTTGCCAATTAAACATCTTCACTAACTGCTTTTGCAAGCCTATGGATGAAAAGTAAGCAGCCAGATAATTTATTTAGTGAGGAGTGCTCATACTTGTAGTGTCGGTAGACATTGCACTTGTTCCTGTTGTATCAGTACTCATTGTACCAGCACCAGCATCAGTAGTTACAGTTGTAGAGTCAGCAGTTGTTGTTGAATCTCCACCACCACATGCAGCGAACGCACCTAAAAGGAATACGAAAAGTAACTTTTTCATTGTTTCTTAGTTTATTGTTATTGATTAATTTAGATGTTAATACAAGGAACAAAGAAAAGTAACCCAACCCCTGATAATTTTTTTTAATATTTTTCTGGTAAAAAAATAAGGCCCTCCCCAGGAATGGGGACGGCCTCTAACGATTGCTTGCCATATGAAACTCTTAATCAACTACCTCTGGGCAAGTCCTCAATTACATTGATAGAAATGGTAGTTGATCTATTAAATTAATAATTAGTGAGCGATAGTTGTAGTATCAGCGCTCATTGCACCAGTACCAGTTGTATCAGTACTCATTGTACCTGTAGTTGAAGATGCATCAGTTGTTACAGTTGTAGAGTCAGCAGTTGTCGTTGAATCTCCACCACCACATGCAGCGAAAGCACCTAAAACGAATACGAATAATAACTTTTTCATTTTTGTTTTGTTTTGTTTGTTTATGATGTAGGTTAATACATACATTTTCAAAAGGTAACCCGGCAAAAGAAAAAAATTTTGATGTTTTATATCGCGTGATTTTTAGCGTAATATTCGTTTTGCTTTTTCGGCTGTAGCAGAGCAAACAATCACGCACGTAATAATTTTATCACCTTATTGGTTTCATCGATTTTGTTATAATTCCTCAGCTTGTAGCAAATAGTTTAGAAGGTAACATTCAACAAACAGTATTTTTGAAATCATTAAAGATTGACTGGGTTACTTTAGCAATAAAACGGTATTAAATAAAACATCTGTGAAAGCCGAAATCAACGAACAAGTTTTACTGCAAGGATTGGCAAAGAGTGATGCAAAGGCAATAGAGACTATATATAAAAGCAATTTTAATATGGTGCAGTCGTTTGTGATAAATAACAATGGAACTGCTGACGATGCCAGAGATATTTTTCAGGAAGCAATGATTGTATTGTATGAAAATGCAAAAACAGAATCGTTCGTTTTGACTTGCCAGATTAAGACTTATGTATACAGTATTTGCAGGAGGTTATGGCTAAAACGCCTTCAGCATTTAAACAGATACACAGCACAGGTTGAAAGCCTTGAAGAGACTGTAGCAGTAGAAGAAGATTTAGATTATCAGGAAAAGCGAAATGCAGATTTTGCTATAATGGAAAGAGCACTTGGAAGCCTCGGAGAACCATGCAAAAGTTTACTTGAAGCTTACTACCTGCAAAAAAAAGACATGACCGACATTGCCCGATCTTTTGGATACACCAATGCCGACAATGCAAAAAACCAGAAGTATAAGTGCCTGTTGAGATTAAAAAAGTTATTTTTTTCGCAATATAATATAGGAGAATAAGTGATGGATGACATTCAATTATTAGATACTACTGAGCGATATCTGAAAGGTGAGCTTAGCGCAGATGAACGTGCTGCTTTCGAGCAGTTGCGACAAACGACACCTGAGGTAGACCAAATGGTTGTTGAGCACAACATGTTTCTCCATCAAATCGAGGCTTTCGGAGAAAACAGGGAATTCAGACACCAGCTTCACGAGGTTCACAACCAGCTTGAAGGTTGTGGTGACATTTCAGTTGCTGCCGTCACAACGGGAGGCAAAGTTGTTCAACTGTGGCGGAAATATAGAAAAGTTACCGGTATTGCAGCTTCAATAGCAGGAATAACAGCGTTGGTAATTAGTATTATAGTTGCCTCAATTACCCCAGCCAACAATAACCAGATAAGAGAACTGAGCAGGCAAATGAAGGTGTTAAACCACAATTTGACGGTGCAAAGCAAACAGATCAATATTTTAAAATCAAAAGCTCCCCAGGACGAAAGACCCATGAACGGAGGAACAAGCTTTTTGATTGATGGAAAAGGATATCTCATCACAAACGCACATGTTGTAAAAGGTTCTTCAACTATCATCGTCACCAATAATAAAGGCCAGGAGTTTAAAGCAAGAATAGTTTATTCAGACAAGGAAAAAGATCTTGCTTTTTTAAGAATCGAAGATGAAGATTACAGCCCTGTTGCCACATTGCCTTACCGCATAAAAAGGAATGATATTGACCTTGGTGAACAAATTTTTACGCTGGGTTTTCCGAGAGATGAAATAGTTTACAATGAAGGATATTTAAGCGCAAAGACTGGTTACAACGGCGATACAGTAACATGCCAGATAGCAGTAAGCGCCAATCCAGGTAATAGTGGTGGGCCCGTGCTAAACAGGAACGGTGAAATAATTGGTATATTAAGTACCGCGCAACAAAATGCAGAAGGTGTTGTATTTGCCATCAAATCAAAAAATATCTATAAGGCGATAGATGATTTAGAAAAAGAAGATACAGCGTTTGGAAGAATAAAAACCCCTGCCGTCTCCAAATTAAAAGGAATGGACCGAGTTCAACAAATTAAACAAATAGAGGATTGCGTATTTATGGTAAAAGGTTTTACCAAATAATCTATCTATAACTTAGATAAAAAAAATCCTGCTGTTAGCAGGATTTTTTATTTAGAGCATTTTTATTGTCCAGGCAATCAAACCTCATTAAACATTGTTGCGTCGCACACTTGTACTTTCGCATTTTTTCTCATCAATGCCCATTGCTGCTTCGAAAAGAATATCATGCATACAAGTTGTTAGGATATTCTCCTGATTGTACCAAATCGTCAATACTTTTTTGAACACCCGGCGCATCTTCTTTATAAGTAACTCCAAACCACTGCGCGTCAGTTGGAATCACTTTTATAACACCTAAACCTGATTTAATGTAATTGTCTCCGACCAGTGGAATGAAAAACTCGGCTTTTGGCTTATTGATGTTTTCTGCTAAAAAAGACTGAAACTGCTTTTCTATAATCGGGAATATTGCTGGCGCGAAACAAAAGAAATTCATACTGACAAGGCTGTCTTCACTTACTTCGTGTAAACCTGACTCGTCTTCATATGTAATCTTTCCCTGCTCATTTCTATAAATGCTCGTACGTTCATTTATCGATACCAGGTTATTATTTGCATCAGCTTCACAAACACCACGGCTTACACTGCCATTTTCACTAAGGGTCTTCTTCAGCTGATAACCGATGATGCATTGCGTTCTCTCGTTCACCTCACCGGTTAAAAAAGTATAAGCTTTTTTAAAAGCGTCCCTCCCGTAAAAATCGTCGGCATTAATTACCGCAAAAGGCTCCTTTACCGCGTCTTTACAACATAAAACTGCATGAGCTGTTCCCCAGGGTTTTGTTCTTTCTGCTGGAACTTGTTGATCACCAATGAAAGATTGAAGGCTTTGATATACATAATCGGTTTCAATTTTTCCTTTAAGCTTTGGCTCAAACATACCTTTGAAGTTCTCTGCGAAGTCTTCACGAATAATAAAAACAACTTTTTTAAATCCGGCACGAATGGCATCATAAATAGAATATTCCATAATGGTTTCGCCGGAAGGACCAAAAGACTGCGTTTGCTTCATACTTCCATAGCGGCTTGCCATACCTGCTGCTAAAATCACTAACGTTGGTTGCATATTTATTTTTTAAAACTGTGCGAAACTAAATTATACTGGTTATGCAGCAATAAAATTTCTTCACTTTTGCAAAAACGATACCAGTGGATTTAAGCGCAATTGATATTCAAAATATAGAATCAGAATGGCTTACAAATGAAAAAGTTTCCTTAGATGTATTAAGATTAGACAAATTACACCCCGTTGTCAGCGGTAATAAATGGTTTAAATTGAAATATTATGTAGAGGAGGCAACTGCCCGTAACAAATCTACAATAGCCACTTTCGGTGGCGCCTGGTCAAATCATATTATAGCTGCTGCATATGCCGCAAAAGACGCCGGATTGCCAAGTGTTGGAATTATCAGGGGAGAAAAACCTGCTAAACTTTCTTACACCCTTACATACGCACAAGAGCTTGGAATGGAATTATTTTTTGTAAGCAGAGACAAGTACCGCCGAAAAAAAGAAATTATACAAGATTTTTCAGCTAGTGATTGGTATTGGATTGATGAGGGTGGTTACGGAAAAACAGGGGCAAAAGGCGCATCAGAAATCCTGAATTCAGTTAACATGAGCCACTATACTCATATTATCGCTTCGGTTGGCACAGGAACTATGCTAGCCGGGCTTTTGCTGGCAAGTACAAATGAGCAAACAATAATCGGAATTAGTTCGATGAAAGGAAATACGGGGATTGACCAAAACATAAAGCATTTAATAGAAAACCGAAGTCCAACCCCCTCATTTGAAATTAATCATGATTATCATTTTGGAGGCTATGGAAAACATCCGCAATCATTAATAGCGTTTGTTAATGAAGTTTATCATCAACACCGATTACCCCTTGATATCATCTATACCGGAAAAACCTATTTTGCCATAAAAGACATGGCCGAAAAAAATCGGTTCAAGCCAGGCAACCGGTTACTTATGATACACAGCGGAGGCTTGCAGGGAAATAAGAGTTTACCTGAAAAAGTCTTAGCGTTTTAATTATTCGTCACCCATTATCTTTGCCGCAATAATTGACAAAAAGTTGAAAAAAATCACAAGCCTGATCCTTGTACTGTTTGTAGCAGCCAGGTTGTTCAGTCAGGATACTTTGCCAAAATTTACGTTGATTGAAAGAGGCAACAGGGTGACCATTAGCTGGGTTAACCCTTTCAAAAATTTGGTTCAATTAAACGTGCAGAAGTCCCTTGATACTTTGCGAAACTTTTCTACCATTTATTCAGCTCCATCTCCCGAATTACCACAAAACGGTTATACCGATACGAAGCCGGCGACAAATCGTTATTATTACCGGATCTTTTATGTTCTTGAAGGGGGCTCCTATTTTTTCTCGAGAGCAAAAAGGGGAACAGGAATTACCGATGCAGAAACACCAGTTACAAATGTGAGAGATAATTCAGCATCCAGGGATTTTACCAATACCCTGTTTTCTAAAGTAGTGCCGGGTGATAAACGGGTTGTTACTGTAAAAACAAAAGACAATGTAATAAGACAACTTTCTATCAACTCTTTCCGCAATTTTAGAGATAGTATTTTGCGGTTGACGAAAGACACGTTATATGCTATTAACGACTCTCTTGTTACCCTGAATCCTTATGGACTGACAGATGCGTTTAGAGCATCAGTTTACATTTACGTGAATAAAGACGGATTGATAAATGTGGCTTTGCCATTGGTAAATGAAAAAAAATATCATATCAAATTTTTTGAAGAAAACGGCACTTCACTTTTTGATATTTCTAATGTAAGAGAGTCTCCCTTGATTCTAGATAAATCAAATTTTGTTCATTCCGGCTGGTTTCAGTTCGAACTGTATGAAGACAACAAACTGAAGGAAAAGAATAAGCTGTATATACCGAAGGATTTTTAAGGAAGCCGCTAGCTGCTAGCCTCAAGCTGCTAGCCTCAAGCTGCTAGCTTTCCTTAGCGAGAGTTGGTCGCTGTGCGCTTGTAACTATCCTTTCTTCGCCCTGATAAGCTTGCAGCTAGTAACTTGAAGCTTTTTCCTATCCTTCGCTTCGGTAAGCTAGCCGCGGGCAGCTAGAAGCTAGCAGCTTTCTTCCATCTCCACCTCGAAAACTTTTTCAAAATTTGATCTTACTTTTTGTTTTACTTCGTCCATAGGTACAACATGTCCCAGTTCTTTTTGTAATGATGTGACTTGTTTATTTTGAATACCACACGGAATGATATAATTAAAATAATCGAGGTCAGTATTTACATTGAATGCAAAACCGTGCATTGTAATCCAGCGGCTGCAGCGGATGCCCATTGCGCAGATTTTTCTCTCACTGCCTTTCACTTCAGGATCCAGCCAAACACCGGTCTCGCCTTTGCTTCTGCCACCTTTTAAGTCATACTCAGCAAGCGTTCGTATGATCACTTCTTCCAGGTTTCTTAAATACCAGCCGAGATCGGTCTTGAATTTCTCGAGGTCCAAGATCGGGTATCCGACGATTTGCCCGGGCCCATGAAAAGTGATATCACCACCCCGGTTTATTTTAAAAAATTCAATCCCTTTTTTTTGCCTGTCGTCTTCACTAATTAAAATGTGACTTATATCACCACTTTTTCCTAAAGTGTAAACGGGGTTGTGTTCGACAAAAAAAAGATGATTAGTGGTTGTTTTTTGTTCAGACAGTTCCTTGCTCTCGTTATCTATCAGACCTCTTGCAGCAGCTTTAACGTTACTGTTCCGGTGCAAAATGGTTTCCTGCAAATCCCAAACATCTTTGTAAGATTGATCTTTTCCTAAGTCTTTAAATAGAACAGCTTGCGTCATTAATTGGCAAAGCTATACTATAGTTTGCAGTTCTTCAAGAGGGCCAAAAGGTGGCACTGGCAAGTAATGCAGCGGTTGCTGACTCGTGGTTGTGTCGAACTACATCTTAATGCGGCAATAAAAATTACTCGCCGGCTGAATAAAGATTGTTCTGTACAAGAGAGTGACACAACGATGTTGATCTAAGAACACCTAAGCTGATAAACCAATACCTGTTATATTAATAAAAATGTTATTAACATCTTGGAAACGAGCTGTCTTAACCACAATAAATTTCAACAATTTCTGTTATAAGTAAGGATAGGCATTTCAATAATGGGCAGCTTACCTTTGTGCACTATGAACCAGGAAAATGAATTAGTGCCTGACGAAAGCAGTGAAGAGCTGTTTGAGACACGTGTAATAAAAACTGACAAAGGGCAGGAACCGATTAGAATTGATAAGTTTTTGATGAACCGGATTGAAGGGGCTACGAGAAATAAAATTCAACAAGCGCTGGAAGCAGGATTGATCACGGCTAATGGTCAGCAGGTTAAGCCTAACCACAAGGTGAAAGCTTTTGAAGAGATCATCATTTATTCCACCGACCACCCCGAATCAACAGATGTGGTGCCGGAGCCCATGGATATAAATATTGTGTATGAGGATGATGCTGTGATGATCATAAACAAACCAGCGGGAATGGTGGTACACCCAGGCAGTGGAAACTATTCAGGGACGTTACTAAATGGGATAGCATATTATTTAAAACAACAAAACCCTGACGTGGATGAAAGCAGCTTACCACGGTATGGTCTTGTGCATAGAATTGATAAAAATACAAGTGGTTTACTGATAATGGCAAAAACGGCCCAGGCAGCAGCACACCTGGCAAAACAGTTCTTTCATCACACGATACAAAGAAAATACATAGCCCTTGTGTGGGGAGATTTTGAGGAAGAAGAAGGAACCGTAGTAGCGCATGTCGGCAGAAACCAGCGTTTCCGTAAACTTTTCGAAGCTTACCCCGAAGGCGAGCATGGTAAAGAAGCAGTTACTCACTACCGTGTTCTTGAAAGATTTAATTACGTAACAAAAATTGAATGCGTGCTTGAAACGGGTCGCACTCACCAGATAAGAGTTCACATGAAACACATAGGACACACTTTGTTTGCTGATACTACCTATGGAGGGGACAAAATATTAAAAGGAACTATTTTTTCGAAGTATAAACAATTCGTCGATAACTGTTTTGAAGTCTGCCATCGACAGGCGTTGCATGCTTTTACCTTAGGCTTTAAACATCCGGTGACAAATGAGGATATGTTTTTCGAAGCTCCGCTTGCGAAGGATATAGAACAGGTAATTGAAAAATGGCGCAGATATGTAAAAGGGCGTAGCGAGTAAAAAATATTTCTCTTTTCTTCACATGAAAAAACTCTTTTTTGCCCTGTTTTTTGTCGTTTTAATTTCTTCAATTAAATCATCAGGACAAACATTTTATCTTAATAATGGTTTTATCAGCGGCGGAACCGTTACAACCTGCAGCGGCAAATTCTACGACTCAGATCCTAACGACAGTTACAAGCCAAACGAAAATTATACGGTTACATTTTGTTCTGGTGCGAGCGATAAAATAATACAGATCGTTCTTAATTCAATAAGTGTTGCTGCACGCGATACTTTATTTGCTTATGACGGCAACAGCATTGATGCCCCTGTTATAGATACCTTTACAAATAGCATTCAAAACTTACTCACCTTTACTCCCTCACCGTCTAACCCCACCGGCTGTATTACTTTTAAATTTGTATCAGACGGCACCAACGAAAGAAACGGATGGGAAGGTGACATCAGGTGTATATTTCCCTGCAAACAAAAAATTACAGGATCTACTTTTTCCACCCCTGTTAAAGATGCGATTGGCTATACAAATGTTTGTTTTGGTGATTCTGCAGGGTTTTCAATAAAAACCGAATATCCTGATAATAATACTTCATATCAGCAGTCAGACAGGACATCTGTTTTTCATTGGTTTTTTGGCGACGGGAAAGACACTTCAGGCACCGGCCTTTTATCAGTAAAACATCTATACACAAACCCCGGAGGATATCATGCCCGTCTCATCATAACCGATTCAAACGGCTGCAGTAATAAACAACCTTTTCGTATTCCGGTAAAAACAAGCATAAGACCTGTTTTTAGCATAACTCCGCCCAGCTTCATTTGCTTGTTAGATACTGCTGCCATAAAACCCAGTGGTACTATCAATGGTCAGAGCTCTGTATATACTCCAGGCGGTTCATTTGTAACCTTACCTGTCTCGGGAGATTCAGTCTTTCTACCCGACGAGCCACCACTATGTTTACCTACAAGTATAGTAATTGAACAATTTGCTCCTAATCAAACTCTTCAAAATTTAGATGACATTGAAGGGATTTTTATGAATATAGAACACTCATATTTGGGTGACATGACAATCTCTATTGAGGCGCCAAATGGAGCAAAGGTATTTTTGAAAACGACTGTTGAAGGAAGCGCCAACGACGGAACATTTTTAGGGGAACCAGTTGATGAGTCACTTTGGGGTGACCCCAGTGATAACAATCTGGCAAAGATCAGGGGCAAAGGTTACCAGTATTCATTTAGTAATACTCCGCAGTTCGGTAAAATGTGGGATGAAGTGAGCAAACACAGTTACACTTATACCGATAACTCCGGGCGTACTATCCGCAGTCATTTTTATTTGCCTCCCGGAAGCTACCAATCAGAGGAATCTATGATGCCATTAATTGGAACCCCTCTTAATGGAAAATGGATACTTGAAATTTGTGACAAGCAAGCAATTGATAATGGCTTTTTATTTAACTGGAAAATTGCCTTCAA
>JAOQAJ010000069.1 GCA_025963675.1 Segetibacter sp.
AGACTATTGCCCAGGCCGGAAACACCAGCGATATAATACACCTGCCAGATGGTTTCGGCATTACCCTGTTGACCCGATTTGAAAAGATCGCTATAGGTGGGCAGAAGGGAATAAGCATTCATGTCGATAACCTTCTTCAATTCTGCTGCAGCTTCGGCATATCTCTTCTGCGTAAGGTACACTTTGCCAAGCAGGGCGGTTGCAATGCCTTTGTCGGCACGTCCTGCATTCGCACCGGTATTACGGTTGGTTACCAAAAGCGTTTGCGCATCTTTCAGGTCAGCGATTACCTGTGCATACACTTCATCTACTGTATTTCTTCCTTTGCTGTAGCTATCGTCGATATTGTCGAACCTTGCTAACACCAAAGGAACTCCACCGTATAAACGAACCAGGTTAAAATAGGTAAGTGCCCTTAGTACCTCGGCTTCACCCTTAAACTGCCTTTTTTTATCATCCGGAACATTTGCATTGCCGAGAAAAGCAATGATGTCGTTGGTTTTTTGGATGAGTGCGTAACTCACATTCCAGTAACCCAGCAAATGTTCGTTGTTCTGCGTAAGGGTAAAGTCGTCATACTCCGACTTTGACAGGGGACCGGCAGAACCGCCCGGCACGTATACCGAAGCGTTGTCGGATCTCATATCGGTTAAGAGAAAGTAGAAGTTTCCTGCATTAAAGAGGCTGCCTAATGAGGCGTAAGCGCCTATCATCGCCTGCACAAATTCGGATGTAGATTTAAAGAATGCGGCTTCGTTTGATCGGTCAAACTGCTTCGTCTCGAGGAATTTTTTGCAGGAAGACATCGACATTACTGCAAGCAGCAACAACATGCTACCAAAAGGCTTTATAAAATAATTACGTTTCATTGTTAATACTTTTTAGGTCGTCAATAAAAGAACAGGTAATGTTTTAGAGTGTAAGGTTTAATCCCAATGTGATTGTACGGGTTACCGGGAAGGTTCCGAAGTCCATACCTGGTGTAAGGTTATTTGTTCCTTCCACAGTGTTTACTTCCGGATTATACCCCTGGTATTTTGTAAAAGTGTGCAGGTTTTGTACGTTCACATAGGCCCTTGCATTTTTAATAACCTTACCGCCGAAAAGTTTTGGAAAGCGGTACCCAAGGGTGGCGTTTTTAATTCTTACAAAAGAACCGTCTTCAACGAACCAACTGGTGACTATTGGATTGTTGCCCTGGTAAGCTGTGTAAGACGGGCGGAAATTTTGTCCGTCGCCTGGCTCAGCTTCAGATCTCCAGTAGTTTTTGAACAGTGCACTTACGTTTTTGTAGTTTGAAATTTTCAAAATATTTAAAACTTCGAAGCCCTGTACACCCTGAACTAAAACAGTAAAATCGAAGTTTTTGTAGGTGATTGAGTTGGTAAGACCGAAAGTATAATCAGGCAAATTGTTTCCAAGAGTTGTTTTGTCGTAGTTGTCAATCAATCCATCTGGTTTGCCTGCGGGACCTGAAAGATCTTTTACCCTTGGATCACCTACCGCTGTAATTCCTGAAGCAAGTTTTGGCCCTGCTGCCAACTCGGCGCTATTCCTAAACACGCCATCATATATAAAACCATAATAGCTGGCCATCGGTTCGCCCACTCTTGTTCTGTGGGTAATTGAATTCACTACACCATAGTTAACACTGAAGATATCGTCGTTGTTGGCATTAAGCGCTTCCACTTTATTTGTATTCGACGAAATATTGAAGTTGGTGGTCCACACAAAACTTCTCGTGTCTATGTTCCTGCTCTCGATGTTCAGCTCGATACCTTTGTTTCTAAGTCTTCCGAGGTTTCTGAGTGTTGATTCGAACCCTGTAAAAGTTGGAACCGGTACACCAAATAACATTCCTGAAGAAACTTTATTGTAGTAATCAGCAGTAATATTTACCCTGCTTTTAAACAGGCTTATATCTATACCCACATCTACTGATTTTGATTGTTCCCAGGTAAGATAAGAGTTGGCAAGGTTTTGCAGTGCTAATCCACCTACACGTACCCCATCACCTGTACCTAAGACTGCAGTTCTTTGTCCAACCTGCCCAATGGCGCCGTAGTTACCGATCTGGTCGTTACCAACAATACCGTAACTGGCTCTTATTTTAAGATCGCTGATTGCTTTAATGTTCTGCATGAAACTTTCCTGCGAAACCCTCCATCCTATTGCAGCTGATGGGAAGTTACCCCACTTGGCGTTAGCACCGAACCTTGATGATCCGTCTCTTCTGAACGTTGCAGTTAAAAAGTATTTTTCATTAAAATCGTATTTAACCCTGCTGATCATAGAAGCCATGCTCCATTGCGATCTGCTGGCCCCTGTACCTGTGGTGATACCTGCATTTACAGTATGAACCAGGTTGTTGGGATATTGGTTAGCAAAAATACTTGAGGAAGTAAAATTCGCCATTTGTTCAGAGAAGCCGGCAAGTACATTCAAATGATGCTTGTCTGCAAAAGTATTATCGTAAGTCAGCGTATTTTCATTACTCCAGCTTAAGTTGTTACCGCTATATGTGCTGCCATACAAATTACCACCACCAATCGATATTGTTGACGGAACGAACCTATCAGTATTGATGCTGGTGATGTCAGCGTTAATACTTGACCTGAAAGAAATATTTTTTGTAAAATCAACGGTTGTAAATAGTGTACCGACCGTGTTAAACATCTTCATAGTATTTTCATACTCTTTGCTTAGGCCCAGAGGGTTTGAAAAGAAAAGCGTTTGAGGAGGTGTGCCATCATCGAAGGTGACGGTCGTCGAGTTGGCATAGGTTCCATCGGGGTTATAGATAGGAAAGATGGCCGGCGAGCTGAGAAGAGCTGCAGTAACTCCTCCATAGTAAGAAAGGCCGCCTGCGGTTGGAATTCTGTTAATGCTATAAGAAGGAGCAATACGGAACCCTACTTTAATTTTATCTGTAATGTTCGCGTCGATATTACCTCTTAGTGAATATTTTTCAAATCCCTGGCCACGGGTCACCGCTTCCTGTTTGATATAGTTTCCTGAAATATAGAAGCGTGCGGCATCAGTTCCGCCAGATGCAGACAACTGGTAATTATTCATAGGGGCCGTCTGGTACACTATATCCTGCCAGTCATTGTTGGCCAGCGATGAAGGATTCTTGAATTCGTTAGGTATTTTGAGAAAAGCGTTAGTTCCACGTACAGAATTGGGGTCTGAGGCGCTTCTTCCGGGAATAGGTAAACCGTTAAGGTACGTGTAGCTATAATTCCTCATATCAGTTTGCCTTTGCGCCCATTCTGCAGGTGATAACATCGGAACTTTATGATCAACATTTTGCCAGCCGGTGCTTACGTTCACATTGATCTGGGTTCTGCCTTTAGCACCTTGTTTGGTAGTAATGATCACAACGCCATTAGATCCCCTGGATCCATAAATGGCGGTAGCAGATGCATCTTTTAAGATGTCGATGGATTGAATATCGCCTGGATTAATAGATGCAAGTGGGTTTGCCGGAACGTCTGCTCCGCTTGCTCCCTGGGCAGAATATGAATTGGTTGTGTTATCAAGCGGCACACCGTCAATTACATATAAAGGTGTATTATCAGCGCTGATAGAACCAACGCCCCTGATCTTTATGCTCAGGCCCGCGCCGGGTGCTGATGAAGTCTGCTGTACCTGCACGCCGGCAACCTGGCCTACGATCGCTTCGCCGAACGACACCACCGCTTTATCCTGTAGTTGTCTTGAACTAACTGAGGCTATTGACCCGATAACATCTTTTTTTGATTGCGTACCATAACCCACTACAACTACTTCGTTTAACGCAGAACTACCTCTTTCTAATTCTACATTAACGGTTTGGCTGTTTTTTACCGACACCTCTTGGTCGTTAAAACCGACATAAGAAAATACCAGGCTACCATTTGCAGGAACGTCAACAGCAAAAGCGCCACCATTATCAGTAGCAGTACCACTTTTTCCTCCCTTTACCTTTACGGTCACACCCTCAAGTGCTTGCCCGGAAGCTTTTTCCGTTACAACACCTTTAACACGAATTGTTGCATTGCGTGTACTTTGGGCTGTAGTAAAGTTGGTTGAAGAAACCAGGACGAGAAATAATAAGAAGAAAAACGGATTGTTCCGGCTTTTAGCGTACGCTCGGCACGTTAAAAACCTGTCTAGGAATAATTTTTTACTCATAATTGTTGGTTTGGTGGAGTTTGAATGCTTTGTTTCAAAAAGGACGCTTCACAAATATATGCAGAAGCGTAAAAGAAAAAAATATATTCGTAAGTTTTTGAAAAAAAACATAAAGTTTCGAAAGGTTACAAAAGAAATGATACAAAAATAACAATCAAAAATGTCTACATCAGTTTCGATATGGATATTTTTGCCCGGTAAAACCGTAAAATGAAATCAAATACCAGATTACGAAAGCTTAGCGATCTTTCAACCCGTAAATATTTTTCATTTTATTATTTTTTATAATAAATTTGTTAGGCTAAAGCCATTTATATACATGGAGGCTAAAAAAAGTATTTCAACAGTTGAGCGCCGAACACTCATTATTGAAAAATTAGATGCAGAAGGACAATTAGATGTCACTTCTCTTAGTAAAGAACTGGGAGTAAGTGAAGTAACGATTCGTAATGACCTTAATTGGCTCGAACAAAAGAACATGCTTGTGAGGGCCCGGGGTGGAGCGATGAAAGCAGAACGTGTAGGCGCAGAATTCAGCTTGTCAGAAAAAAACAAACTTCACTACCAGGAAAAACTTAAGATCGGGAAAGCCGCAGCGGCTCTAATAGAAAGCGGCGATACCATTATATTAGACTCAGGGACGACTACAATGGAAATCAACAACAATCTTTCAAACATTGAGTCGCTAACCGTTATCACCAATGCACTAAACATTGCCAATAAGCTTGTTGAGCACGAACATGTAAATGTGATTGTTCCCGGAGGGTTTTTAAGAAAGAACTCCTTGTCGCTGGTTGGAACTACCGCAGAGGAAAGCTTTAGAAACTATTTTTGCGATAAGCTATTCCTTGCTGTTGATGGCTTTAATACAACGTTTGGCTTATCTACCCCGAATGTAGAAGAGGCGCACTTAAACCGTGTAATGATCTCGATTGCAAAACAAGTAATTGTAGTAACAGATTCAAGCAAATTTCATAAAAGAAGTTTCGCTTTCATAGCCCCTATATCAGCAGTAGATATAGTGGTTACGGATGCCGGCATTCCTGAAGAAGACAAAAAAAGACTTGAAACGGCAGGAATTAAAGTGCTTATCGCCTAGTACTGTTAGTTTATTCACCGTATTTTATACTTATTCCTTTCGCAAAAGATAGCTAAGCCCAAGTAAAAAAAGAGTGCCCTCATTGTGGGCACTCTTTTGCTTAATCTTCCTACCCGTAAAATTTTATTCTAGTACCTGTATTGGTTTTTTATGGCTTCATCGTTGCGTCGCAATCACTTCATCAGATAACATTGAGCATCCTTAGTCTTCCACGTAACGCCTTTTATTATTTTAGAACTTCTTAGTTTTTATCCCACCATAAACGGGTCAAATGTGTGTCGGGGCCGCCAAGAAGTTGTACTCCCTTTGTTATTTCCGCTTTATTCACCTGGTATTCCTGGTCAGGATAAGGAAGTCTTCTAACCAATTGCGTAGCAGTATTGGTAATATTAGGATTATCAGAATTCACTACCTGGTACAATTTAAATCTTTTGTGCCTTCTGATATCAGCCCAGGCTTCCTTTCCATCAGGAAATATAGCGAGCCATTTCTGTATAGCGATCTGTTCCAGTTGGATATCCTGACTGGTTGGATGAAAAGCAACGGAAACATTTGCGATGGCCGGTGAATTGAGGAAATCCTGCGGTGCAATCGGTACCTTACTGCTGTTGACATAAGCATCAATTGCTTCAACGGTAACACCCCATTGTAGCATTGAGTTACGTATTCCTTTCTCATAAAAACCTTTTGCAGTTCCACCCATGTTCCATCCCAGTATGGCACCTTCGGCACGAAGAAAATCGGCCTCTGCAGTACTCATTACATTTAAAGGCGTGGCTTCGAAAGTAGCGATTCCTCCCGATGCCACAGTCGTCCATCTTGGACCGACATGAGAATTAGCAGCATTAGAATTCATGGCATTTGCCAGCTGCATGCTGTTTAATCCGTTCCTAAAGCCATTAAACTCGTTGTTAGCACGTGCAGGAATCCAATAAATCGACATCCGGGGGTCCTGGTAACCCTTCATAATTGACTCCATAGTAGCACTCATCCTGAATTCGTTGTACTCTGACATGGATGACAGTGGATTTATTACAGAACCAGTTACATTACTCCTTTTCATTAATGCATCATCAGCAGGACTGGTAACCATTACGCCTCCCGCTACAGCAGCCTCAGCTTCTGTTTTGGCACGAGCAGGATCCACTGCAGAAATTCTCAATGCCAGCCTTAAACGCAAGGTGTTGGCAAACTTTATCCATTTAGATACATCTCCCGCATAGATCAGATCCGCTGTACCAAAGGGCTTACTTTGAGGATTTTGTTTCAGCACCGTAACGGCATCATTCAAGCGCTTAAAGAAATCCATGTAAATCTGATCCATGGGATCATATGGCACATTCCTTTGTCCACTGCCTGCCCGGAAATAAGGAATGGGGCCAAAATAGTCAGTTATCCGGTGGAAAGTAAATACCCACCAGATATTACTAAGTGCGTATTCTGGTGTGGAAGGTTCAACTTTGTCCATGATGATCTGCAATTGCGGCATGGAACCAGAATATGCGACGTTATAAACACTATTCGACCAGCTGTGTTGTACCGCTAAGCGGTCGGTTGCAAAGTTGGGGCTTGTATTCGCATAATACTGGGCATAGAGATCCGCAAAAAGATTTTGATCCGTTTGATAACTAGTGAACGCCCCATGCAAGGCTTTGGTAAATAGAAAGGGCAGCTCTCCACTAGTGATTTCTGTGATCTTGCTTGGATCAGAATTAATACTGGAGTAATTCTTTGTGCAGGAACTGAGCAAGTTTAGTGACATCAGTCCTGCGATAATAACTTTATAACTATTTTTCATATAAGACTTCATTCTTATTCAATTTAAAATGGCTTGTGTTAGAAATTTACATTCACGGTAAAACCCGCAGTTCTGGTGGTGGGATAGTTACCATAATCGATACCCATATTATTGCCGTTACCACCAGCAGCGTCTGGATCGTAACTCATTTTTCTCTTACCGATTCCGGGGATATCAAGCAGCGAGCTACCACGATAGATCCAAAGTAAATTCCTGAATACAGCTGATACAGTTATGCCTTTCACAACATTGCTGCTCAACCATTTCTGCACCGGCAAACTGTAACCCAACGAAAGTTCCCTTACACGGAAGTTGGTAGCGTCATATCCGAATATCTCGCCGATACCACTGTTCCGTTTACCTGAAACAGATTGCCAGAATTGCTGGGCATTGATGGCAACATTAACAGGTGCTTCCTGCTTATCTACACCACCGAGATTCCAGCCGCCTTCGCGGTTATACTTGGTCCCTTCGGATAACCCCGTATGAGACATATTTTGTTCTGTTCCCGACATGATCATACCACCTACTCTTCCGTCAACAAGCACTCTCAGGTTTAAAGCTTTATAGCTGAAGTTGTTGGTGAATCCTAGTATAGCTTTCGGGTTAAAATTACCCAGTACAGAAGTACCATCACCACTTTCGGAAGTACTCATTGGCGTGCCATTGGCTTTTACAAGAAACTGCCCGTTTTTACCCCTTGCCCAGCGGTGCCCAATCAACTCTCCATAACTTCCTCCAACTTTTACCATACCCCTTGCACCCCAGTCCATATGAGACCCTAAATAAACTTCTGTGATACCATCTGCTAAAGAAATCACTTTATTCCGGTTCAAACCAACATTCAAGTTGCTTTCCCATTTGAAATTTCTGCTCTTTATAGGTACGGCGTTTAGCACTAGTTCCACACCCTTATTTTGGATATTTCCGGCATTGATGTACATGGCGGTGTATCCCGAAGCCGAAGGCACCGTCATTTGCAGGAGTTGATTGAACGAATTGCTTTGATATACGGAAAGTTCTAACCCCAGGCGATTGTTAAGAAACCGGGCTTCGAGGTTGGCTTCAAAATTTCTGATGATTTCAGGTTTAAGATTTTTCATCGGAAGAGTGGACCCTCTTTGAAGCATCCCTTCGCTTAAGCCGGGAGTAAAAGTGAACTGCTCATTGATCACACCGAACTGTCCACCATTACCAACTTCAGCGTAGTTAAGTCCCAGCTTCAGAAAGGAAATGGCAGTTGGAAGTTTAACCATATCGCTCAGGATGGCGGAAACTCCGGTGGAATAATACTGGTATGCATGCGGTGCAGGTAGTCTGCTGTCCCAATCATTACGAATACTACCATCTACAAACAACATGTTTTTATAAGCCACATTGAATTGCCCAAACACCGATTGTGTCTGTATTTTTGAATAATTGACAGAGGAAGTGGTGGCTTTTGCGAATGCCAGATTGAACATATTCGCTTTGTTCAACCCCCCCGAATTTTTGACTACACCATCCAGCAAAGCATCCTGGTATATCGCTCCGGCGCTGTAATCTACAGTAAAGTTTTCCCCGATACTATTCTTACCATTCAGCATTACATCATACCATTGCTGCATGGTCGTAAGGTCAGTTTCGCTGTAATTACCTCCGTTCGTCATTCCATAAGCTACGGTATTCAGTTTGGTGCGGGTTTCTCTTTTATATATGGTGCGATCCAGATTGGCCCTTCCCGTTATATCAAGCCAGTCAGTAAGCTTGAACTTGGCAGACAGAAAACCTAGGATCTGATCACGATCCTCTTCCGTTTGATCATTATTAACTACCCAATAAGGGTTGCCATATAACCCGGGAAAGGTAGATGGCCAGGGCGTACGGTTAGGTATGCCAAACAGATCCACTACCTGATAACGGCGCGCATCTGCAGTACTGATATTACGTGATATTTGCATTATATCCATCATAGGCGTATTACCATCGCCACTTCTTGGAATATTTGCAATGTTCTGCTTCAGGTAAGTAATCTTCGCATCGGTAGAAAAGCGCTTGCTGATCTGATTACTCACACGCAGGTTCACTACATGTTTCATGAGATCATTAGAAGGAATGATGCCCTTAATATTGTTGTTGGTATAAGAAAGATATGTTTGCGCTTTTTCATTTCCTCCTGAAACAGAGATGGAATTATTATAGTTCCATCCGGTTCTGAAAAAATCCTTCACATTATCCGGATGTGCAATATAGCTTGCATCTTCGCCAAAATGGTTCTTGTAGTTCTGGCCTTGTAATTTAGCTCCCCAATTAGACCCGGAATTTCCGTCGATCAGGCCACCACTACCCTGGCCATATTCATTTTGCATAGCAGGTAATGCAAAAGCTGATTCACTTACAATGTTAGAAGTAAAGTTTACGGATATTTTATCCCTGGATCCTTTTTTTGTGGTGATCACCAGCACTCCATTGCCGGCCTGGCTGCCATACAGTGCAGCAGCCGATGCCCCTTTGAGCACGGTCATTGATTCAATATCATCGGGATTAATGGTTGTGGCCATATTGTTAAACACTTCAGAGTAAACGGGCACACCGTCAATTACGACCAACGCACTATTAGTCCCCTGGATCGACCGATTTCCACGGAGCACAATTCTGGCCCCTGAACCTACACCTCCTGGGCTTTGGGTAATCAACGCTCCGGCTATTTTACCCTGAAGTGAATTCAGAATATTATTGGGATCCCTCACTTCTGTCAGGGTTTTTGCAGAAACTGTCTGAGTAGCATAAGGAATGCTCTTAGCTTTCCTGGTAATACCCAGCGCAGTGACTACCACCCTCTCCAACTCACTATCCTGCTGCCCGAGATTGATTAGAATATTGTTTTCACCTGCTTTCACTTCCTTATTGAGCGTGCTATACCCCACCGAACTGATTAACAGGGTAATGTTTCCTTGTGGCACCTGCAGGGAAAAGTTACCGTTGTTATCGGAGGCGGTACCAGAGCCAACGCCTGATAAAGATACCGTTGCCCCCGCCACGGGAACTTGCTGGGAAAGGACCCTTCCCTTTAATAACCTGTTCTGAGCCTGAGCACTCATTCCCCATAATAAGAGGAAAAGGAGAAAAAGTTTTTTTTGTTGTAGCATTTAGGTTTTGATTTGGTTTTGGTTATACGTAATGTTGGGATTAACGACAAAAAGATAATGAAAAGGTCTACAAAATCTTTCCTTACCTTTTTTTTTATAAATATATAGCTTTTGTTTCCTTATTTAACAATTCAATTAAAAAAATTATTTTTTTTTCAAAAGGAAACAAAAGCTTGTTGGCATTTATTGATCCAACGGACGGTGTGAGAATTGCCGCGCCCTGAAAACACAGGTGAACCAACACAACTATGGCGCTTGCTGCTCTGCGGGATTATGGAAATTTTCATCAGAAAAAACGATGGGTTGTCTGCGCTTCAGTCTCACCCATATAATATAGTTTCCACTCGGAGCAGATGCGATCGAAGCAATCGGAATGTACGTCAGTTAATACCTGCCGCAGTCCGGAGCAAGCGTTCGGAATTCGGGATTACCGAGATCACGAAAGGCTGTTTTAGTGTGATAGCTAAAGAGATGGGCAGAACCCGGCGTGCCATCGGCCCACACCGTAAAGCATTCCATTTTTCCGGCAAAGTTTTATCACTGTTTGTTTAAATTGATCAAGCCGAAACAATTGCCCCGTCGGCAGCATTGCTGCCATAAATAGTACTATCAGGCATTTTTGACCAGGCATCGATGCTCCCATTGTTTCCAGTCGAGAACCAACGCACGACACAGGTAATCCTCAGGGCCGATGCAAATAGAATGACAGGAAGCAAGGTTCTGTTCCGACGGAGCCGTTTGGTTGAGAAAAATCAGGATAGTTTATAAAGCTGATTGCGTTCCGAAATGGAATTTTAACCGGAAGTATCGTGGTAAGTATAAGAATATAGGCTGGTAAGCTGGGCTATTAGCATGAGTAAGAAACAAACAATGCGCATTCAATGTCGTTTACTTAACAATCGTGTGAGAAAAGCCCAATAAGGTATCTGTAAGTACAAGCGAGTGACACAACGATGCCAAATAGAACTCCTAAAGCTGGCTCAAAAAAAATCCTTAAGTAAACGACATTGAACGCGCATTTGACTAAACCCGTAATAAGGAGACCATTTGAAAGCCAGAATAAAAAGAAAAAACTTTTCTGAAAACTTTAGGAGTGAATATCGAATTAAAAAATGTATGAATGAGTTTACTTACACAACATTTGTTTTTGTATTAGTACTACTAATATTTTTCCCATTCTAAAGAACCTGTACGCAGGGGTAAATTATGTGTTTTGGCAAATTGATTCCTGGCCGTTAGCACATCCTCAGCCCACTTTCCTAAAGGATATTTCAATTGCCGATAGATTAAATAACTCATATCTACGGTTCGACCAGGTTGATGATCCTTCAC
>JAOQAJ010000099.1 GCA_025963675.1 Segetibacter sp.
CAGGGTCAGGCAATGCTTTCCTGTCTATCTTTCCGTTAGGTGTCAACGGCAAATGCTTAAGTTCTACCAAAATAACGGGGATCATGTACCCAGGAAGGGAGTTTTTCAAATGAGCAAACACTCCTTCCTTATTAAAATCTCCTTCCGGCACCACATATCCTACCAGTTGCTTATTACCACGCGCATCCTCCCGGCCAACAACCAGGGCCTTTTTTACCAGGTGGCTCTGTAACATTACACTTTCTACCTCCCCTATCTCAATTCGATGACCTCTTATCTTTATCTGGTCATCAATCCTTCCGAGATATTCAATATTACCATCGGGTAACCATCTGCATAGATCTCCTGTCACATAGACTCTAGCAGAAGGCTGTTCGGAAAATGGATCTTTTATGAACTTTTCAGCAGTTAGTTCCGGTTCGTTGAGATATTCCCGGGCCAGCCCTTCACCGCCTATATAAAGTTGTCCTGGTACACCTACCGGCACCAACTGTGTATCTTTGTCAACTATATAAACTGAGGTGTTTGAAAAAGGTTTACCTATAGGTACAGTAGTAAAAGGTTTGTCTACATCTACTTTATATATACACTTTCCAATTGTCGCTTCTGTTGGTCCGTAATGATTAAAAACATGTCCTCTATAGCCCACTTCAGCAAGCCGATTTATAATGCCCACCTTAAATTCCTCCCCACCAAAAATCATCACTTTCCCAGCCAATATGACTTCGTTTTCATCCGCATACGATAACCAGAGAGAAGGTACTATTTTAAGACAATCTACCTGATGATGACCCAGGTAGTTAACAAGCTCACTGCCTTCTGATAACTGCTTATCGGAAATAATATATAACGCAGCGCCTAAAATAAATGATGAGTGTATAATAGAATGTCCGGCATCAAAGATTAATGGTGCAAAAAGGGCGAAAGACTTACAACCTTTTAGAGAAGCTTCTTTAATTACTCCATAACAGTGATCCATTAAAGCTCGGTGTTCGATCATTACTCCCTTAGGCCGCCCTGTTGATCCTGAGGTATAAATTACATAAACAAGATTGTTGGGTTTAATTCCTCTTTCAACGTTTGTAACAGGTCGGCCGCTCAAATCAGCACTTCCCTCCCCTAAAACTAAAGTCTGAACACCTTCCACTCCAATTAATGCTGCACTGCTTTTTCTGCTGGTTACAACAATTTTAGCTGCAGTATCGGTAATTACATATTTAATTCTCTCAACGGGGTAGAGAGGGTCTATTGGCACATATACGCCACCCGCTTTTAATATCCCTAATAGACCTACCAGCATTTCAAGGCTTCGCTCTATACAAATCGGTACAAACGTTTCCTCTGTTACTCCGGCACTTTTTAAATAATGCGCTATCTGGTTTGCTCTTTCATTAAGTTGTTTATATGTTAGCCTATCCTCTTCAAAAACCAATGCAGTCGCCTCCGGAGTTTTTATTACCTGCTCCTCGAATACATCTACTATAGTTTTTTGCTGCCCAAAGTCTATCGAGGTATCATTAAACGCTTCGAGCAGTTGAGTTTCTTCTGATTTTCCCAGCATTTTCAATAGTCCCACTTTCTGTTCGGGGGCATGCACAACAGATGACAATAACTGCTGATAATGTGCTATCATTTTTTCAATGGTAGCACTCTTATACAAGTCAGTGTTATACTGAATTGACCCCGCAAGACCTTTAGCAGTTTCTGATATTGAAACAGTGATGTCAAACTTGTTTGCCGTATGTTCAAATGATTCCGTTGTCAGCCGTACATCTCCCAGCTTTAATGGCGGAAGTTCCGGCGTATTCTGCAATACAAACATCACCTGGAATAAAGGAGTGCGGCTCATGTCTCTTTCCTTTACAACTGCCTCCACCACTTTTTCAAACGGTACATCCTGATGTCCAAATGCTTCCATTGTTGAGTTTCCAACATGCTGTAACAATTGCGTAAATGACAAGTCTACGTTTACCTCATCGCGTAATACAACGGTATTTAAAAAGCACCCGATCAGACCTTCCAGTTCCTGTTGCTGCCGTCCGGCTACTGGAGTGCCCACGCAGATGTCCTGCTGACCAGTATATCGATACAGCAAGACTTTAAACACCGCAAGTAATGTCATAAACAGTGTAACCCCTTCGTGTTGGCTTAACTGCCGCAATGCAGAAGAGACTTCTCTATCTATCAAAAAATTTGAAAGTGCCCCTTTCCCTGTTGAAAGGGCGGGTCGCACGTAATCCGTAGGTAATTGTAAAGGTTCTACATCCTGTAGTTTTCCTATCCAGTAACTTATTTTTTCAGCCAGTAATTGCCCCTGTAAATAATTTCGTTGCCAGATCGCATAATCGGCATACTGAACAGGCAATACAGGCAATTGAGGCGGTCGCCCTTCAATTATAGCATTATACAACGCTACCACCTCACTTACTACATTGGAAAATGACCACCCATCAGCGGCGATATGGTGCAAGATTACTACGAGCAGATGCTCTTGGTCGGATAACGGAATTAGCTCCGCTCTCAACATGTCATCTGCCGCCAAGTCGAATCGCTGGCTTATCAGTTCACGTATATACTGTTGCTGTTCCTTTCTATCCTCTTTGCTATTCGACCTATCCGTTATTCTTAGCTGCCAGTGATCTCTATCTTTTATTTGTTGAAATGCCTGACCATCTTCTTCAATAAAAACAGTGCGCAGTACTTCGTGCCGGTCAACGATTGTTTTCAGGGAAAGTTCCAAAACATCTGTATTCACAGTTCCTTTCAACCGTAGCACTACAGGAATATGATATTGTCTACTCCCCTCAAGCTTATCAATAAACCATAAACGTTCCTGGCTAAATGATAAAGGTATCTTTTCAGGTCGGGGGTGGACCGGTGTTATGGGAGGAAGTACTACTTCTGCTTTTTTTCCGCTAGGAAAATGATTAGAGAGTCGAGCTATAGTAGGATGGACAAATACCTCTTTAAGAGGGAGTTCAACTTTCATCTTCTTGCGTATTGCTGCGACCATGCGCATAGCTAAAAGAGAATGTCCTCCCAACTCAAAAAAATTATCTTCTATTCCAATGCGTTCTACTCCTAATAACTCCTGCCATATTTCCGCCAGCGCTATTTGAACCTCATTCTCAGGCGTTACGTACTTGTTGGTTATAAGGTCAGCTGCTTCGGGATTGGGCAAGGCTTTTCGGTCTATTTTTCCGTTTGCGGTTAAGGGTAAACTTTCCAGTTTTACCCATAAGGCTGGGACCATATACTCCGGCAACTTGCTTTGTAAATACTTCATCACCTGTTGCCGGTCAAATGCCCCGTTTGATATAACATATCCCACCAACCTTTTAGTTTCGCCCCCATCTGCCTTGGCTACCACTACTGCCTGCTTTACCAGACCGCTCTGTAACAGAACGCTTTCTATTTCTCCAAGTTCTATCCGGTATCCTCTGATCTTTACCTGTTCATCGATCCTTCCAAGGTATTCAATCGTACCCGCCTGTAACCATTTTCCCAGATCTCCTGTCTTATATAATCTTGCTTTTTTATCTCTGCCGTGCGGATGCGTTATAAACTTTTCCGCAGTTAGTTCAGAGCGGTTTAAGTATCCTCTTGCGAGTCCGTCTCCTCCTATACAAATCTGGCCGACGCCGCCAATTGGCAATAATTCATTTTCATTACCGAGAATCAATATCTCTGTGTTTGCTAGCGGTGAGCCTATTGAAACTTTCTCATCACGACGTAAATGTTTAATCGTCGACCAGATTGTTGTTTCAGTTGGACCATACACATTCCAGACACTTCCTTTCTTCGTCAACTCATTTTTGATATCTTCTGATACGGCTTCCCCACCTATAAGTATTTTTAGCTTGTTATTATTCTGCCACCCGCTATCTAATAATAACTGCCATGTTGAGGGAGTACCCTGCATGTGGGTAGGACTAAACCTGGTTACACTTTCTGCCAACTTGAATCCGTCTGCTGCTGTATGACGAGGTACGATAACAAGTTGACCTCCGTAAACCAACGGCATATATAACTCGAGGTAACATATATCAAAGCTAAAGGTAGTTACAGATAAAAAGATCGAATCACAACCAAACTGTACTTTATCAGCTATACTGACAAGTAAGTTCACCACGCTTCGATTCTCTATCATTACTCCTTTTGGCTTGCCAGTAGAGCCGGAGGTATAAATAACGTATACCAGGTCATCTCCTTCGATTACCGTTTTGAGATTATCTTTCGGTTTTTTGCTTATTTCTGACCAATCGTTATCTATTTCTATTACGCTAACACCTTGTGTAACAGGGATGTTAGCTATGTTTTGACTGCTGCTAACCACTAGGCACGCTCCAGTATCTGCCAACATGTTTTGAATCCTTTCTACCGGATAGTGGGGATCGATCGGCACATACGCTCCACCTGATTTTAGTATACCAAGTAAACCAACTATCATATTAAGACCTCGCTCAATACATATCGGTACTAGGGTTTCGCGTTTTACTCCTTTATCCCGCAGATAATGAGCAAATTGGTTACTACGTGCATTTAATTCTTCGTAGGTCATCTCCTCTTCTTCAAACAATACAGCTATTGCTTTCGGCGATTTTATCACCTGGTCTTCAAAGAGTTCTGCAATACTTTTATCTTTTGGATAGTCAGATGCTGTATCATTAAATTCAGTCAATAACTGGTGTTCCTCTTTTTTTGCAAGCATCGGCAGCAGCCCTATTCTTTGCGTTCCTGAATGTACAATTGATTTAATCAATTCCTGGTAATGGGCAGTGATTCTCTCGATTGTATCTCTTGTAAATAAGTCAGCATTATATTCGAACCCGCCTATAAGTCCACCAGCAGTTTCTGTTATTGACAAGGTGACCTCAAACTTTGCACTCATATTCTCAACACCTTCTGCCAGCAACTCGACCTGGCCCAACTTTAACTGTTGTGCTTCCGGCGTGTTCTGCAAAACAAACATTGTTTGGAAGATTGGAGTACGGCTTACATCTCGTTCCGATACCACAGCATCTACCACTTTTTCAAATGGCACTTCCTGGTTTTCGTAGGCTGCCATCGTTGTGCTTTTTACCTTTTGCAGAAGCTCTGTAAAAGATAAACCACTCTCTACATCTGTACGTAGTGCCA
>JAOQAJ010000118.1 GCA_025963675.1 Segetibacter sp.
TCCTGCAAGATGAAACCGAACCAGCTATAGCTTTGAAAGAAGTAGAGCTTCTCATAAAAGCCTGTTGCCTGCTCGCCCTCAAACGGAAGCGACTCTTCGAAGTATTGCTTTATCGCCTGCGCATCCTGTTCGTTTCTTGCATGTCCATGTTTTATGTACCAACTATATAATTTTAGAGCAAGATTTGATAATTGCGTTATTCTTCCCAGTCGGCGTGTCGACATCTCAGCTTCCGAAGCAAGCACCTCTGCCCTGTCTTCCATGCTTCGCGTAATGTGCAATACTTCTATATTTTTTTCCAGGAACAAAGCCTGCATTATAAACGTTACCTGGTTATACTCTTTTGCAGTTTCTTTTAGTTTTTCCAACATTTTTAAACTCTGCATGTAAAGGCCTTTGTTGTACAACAGGTTTGCATAATCCAATTGCTCATGCAGCTGAATTTGAATATTATCTGTTGTTTTCAGAACCCGTAAGCTAGCCAGCAATTGCTTGTATAAATGCGCCTTTATATTAGACAGTTGTTGCTTTTTTACCGAAGGGTTTTTCTTAAGCAACAACTCTTCATCATATTCACTCATTTTATCCAAGGCATCGAATACCTGTATGATCTTCAGGTCTTCTGTAGCAGTGTTTCGTGTAACATATAATTTAAAATTGCGATTTTCAGACTTCTCCATCGTGTGGATCAATTGAAACAACGCATCGGTCGACCTGTTGGGCATCGTAGTATTTTTATTATGAAAGCCAATACCAGCAAGGGTTTTAGCAGAAATATAACTAATTTCATTAGTGTAAAAAACATTCAACAATAATTTCAACTGCCATTCAATCGTCGCTAATTTAGCTTACACGGTAGTTTTAGCTGTAATATAATTAGTTATAAAGCTGTTACAAATATAAACTGCCCGCTTTCATCTTTTATAAAATTTGATTTATGCAAGGCAATCAGGTCTACATTTTCGATACGACGTTGCGTGATGGAGAACAGGTTCCGGGGTGTAAGCTTAACACTGCTGAAAAGGTAGATCTGGCAAAAAGATTGGAAGAACTTGGCGTAGACATTATTGAGGCTGGCTTTCCCATATCCAGTCCGGGAGACTTCGAGTCGGTTAATCAAATTTCAAAAACGATAAAGAATGCAACGGTTTGCGGATTGTCTAGAGCGGTACAAAAAGACATTGAAGTAGCCGGAGAGGCGCTTAAATACGCCAAACGTTCAAGAATACATACTGGTATCGGAACATCTGATTATCATATAAAAGGCAAATTCAATTCAAACAGAGAAGACATTTTACAAAGAGCAATTCAATGTGTAAAATGGGCAAGAAATTTTACTGATGATGTTGAGTTTTATGCCGAAGACGCAGGCCGCACCGACAACGATTATCTTGCAAGAGTAATTGAGGCAGTTATCAAAGCAGGTGCAACTACGGTAAACATTCCCGATACGACTGGCTATTGCCTTCCTTCTCAATACGGCGCTAAGATCGCCTATCTAAAGAATAATGTTCCGAATATTGATAAAGCAATTATTTCATGCCATTGCCACAACGACCTTGGCCTCGCAACTGCAAATGCAATTTCAGGTGTTATTAGTGGTGCAAGGCAAGTCGAGTGTACCATTAACGGACTTGGCGAAAGAGCAGGAAATACATCACTTGAAGAAGTGGTGATGATCTTAAAACAACACAAAGACCTTGGTTATTTTACCAATATAAAAACCAAACAATTAAATCCATTAAGCCGTTTGGTTGCTGATACCATGCGGGTGCCGGTGCAGCCTAACAAGGCAATCGTCGGTGCAAACGCTTTCTCTCATTCTTCAGGCATACACCAGGATGGATTTTTGAAAGACTCTTCCACCTATGAAACCATTAATCCTGATGATGTTGGTGCCGATGGAAGTAAAATTGTCTTAACAGCTCGCAGCGGAAGAAGCGCCCTGGCTCACCGCTTCCAAAAACTAGGATTTAATTTTAATCGTAATGATATAGACGTGCTTTATGAAAGCTTTTTACAACTTGCCGATAAAAAGAAGGAAGTAGAAGAAGCGGACTTAAATAAACTGGCAGAACAGTATCAACCTGCAATGTCAGCAGCGTTGTAAGACTTTTTTGGTAACAGACAGATTGCTGCTATTAAACATCGTTGCGTCGCATTCCGTTCGACAGTTAGAAAACTATTGAGCTTTTTTCGCGCACTACAAAAGAAGAGACGAGGATAGATATGCAAAAGAAAATAGCGGTGATATTAGGTGATGGAATAGGTCCTGAAGTAACTCAGCAATCAATAAAGGTTTTGGATTCAGTTGCCCGTCAATTCAAGCACCAGTTCAGTTATGAATATGGGCTAATGGGGGCAGTTGCAATTGACAAAACCGGAGATCCTTTACCAGATGAAACCTTAGCCCTCTGTCTTAGAAGTGACGCTATTTTATTCGGTGCGGTTGGACATCCAAAGTATGACAATGATCCTTTAGCTAAAGTAAGACCCGAACACGGCTTACTTAAAATAAGAAAGGAATTAGGACTTTTTGCCGATATCAGACCAATAACCACCTATGCTCCTTTACACCATTTATCCCCTTTTAAAAATAACAGGATCGAGGGGGTGGACTTTATTATTATTCGGGAACTAACCGGCGGAATATACTTCGGTAAGAAACATCTTAACGAAGACCAAACACAGGCCTCTGACGATTGCGTTTACCATAGGAATGAGATAGAAAGGGTAGCACACGTTGCATTTGCCTATGCTTTAAAAAGAAGAAAAGTGCTTACGTTGGTCGACAAAGCCAATGTGCTGGAAACATCAAGACTTTGGAGAAAAGTTGTGCAGGAAATCGCTGCTCAATATCCTGATGTTACAGTTGATTACCTGTTTGTAGATCATGCAGCCATGCAAATAATTATCAACCCAAAACGATTTGATGTTATACTGACAGAAAATATGTTTGGTGATATTATTAGCGATGAAGCAAGCGTCATCACCGGTTCGCTCGGTTTATTACCTTCTGCATCTGTAGGCAATAAACTGGCCTTGTTCAAACCAATTCATGGAAGTTATCCTCAGGCTGCGGGGAAAAATATTGCCAATCCAAACGGCTCTATTTTATCCGCAGCTATGATGTTGGATTACTTTGCTTTATCGGAAGAAGCCGAACTCTTGAGAGAAGCTGTAATGTGGAATTTAGCAAATGGATTTGTAACGAAAGACATTGATCCCATAAATAATTATTCAACTGCTACAATTGGCGACCTCATTTCTGATTATGTAGAAAACAGGATCCCGTCAAGAATGAATAAAGAGAATATGGTCATCAGTAAATCAACGATAATATAGCGCGAAACCTCTGAAGGGGGCTTAAGAAAAAAGCAGAATTATCTTTGCTAAAGTTCATTCTTAACCTCAGCAAGGATTGATGCTAGGACGATTAAAGAAAAGACTGTACAAGGGAGTGACACAACGATGATGAAAAAAAATTCAATAGCCGGTAACAAATAAAATTACATTTCCACAGCATGGAATTAAATAAATACAGCAAGACAATAACGCAGGATGTAACACAACCAGCCGCACAGGCGATGTTGTACGCGATTGGTTTTAAAGAAGAAGATTTTAATAAAGCACAGGTTGGAATTGTAAGTATGGGTTGGGACGGCAATCCCTGTAATATGCATTTGAATGACCTGGCAACAGTTGTTAGAGACAATATCAATAAGACACAGGATTTACTCGGTTTACGTTTTTATACGATTGGTGTTAGTGATGGTATCAGCATGGGAACCGATGGAATGCGATATAGCCTTGTAAGCCGCGATTTAATAGCAGACAGCATTGAAACGAATGCGGGTGCACAATACTATGACGCAATCATTGCTATACCTGGTTGTGATAAAAATATGCCGGGTTCTATTATGGCAATGGGCCGATTAAATCGTCCTTCAATAATGTTGTACGGTGGTACAATTGCACCAGGTCATTATAAAGGCGAAGATTTAAACATTGTAAGTGCATTCGAAGCACTGGGTCAAAAAATTGCAGGCAACTTAAGCGAAACAGACTTTAAAGGTATAGTACAACATGCTTGTCCCGGAGCAGGAGCCTGTGGCGGAATGTACACTGCAAATACAATGGCAAGCGCCATCGAAGCATTGGGAATGAGTTTACCTAACTCTTCATCCAACCCGGCGTTGAGTGCTGAAAAACAAAAAGAATGTGAAGCGGTTGGAGCGGCTATAAAAATATTGCTCGAAAAAGACATAAAGCCAAGCGATATAATGACGCGTAAGGCATTTGAAAATGCGATTACAGTTGTAATGGTATTGGGCGGTAGCACAAACGCAGTATTGCACCTGATTGCAATGGCTAAAAGTGTTGATGTTCCGGTAACGCAGGACGATTTCCAGGTGATTAGCGATAAAATACCCGTCTTAGCCGATTTTAAACCGAGCGGTAAATACCTGATGGAAGACCTTCATCAATACGGCGGAGTTCCTGCAGTAATGAAATATTTATTAAGTAAAGGCTTGCTACATGGAGATTGCTTAACAGTAACAGGTAAAACGGTAGCGGAAAACTTAGCTGATGCTCCTGATCTCGATTTTGAACAACAGAAGATCATCATGCCGCTCGAGCAGCCACTAAAGGCAACAGGGCATTTACAGGTTTTATACGGAAATCTTGCGGAGGGCGGAAGTGTTGCAAAAATAAGCGGCAAAGAAGGAGAACGTTTCGAAGGTCCGGCCCGCGTCTTCGACGGAGAAAAACATTTGATAGAAGGGATTTCAAGCGGCAAAGTAAAACACGGCGATGTAGTTGTAATTAGAAACATAGGCCCGAAAGGCGCTCCGGGTATGCCGGAGATGTTGAAACCCACAGGTGCCATCATTGGAGCCGGGTTAGGTAAAGCCGTTGCGTTAATAACTGACGGAAGATTTAGTGGCGGAACCCACGGTTTTGTCGTTGGTCATATTACCCCGGAAGCTTATGAAGGAGGTTTGATTGCATTTGTAAAAGATGATGACATTATAGAAATTGATGCAATAAACAACACGCTTAATCTTAAAGTAGACGAAGCGACCATTGCAGAAAGAAAAGCCAATTGGCAACAACCTGCATTGAAAGCAACTAAAGGAATATTGTTTAAATATGCTAAGCATGTTACCAATGCTGCAAATGGATGTGTAACGGACGAGGCATAAGAATCATAGAAAAGACAATATCAAAAGATAAATTATTTAAAGCCCTTATTGTTAAGGGTACAAAATAGCAGAATATGAGTTTAGTTAATTCAATACTTGACGTAGAAGAACAGATCCTGATAAAACCGGACACTACTCCAAAAGCGCCTGCCAGGGAGCCAGGAAAATTGAGCGGGTCACAGGCTGTTTTGGAAGCATTTATAGCAGAAGGTGTTGACACTATTTTCGGGTATCCCGGTGGAGCAATCATGCCTATCTACGATGCATTGTATGACTACCACGACAAATTGAAACATATACTTGTTCGCCACGAGCAGGGAGGGATACACTCTGCCCAGGGGTACGCCCGTGCATCAGGGCGGGTAGGAATTGTTTTCGCCACCAGCGGTCCCGGAGCTACCAATCTTGTTACCGGTTTAGCCGACGCAATGATAGACAGCACTCCGCTTATTTGTATCACGGGCCAGGTGTACGCTCATTTATTAGGAACGGATGCATTCCAGGAAGTGGATGTAATTAACATAACAACACCTATTACCAAATGGAATTACCAGGTTACAGACGCTTCTGAAATTCCGGCGGTTTTGGCAAAAGCTTTCCATATTGCTAAAACCGGTCGCCCCGGACCTGTCTTAATAGACATTACAAAAAATGCACAGCTTGATAAGTTCGTGTACGAAGGTTACCAGCGTTGTGACCACATCCGCAGCTACAGGCCAAAACCAGTAGTCAGGAAAGAATATATCGAAGAAGCCGCAAAACTTATTAACTCTGCAGAACGGCCTTTTATTCTCTGGGGACAGGGTGTGATATTAGGTAAAGCCGAAAAAGAGTTTAAAGCTTTTATCGAAAAAAGTGGTATTCCTGCCGCATGGACCATTCTTGGGGCAAGTGCAATTCCAACAGACCATCCTTTAAATGTCGGCATGCTCGGAATGCACGGTAACTACGGACCAAATGTACTTACAAATGACTGTGATGTTTTGATTGCGATCGGTATGCGTTTCGATGATCGCGTTACCGGCCGCCTCGACAAATACGCCAAACAGGCAAAAGTCATTCACCTTGATATTGATCCATCCGAGATTGATAAAAACGTAAAGGCTACTGTTGGGGTTTGGGGTGATTGTAAAGAAACGTTGCCTATTCTAACAGCTTTGGTTAAGGGGAAGCAACATACAGAATGGCTGAAAAGGTTTAATGAATACAAGCAAATAGAAGAAGATACCTTAATACAAAAAGAACTTAACCCTGAAGGTGAGAAACTGACAATGGGTGAAGTAATACATCAGATTAATCAAATAACAGGTGGCAACGCCATTATGGTGACCGATGTTGGACAACACCAAATGGTGACTTGTCGTTACGCAAAATTCAACCAGTCAAAAAGTAACATAACCTCGGGTGGTGCAGGTACAATGGGATTTGGATTGCCTGCTGCTATCGGTGCAAAATTCGGCGCTCCGGAACGTACTGTAATCGCAATTATTGGTGATGGTGGTATTCAAATGACCATCCAGGAACTCGGCACCATAATGCAAACCCAAGTCAACGTAAAAATTGTAATTCTGAATAACGAATTCCTTGGAATGGTACGGCAGTGGCAGCAGTTGTTTCACGACAAACGCTATTCATTTGTCGACATTACCAGCCCTGATTATATAATGGTTGCAAAAGGTTATGGTATAGAAGGTCAGAAGGTGTCAGAAAGAGCAAATTTGCAAAAGGCCATTAAAACAATGCTTGATCACCAGGGGTCCTACTTTCTAGAAGTAATGGTGGGTAAAGAAGACAACGTGTTTCCGATGGTGCCGCAAGGTTGTAGCGTGAGTGAGATAAGATTGTCTTAGAACCGGGATTTATAGGATTTTAAGGATCGGGAGGAAATAAGGGATTTTGCCGTGAGGTATCTATAGTGAACATAATCAACGTTTACCTCCACAGCCATCTTTCAAAGGCACTTTTAGCAACAGGCCTAAATGATAACAGAAATAGCTCTTTTAAAAATACGATTTGGTCAGAGTGAAGCATTTGAGACAGCATTTGCAGAAGCCCAAAAGATAATTTCGAGCATGGACGGTTATCAGTACCACGAGCTGCAGAAATGCCTGGAAGAAGTAGACAAATATTTATTGATTGTCAGGTGGCAAACGCTCGAAGATCACACGGAAGGTTTTAGAAAGAGCAAAGAATACCAGGAATGGAAAAAGTTGTTGCATCATTTTTACGATCCATTTCCTACAGTAGAGCACTACAGAAAAGTTTTTTAAGCAGTAGAAAAAAGAATTTATGCAAAAACAGGAATACACAATAACGGTTTATACAGAAAACCAGGTGGGTCTGCTGGTTCGTATTGCTATTATTTTTTCAAGACGGAAGATAAATATCGAAAGCATCAATAGTTCTCCTTCAGAGTTTGAAAGCATATCACGCTTTACTTTAGTGATACATGAAACAGAAGACGTTATAAAAAAAGTAGCACGCCAGATAGAAAAACAAGTTGAAGTACTGAAAGTTTACTACAATACGAATGACGAAATTGTCTGGCAGGAGCTTGCTTTATACAAAGTAAGTACCGACGAAATTGCTGAGAAGGTACAGGTAGAACGATTACTTCGTCAATATGGAGCAAGGGCAGTGGCAATCAGAAAAGATTATACAATATTTGAAACTACCGGACATCGTGAAGAAACACAAAGATTAATAGATTTTCTTAGTCCGTACGGTTTAATTGAATTTGTCAGAAGCGCAAGAGTTGCTATCATAAAAGCAAGCAGCGGTTTCCATGAAAAACTAAAAGAATTTGAGGCAGCCGAACCTGGCGAAGAGGCGGTAGAGAATGAATACCTGGGCAAACGAGAAGAACTGTTTAGTATGTAGAACCCAGATTTCCGTATGTCTAGGATCATACGGAAATGAAATTTTTAAAATGACTGTAGAGAAAACAATACCAATTTTACGAATATTCGATTACCAAAAAGCAGTTGAATTTTACAAGGATTGGTTGGGTTTCGAAATCGTTTGGGAACACCGGTTTGAAGAAAACTTTCCTATTTATATGGAAGTAACAAAAGGCGGTCTAACATTACATTTAAGCGAGCATCATGGAGATGCAACACCGGGAGGTAAAGTATTTGTTTGGTGCAAAGATTTGAAAGCATATCACCAACAACTAATAGATAAAAAGTACAAGTACAATAAGCCCGGAATCGATGAAACTTTTTATGGCTCATGGGCTGTAGAAGTAGTGGACCCTTTTAATAACAAAATATCATTTAACGAAAAGAAACCTGAGTCACTTGAAGTGACTTAGTGGCGAAACTCGGCTAAAGAGTGTTTAAGAACCAGGCTAAGAGGAGCAGTAAACGCAGTTAAAGCATTGTTAGCACAACGATGAAATAAAAAATTGCTTAGTGCCTCACGGCAAGGTGAAAGACCGAGGATGAGGTGGATGAACAGAAAACAAAAAGTAGAAGTGAGTGACACAACAGAAGATGAAAAGAGATAAACCGTTGGCTAAAAAAAGTAACAAAACTCAAAACTTTAAACTCAGAACTTTAAACTAAAATAACAATGGCAAAATT
>JAOQAJ010000152.1 GCA_025963675.1 Segetibacter sp.
TTAATTACTTCTTAATTTTAATATGCTTAATTCTAATATTAAATAATACTGTGCCGGAATTACTTAGACCTAATATTTGCAACATCCTTCTTTCAGAAGATGATGAAGATGATTTTTATTTCTTTAGTATGGCTTTATCATCGCTTGAAGGGTCGTTTCAGCTTTTACGTACTTGTAACGGAATAATGTTTTCCTCACTTATACAAGCGTCCATTGATACTGATGTTATTTTTTTAGATATCAACATGCCTTATAAAAACGGTATTACATGCCTCAAAGAAATAAGAAGCATCAAGGATTATAATTCAGTAAAAGTTGTCATGTATTCTGCAGCAGATAATGTTAAGGAGATTGACAGGTGTTATAGCATGGGTGCCAATTTTTACCTTGTTAAACCATCATTTTATTCATGCGTCCAACAGCAATTAAAGGAACTGTTTCAGAATGAATATTTTATTAAAGATACGAAACCTCCTCGCGAAGAATTTGTTATTGACCCTTTAAAGCCACATACGGAAAAAGCTTGCCATTTTAATCATCACACGACTTTTGCATAGAAAATAAAATTTCAATCCAGGTAATATTATCTTGGCTTTTCTTTAAAGGTTATATAAAAGGTGGTTCCTTTATCAATTTTACTCTCAACATCTATTTCCCCGCCAAGTGCATTTATTTGCGTTTTAACTATAAACAGTCCTAAGCCGACACTATCAGGATTGGTGTGAAATCTTTGGTATAATCCGAAGATACTGTCACGATGCCTGTTTAAATCTATACCAATTCCATTATCTTTTATAATCATCAAAACGTCTCCGTTTGACTTTGGTTTTGTTGAAATATCAATTTGAAGAGGACGATCAGGTGAACGGTACTTAATAGCATTTGACAGTAAGTTTATTAATATGCTTTCGAGGTAAGATCTATTGAAGTAAATCTTTTCAACCTGTAAATCTTTATTTATTATGCAACCTGTCTCGTTAATTTCATGTGATAAAGAAGTATGTGCCTCATCCACCGATTCATTAATACTGTTATTTGTCGTATTTACATTTACATTATTCTTAATAATTAATATCTGGATAAGATCATTAATTGTTTTATTTAATTGCAGGGTAGAGGCTTTAAACATTTCTACAATCTCTTTATTTCCAGTTTCTAAAGTATTGTAATCTACAAGGCTTAATAAACCAATTAAATTAGATAAGGGAGCTCTGAAATTATGAGAAGTGATATAAGTAAACTGCTTTAAATCTTTAATTGATTTTGTAAGCTCTGCAATAAGTATATCCCGTTCTTCAGTATTTTTTTGCAGCTGCAGTTCCTGTTCTTTACGTATGGTAATATCTTTTATGGTTCCAAACATTTTTAAAGGTTTCCCTGAAGCGTCATCTGTTACCACCTTCGCCTGCTGGCAAACCCATTTTTTACTTCCATTCCTGTGTACAATACGAAAATCAATGGAGTAAGAAGAGTTTTCTTCGATAGACTTTTCCAAAGAAGCCTTTACAAGTTCGCGGTCTTCCGAATAGATAAATTTGGAAAATAAGTGGTAGGAAACTTCGGCTGTATCAGGTTGCAGCCCAAAAATTCTATAGGTTTCCTCCGAACAATAAATCGGGTTAGAATTTATATCTGTTGAATTTGAAAAGTTTAATTGCCAGCTACCTATATGAGCTATCCGCTGCGACTCAAGTAATTGTTCCTGGTTCTCCCTCAACTTTTCTTCAGCGAGTTTGCGTTCAGTAATATTGGTAATCATACCAAGTGCGCCTTTATATGCTCCTTCTTCATCAAAGATCGGGTTGGTTGATACGTACGTCCATATATACTTTCCACTTTTAGTAAGAAATTTAGACTCATGCGATTCATTAATACCCATTTTTCTTTTCTCCAGAAACTGTAAAGAACTCTGTTGGCCCTCCTCATCTTTGAAAGAAAGATTTGTTCTTCCAATCATTTCTTCCTGACTGTATTCAAGCATGTCGCACATCTTTTGATTGACGAATACAGTCTTACAGTTTTCGTCAATCATCCAAATACCTTCCTGTGCCGTTTCAACAATCTGCCGGAATCGTTTTTCACTATCCTCAATCTTATGCCGTGCCTCTACCTGTTCTGTAACATCAATTGCAAAAAAGAAAATGCCTTCTATAATACCAGCAGTATTTTTATTGGACTGGCAAATGAAATTCAAATATTTATGAACGAATTCTCCATTGCCGTTCGGGTCAAGCTTTATAAGCCTTTCATTAGCTACAAAAGTTTTATCTGTTTTGTACACAGTATCCAGCAATTCAATAAATCCTTGCTCTGCCGCTTCCGGCAATACTTCTTTTAACGGTTTACCAATGATATCTGTTTTACCTATTAATTGTAAATAGAGAGGGTTTGCCGTTTCAAATACATGGTTTGGTCCCTTTAAGACGCCGATGCAGGAAGGGGCATGCAGGAATAAGTCGTAAAGCCGCTGCCTTTCACTTTCAAAGGCTTTCTCCAGTCTTTTTTTCTCTGTCGCATCTTTGGCTATGCAATACATCAATTTATCATTATCATCCCATCTTGCAGACCAAAGTAAAGGCACTATGCTTCCATCTTTACGTACATACCTGTTTTCAAACATGGTAACAGGTACACCGCTCACAATTCCTTCAGCCACATCTATGGTATGTGCTGCATCTTCAGCAAATACCATATCCATATATCTTTTGCCGGTTAATTCACTTGGTTTGTAACCCCAAATGTGTTCAGATGCAGAACTTACACTAACAAATCTCCCTTCTTCACCAATTGAACAAATAACATCTAATGATGAATCCATTATTTTTTCCACATCATTCAATGCCTTTCGTAATGCCCCGGAAGTAGAAATGAGTTTTTGCTCCGCTTGTTTACGTTCTGTTATATCACGAATGATCGTAGAGGTTATTTCATTGCCCAACGCGTCTTTAAAAATGCCTGATGTAAACTCCCCTAAAAATCTACTTCCATCCTTACGGATAAATGTAAGCTCACCTTTGGCCTTACCCGTCCGGTTTCGCTCTTCTATGAGTGATTTAGATGCAGGGTCGGTTAAGTCTATTAATCCGAATTTCCCTGAATTGCATATCTCCTCTTGAGTCATTTGAAAAATGGTACATGCAGCCGGATTTGCTTCTGCTATTCCACCGTAAGGCATTGTTAAGAGAATGCCATCCATACTATTTTCAAAAAAAGATCGATATTTTGCTTCGCTCTCTCTAACTACCTGTTCTGCTTTTTTCTGAGAAGATATATCCTGGTTGGTTCCAATAAGACGGGTAGGATTTCTGGCGGCATCTCTTTGTACAAGCGCTACAGCTTTAATGGAATGAATTGATCCATCATTCCAGACAATTCTGAATTCGGTATCAAAGTCAGCATATTTTAGGAAAGTATCCTGTATCTCCTGCTTAACTCTTTCTTTATCGTCAGGATGAACAAACTGCATCCACATTTTATAGCTCCCATCGAAATCAGCAGATGTTATTCCGTAGAGTGAAAAGAGGACATCATCACCTATGAATTTGTTGTCGCTTAAACAATATTCCCAGATACCTATACCTGCAACGCTTGTGGCCAATAAAAGCTTATTAGATAACTGTCCTAAAAGTTCTTTTAATAAAGTTTCCTTTTCGAGTACTTCATCAATCAGTTGCGTGCGTTCCTTTTCAAATCTGTATTTCTCTATTGCGTTTATAAGCGCATTGGGAAGTCTTTTTAACGTGTCTTTAAATATGTAGTCGTCTGCACCTTCTTTTACTACTCTTACAGCAACTTCTTCTGTAAGGGTTGCCGTAATCAAGATAAAAGGAATACAGAGCATCTTTGCTTTAATAATGCTGATAGCTTCGAGGGAGTTGAAGGAGCGAAGCGAATGACCGCAAAGAACGATATCAGGACAAAATTGATCAAGGGCTTCTATATAATCCTTCTTACAATCAATTACAAGATGCTCGAAACTGATATTGTTTTTTTTTAATTCCCTTGCTACAAGTTCAGCATCAGTTGATACATCTTCTAAATGTAAGATTCTATACTTATCGTTCATTTTTCTTTCTATCCTTAAATAACCGGAGGTTGATTAACTAATACCCAATATAAGCCTAGCTCGCTCACTGCTTTAGCAAAGCCATTAAACTCAACTGGCTTTACTACAAAGCTGTTTACTCCTAATTGGCAGCTAGTTACGATATCCTGCTCTTCTTTAGATGATGTCATTACAACAACACAGGAATTCATTTTGTGTCAGGGTTGGATTTTACCTGTCTTAATACTTCTATTCCATCTACCCGCGGCATTTTAATATCAAACAAAATTACTTTTGGCACTTTCTTCACATCACGTTCTGAAAACGTCCCTTAGCAAAAATAAAGTCGAGGGCGACCCCGTCTTTAACATGTACAACATGATTAGCCAAATTAACTTTACGAAGTGCACGAATGGCCAGTTCAGCATCGCGTAAGTTATCTTCCACCAACAGTATCTCTACCCCATTCAATTGTTTGTTCATATTGTAATTATTTGGGAATGCTGAAATAAAAGACAGCGCCTTTATCCAATTCAGCTTCTGCCCATATTTCACCACTGTGTTTACTTATGATTCTTTTTGCAAGGGCAAGTCCAACCCCTGTTCCTTTAAATTCATCACTTCTGTGTAAGCGCTGAAATACTCCAAACAATTTGCTGGAGTATTTCATATCAAAGCCTGCTCCGTTGTCTCTTACGTAGTAAATATTAGTCTTACCATCATCTATAGCGCTTACTTCTATTTGGGGGTTTAATTTTTTGAATGAATATTTTATGGCATTACCTATCAGGTTAAACCATACCTGCTTCAGCATATTTTCGTCGCCTTTACATTTAGGCAGGTTACTTATATTAATAGAATAGTCAGCTCTATTCTCTGTCTGTAATAGTTCACCCCCACTTTTCTGCTAACTGTTTCATATCTACCGCCTCACTAACTACTTCAAGCCTTGCGATTTTTGAAAAGGTCAGAAGATCATCTATAAGCTGGCTCATCATTTTAGTATTATCAATAATAACATCGATAATTCTGTTTCCTTCTGCATCCAGGTTGGATTGGTTGTCTTCTTTAAGCATGATAGAGTAGCCATTTATTGCTCGCAAGGGCG
>JAOQAJ010000239.1 GCA_025963675.1 Segetibacter sp.
GTAATCTTCCAAAAAAGTGTATACACTGTACAGCACTCCTTTTCGCGATCCTCCCGTAATACATAGATTGTTACCTGATTGCTTTAGCAGTATTCCATCTTCCCCTAGTCCAATCGTATCTCGCTTAAAAATTTCGACTGTTCGTCCTACAAGTATTAAAAACGGATCAGAAAGTTTTGCTTTTTGTGTTATAGGTAAAGTGCAGCCCGAAATTTCAGCAAGATACTTTTGTAAAACAGTGGCTGCTTTTTTTTCAACCTCGTCTGCATTTGTTGCAATAGCAATTTTGTACTTACTTTTTCCTTCTAAAATAAGTTGAATACTGTTTTGTCCAAATACGGTATTGAAAACAAAAAGCAGAAACAAAATGGAAACATATCTCAACATCAAAAGGTGTAATATTTATTTTAGGCGTTTAAGCGTTTTGTTCGGATCAATCATTTTATACTCACTTGCCAACATTGTAAATGGCATCGTTCAAAATAATTAAAGTACTTATAGTGGGCATAGTTCTAATTGAAGACGCTCTGATAAAGTATGGGCTTCATCGAAGACTTTAAAAAGCAAGTGAACTGCATTTTCAAAAGAATCTTCATTTAGTTTTTTTGTAAATATGTTTAGTTTCAAAAATTCTTTTCTTGGTAATTTTTCTTATAAAGTTCCTTAAAAGGGCATCGGCTCTTAAAGCCAAATCCTTAACGGGCTCTTCTGGTCTTCCATAAAAAGATGTAACATGAAAGTAATCCTTTGACTCCGCCGGAATTTTAGAAAAATAATAATTTGAAACACAACATCTTTTTCCATCGCTCACCACTTTACTTACCGAATGGTAAGACGATTTATTAGTAACCATTAAAACCAGCCGGTTAAACTTAGAATGTATTATTCTTTGCTGACTTTTTACCCCATTGTCCCAAAGCTCTAAATTTCCTCCATTTTCAATTTTCCAATCAGGAGTTACGTAATAAAGAAGGTTTAAAACACGATAATTTTCCCTATCATTATCATGAGAATTATCCAAATGCGGGTTTAAAAAATTCCCTTTAGCCATCAAACTAATTCCCCCGGCATATAAATTTTCATCGGGAAACATTTGCTTTAAACCTGTAATTTCTGTAACTACATCTAGTACCCTTGAATCCTGAAAAGCAAAAATTATTTCCTCTAACAAGGGATTATACAAGTTCATTTGTGCTGCAATCCTCTTATTTTCTTTTAAAGATTTATGAATGGCCATTTCTTGAGGAGAAGGAAATGCGAAGTAAATTTCTTTCACTATTGCTTCTGGCAGAAGATCATCTATAAAACAAGTATTTATTCTACCTTTCGATAAAAATTCTTGCTTCATTTTACCTTTTTCTGCATACAATTTCTGAAAAATCAATTCTGCTAAAAATTCTCTCTTATACATATCAATTCGTTTTGCGGTAAAAAATCAGGTGCTGAAAAATCAGATAGCTTTTACTTTATAGCGTCGCTTTAATAAAAGAGGGATGTGTTTTAATATATTCAGCCTAAACTCAAATTTGCTAATTAAATTAAATTTAGACTTTTCACCAGTGTTGGAAGAGTTGGATATATGGCGACGATATAAAATCAACTTATCTTCTATAAAAACATTTTTAAAAAATAATTCACTTACAAATCCAATCCATATATCGTGCATAGGAACTTGAGCAGGGAAAGGCAGGGCTAATTTGAGTACACTTCTCCTAAAAGCCATGCATGAACCCATATACGTACTGGACATCAAATTTTTAATTAAACCTTTTCTCGATTTTTGAACCTCAAACCATGATGGAATAATTACTTCTAAATTATTGTTTACAATTGTACAATTTGACACAACCATGTCATACGTTTCGAGGTATTTTAAAGAAACTTGAATTTTATTTGGAAGCCAAATATCATCCTGATCACATAAGAAAATCACTTCTCCTAAAGCTGAATTTAACGCATGCTCAAAGTTATTTATTACTCCTTTCTTGTCTTTATTAACTAGTAATTTAATTTTCGGATGTTTATACTGCTTAATTATTTCAACGGTGTTATCAGTGGAACCATTGTCTGATATAAGTATCTCGGCATTATCTGGTAATTGAATAAAAATAGATTCTAATTGTTCTTTTAAATAAGCTTCCCCATTATATGTTGCTATTACTATTGATACTTTCTCTGCCATCTGTGATGTATATATTTAAGCATACTATTGAAATCATTATCATATTAAGTCCGATTGAATTGGTCAAAAAAGGGTTTGTTGCCGATTGGATATACACAAATAAAGCAGCTAGAAAAAAAGGTCGTGCTTTTTTTTCGCATCCACTTCTCCTGCAATCATTATAGAGAAAGAATATGTACGCTAAAAGAGAAAACCAAAATATAATGCCAATAGTTCCCTGCTTGTGAAATATTTCCAAATAATTGATTTCAAAATGATTTTCCCTTATCGGCACGCCCTTACCAAATCCATGGCCTATAAAAATTGAAGTAGGATCAACTGCAGCTATTACCTGATGAAACTGTATTTTCCTAATGTTATCTGAGTCTGACCTGTCGAACGATGATGCTTCATAATTCTTGCCAAAAAAGGTAATAACTAAAATTGAAAAAAACAAAATGAGCATGCTCTTGAAAACACTCTTAAAAAATAATTGGTGCAAAATAATAGTAACAAAAAGAGCGAGAATAAAACCCCTGGTAAAAGTAAAGTAGATAGCTATAGCAATTAAAATTTGTTTTAGTCTTTTAGGAAAAGCGTTCTTTTCCATATCAAAAAAAAATAATCCTATGCACAAGTAAAGAAAGCCTTTATACCAGAACCCGCTCTGTCCTCTACCCATAAATTCAACCGATCCATCAATTATGGCGTGAACAGTAACAAAATCAAGTACACCTGCTACCAATAAACCTATTACGATCAAATATATAAAAGCCATTAAAAGAGATGTAAATTTTAAAATCGAAATTACAATGCCGATGTCAGCTTCATTTTTTATAAAAAGGCTATAGAAAGGCAGTAATAAAAGAAATGATTGCATCAATAGGTTTTCAATGACTCTTTCATCCCTTCCGTAATTAATGAAACCTGTAATAACAGCTATAAGTAGTGAAACGGTAAAAGAAATAAAAATAAAAGCAATATCTTTTGAAATTTTCTTTAAATAAAAAATGATAAAAAAAGACATTAATAATGCAAGAGTGAAATTGATCTTTCTAATTGATAATCCGCCTCCAAAGGCTATTAATTGTCCTGAACCCCCTAAGCAGGCTTCTAAAATAAAAAACCAAAAAAAACACCTTAATAAGGTTAATTTATTTTCTGACGAATATAAACTTAAGGAATTCAATTCTTAAAAATTTAAATGTTAGTTTAAATGCTCGGGTACTTAACCAAACTAAGGGTAGACCGGAATGAACTTTGTTTGAATAAATAATGGATGAAACACAAAATTTTTTAAAACGATTATAAACAACTTCAAAAATTTCGTCGGTATCAGCAGAAAGACTGTGAAGATTCTCACAATTGATTACAACGAAATGTTTATTCCTTTTTTTGTACTTTATAAAAAAGTAATGATCACTGAAGTCAAGGGGTAAGTCCCTATCATATCCTCCGAGTTTTTCCATTTCCAATAACTGTATAGTTAAACCACTATTAATTATTGAATAATATTTGCAACTTAAAATACCTGTTTTAGCATTTTGAAGTCTAATTGCTTTTTCCGCAATGTAATAAGCAGGAGATACGATTTTATTGGTAGAACGGACAATCGGACAAAAAAGCTTTTGCTCCGGGTACATTTGTATAGATTTTTCTAACTCTGTAAAGTAATCATTAGAAATATTAGTATCCTGGTCAAATAATACCAACCATTCTTTCTGTTCACCTTTCCCTATATAAAGCGCATAATTATATGCTTCTGCAACACCCCCATTTGCAGGGTTATGTTTATAAAAGGCAATTGATTGTAGATATTTTCCTGAATATTGAGATGTAAGGCTATTATCGTATATTAAAATTTGAGGAAAAAGAGAAGTTTTCTGTTTTAGAGACAACAACCTTTGAAAGGTAATAGAATCGTCCAAAGTACACTCATAAATTACCACAACAATTAGAAATCGCCTATTCATCCAAATAATTTAAGCTAATAAAACGTCTATCCAAAGCTTTTTTAAACTGCCGCCCTATTTCCTTTTCGAACATCATTCTTGTGAACTATTACGTTATTCTTAATCAACCATAATTTGGCAAGAATAAAAATTGTTACAAGAATGCCAGCAACAAAAGCATATATTACTCCTGTAAGAAGTCTTCCCGGTTTAATTTTTTTTAATGGCAATGATGGTTGATCAACTACCTGAATCAAAGGAGTTTCTTTTCTCAATGCTAGTTTTGATAGTTCAAGATTCTTTAAGAGTTCCCCGTAAAGTGCACTGTTTGCCTGAACGTCAACCTGCTTTCGCTGGACTCCAGTTCTAACTATTTGTCTTAGTGGATTTACGTTTACATCATTCATTACGGCCACGTCATTAATATTACCAAAAAGAATAGCTCTAACCGAGTCTGTCTGTTTCTGTAAAATACCAACGTTCTGACTTGACTTTTTTACTTTATAATCTGTATAATATTTTATTGCGTTAGAGGTAAGAATCTCTATAAACCTTTTAGCAAAATTTTCACTTCCAGAAACCATGGTTACTTCAATTAAGTCACGCTTCTTATCACGCTTCTGTATATTTAGCTCTGACTCGACAATGCCTTCATTTATTTCGTTGAGAATACTATCTCTTAGCCTGTCGGGGTTCGATGGAAACTGATCAAATTTAACGTTCTTATATTTTTCATCTGTTTTCCAGCCTTTATTTATCTCATGGTCTGATAGATACTTATCAATCATCAGCGTACTGCTATTTTCTTCGACCGGAGAAAGCAATGTTTTATTGATTAAAGTTTTGCTATGGAGGATTTCAATTAAGTTTTCTCCTTCGAAAGCAGTTCCACCCGCTCCGCCTAAATCTAAACCAAATTGTGCAGCCAATCCCGAGTATCCACCCAAAGCAGATTTACTGTCACCTTCCGTGAAAAAAGTAAGAGTTGCGATATATTTAGGTTTTGTCAGCCAGGCCTTCCATACTCCTAAAGCACCTCCTAAAACAATAAAGAGTAGTAGAAGTTTCCATTTTGATAACAGGTATTTGATAACGTTTCTAATTAATATTATTAATTCCGAAACCAATATTTCTCTTTTTTCAACCATAATATCCAATAAGTTTTGTGAATGTTCCCGATACTTGCTTATTCGTACATAACCCTTTCTAAATTTACGAGAAGCCAAATTGCCGGATAGGCTTAAGTAATTTTATTTCGAAGACTTACGTAGGAATTAATCATAAATTTTGCAATAGGTACCGGAAACAAACTGATAGCTTTAACGGTCAAGATCCACCATGCGGGTAAATCTTTAGCTGATTTTAACCACACCCGATATTGCTTTTGTGAAAATGCAGATTGTTTTCGATGATAGAGCATTTTAATTAACCACTGCCATGAAGGAGACATTGAATGTTCTTTTTTTGACGTTTCTGAAATATCTGCGAAAGAGCATAAAAGTTTAGGCCATTTTATCATCCATATTTCAAAAGACCTCGATGTCCATTGAGCATTTCCCAATCGGATTGTAATAAGCGGCTCTGCTATAACCAACGTATTACCTGGTACAGGCTTTTGAAAAATAACACCGACATGAATGAATTCTGTACCAAAAAAAATCTCCTTATCCCGCTCCAACCAAAGCTTCTTATTAATAACAACTGCACCTATAAAAGATACGTATGGAATTACACATTGGAATAAATTATCCAATTCCCCGGAATAAAAAACTCTATCGCTTTCAATCTTTATTTGATTTTTTTGCAATGTTTTGGTAAAATCTACATTCTTTACTTCCGCATTTACCACGATTAAGCTATAACCCTTCGAAATTTCATGTAATAATCGATTTATAGCGCCCGGTTTTATCAAATCGTCATCGGTAAAAAGCCAGCACATTTCAGCTTCAGCAAACTCCACAGCCTTACAATAATCCTGATCAACCCCTCCTTTTGAAGGAAGTAGTATATATCTTATTTGCTGGCAATCTTTTGCAATTTGGTTTACAACAAAAGACGTACTATCGGTTGAAGCACCGTCTGCGATCACAACCTCAACTTCATCATTAAGCTGCGGAATTATGCTTTTAAGAGTTTCACCAATGAAGTCTGCGCGATTATAAGTAGCTATGCAGATAGATAATTTACGATGATTCACCGCTTTATATGAGCTAATTTTACTTGTCATGAAGAAAAAGCATTATCGGCTTCACTTTTTTAAAAAACAATTAGTTTAATAGCGACTCGAAATTAAGCGTAAGTGAAAGCTATTTGCCCTTTGTTCGAACCAGGAATTGATTATTTTGGGATAAATAAGTAGTTAAATGTATCAATCGCTGAATATTTCTGATTAACCCAAGTTTTTATATCGCCAGGAGTGATTAAAGTAAATTCATTATTGGCGGTTCTTATTTCATAACCGTGCTCCCAAAACAATTCAAATGTTGCTTCATAATGTGGATTTATCCCGGTAGGATAAAACTCGTTTAAACAAATCTCTATAAACCAGGTGGGACGTGGAGATCTGCCTAAAGTTTTTAATGCCCCGCGAATCACATTGTATTCTGCACCTTCAACATCGATTTTAATAAAAAGACTTTTGCCCACAAACCGGTCACCGAGTAGTGTGTCCAATGTGGTGACGGGAATTATTCTTTTAAATCGTTTTGAATAACCTGCCCAACCACTTATAAGAGAAGCACTTGGCCCGGAAGCACCATATAGTGTTAACAAGTCAGGTTTATTACTCAAGCCCAATGGAAAAACCTCAGTATTCCGCCAATTATTATAGTTTAGATTGGCATACAAACAATGTAGATTTTGTGGCTGCGGTTCAATTGCTACGACATGCTTTCCTAAGGAACATGCAATACAGGTATAGAACCCTATGTTGGCCCCAACATCAACAAATACATCAGCAGTCAACAAATAGGTTTTTAGTAATTCGATTTCTTCTGTTTCAAAAGAACCGTTCACCATCATACGATTTGCAATATAATTTCTCGTAATCATTTTAAAGCCATAAGGCGTATCAAATTGGATATTCTTTTTTGATATATATGTATTAAAATAATCTGAAAATATATGTTTTTTCCATTGGAAAGCGCTATATGCTTTTCTAATTTTCGGATATCGTTTCAAGTACTGTTTAATAGAAGTTATCATGCGCTATTCTTTGTATTCGTTAACCTGCCTTCACCCAATTTAATAGCACTAACTTTCCCATTATCCAGGACCTTGTAGCTGGAGCTGTAATAGAGGCTAATGCAAATGTTATTATTAAAATGACCAATAGATATAAAAACATTATAAAGTGGGGGATCGGGCCGTTTATTAGCAATCTGGCTAAACCTCCTATAACTAATACCGGAGCAAGAGGTAAGCATATATCTTCTAAATACCAACGCCATTTTTCTGTTTTCAATAATCTCTTATGCATTATTGGAATTTCGAAGAAAAACATCCCCAGGTTTAAAATAACCCATGCTATTGCTGCCCCGGTAGCACCGTATCGAGTAGTCATGTATACAATTAGCGGCACAAGTAGAATAGCAGCAATCAAAGTTTTAAAAAAAGATAATTTAGTCCAACCAAATGCCAGTTGCAATGCGTAGGGTAGATTCATCAGACCGTTAATTGCAGTGCCACAAATCAGAATACTTACCAGGAGGTGAGTTCTTTTAGCAGTTTCTGGGTTTTGTGTCCAAAGAAGGATAATTTCATAGGAAAATAAAGCGATAACAAAAGCAACAGGTAGGATCAGAACGGACATAAACTGGCAACTTGTATGATACAGTTGTTTTAATCCATGCTGGTCATTTATAGCAACTAATTGTGTAAATCTAGGATAAATACTAACAAATATTGGAGTAAAAAGGCGACTTAGACTCATTGCTACTATACTAGCCAACGAATAATAACCAAACATCTCCAGAGAGAGTATCTTGCTTAAGATAGCCTTATCAAGTTGAGTGAGAATTGTCGCAAAAACTGTAATTCCACTCATTCCGGCGGAAAACTTCCAAACCCCTTTTAGGAGTTTCATTTGAAAAACGCCCCGTTTTCCCCCAACCGGCAGTTTGCGCCTGAGAAAAAACGCCAGCAGGAAAGTATTTGTAACACTTATAACGATTTGCCATAAGAAAAAGGCCTGAATTGTTGGCGAAACCAACCAAAGTATCAGCACAGCCCCGACACTACGTAAGGTACCTATACTGATATTAATTACATTAAGCAAAACATGCTTCTGTAAGCCCATTAGTCCACCAGAATAAAACCCGGCCGGCATTTGCAGGGCAATTACGAATGCCATGAATAAAAGACATTGTTCAACAGTTTTACCAGATAATTTTCCTCGATCAATCCAATCATAAGCGATATACGAGGATAACAAAACAACACTAACGGCAGCAAAAAATGCCACAATCCAATAAATCAATTCGAGTGTCCGAATAAGATTGTACATTTCCTGTTCCTTATTTGGCAATCCCGAAAGCCGCGCCATTTCCCGGTTTAACGTACCGCTAAATCCCATATCTAAAACGCTCAGAACAGCCTGAAGTGTAGCAAAAATGCCAATTAAACCCCACGATTCAACACCTAGAAATTTTATATAAATAGGAATAAACATTAGTCCAATAAACGACACCCATATGCTCCCCGCAAAATTTGCAATGATGTTTTTTCTTATTAAACTCATATATCTCTAAAATGTAAATGATTAAATGCGCTAAAAATAGAGAACCTTGATACCATCACATTTCCTTATAATATTTAACAAGAAGTGTTTTACTTAATAATGTTTAAAGCGGTCATTTATTTTTATAGAACCATGACTTATTTACGAAAATAGTATTGATATACGTATCGGCATAAGCTTCATAACCTTTTGCCAGCAGGAATTCAGCAATTGACATATCTTTTGGACGGACGTGATTTTCGCTAAAAGTACATGTCTCCACACATAGAACTGGAATCGGAAGACTGGCAAAATCTAACGATTTTAGCACCTCCAAATCCAACCCTTCTATATCAATAGACATGAAATCGGGAAATGTCTCAAAATTTTGCTTTATCAGATCATTAATATTTATTAAAGGGACTTTAGCAACCTTCCTAATTTTATTTTTGCCTGAACTACTTCTAAAATCAGCCTCTTCCTTGCTGAACGTGCTAATGGCGGGATCATCAAAAATATAAAAGTCGGCCTCGCGTTCGATTGAAACCGCCACTCCTGCATTAATTATTTTGTCTTTAGGCCTTACCTGTTTTATTCGTCTTATAAGTGTTGGATCTGCCTCTACACATACTCCTTTTCCACTTCTTTTATAAAACCAATAGGTGTTGTTACCATAATCAGGAGTATTTGTGCCTAAATCTAAGTAAGTGATTTTATCTTTTTTTCCCATCTCCCTAAAAAGGAAACGAACAACCATGTCTTCTCCTGCCTGGGAGTACGAAGTACTTTTATAAGTATACCAAGCTTTTTTTAATAACCGATGGATCATTGATATTTATTATCGTAAACAAAGAAAGTAACAGGAAAAAAAATATAACATTCAATAAATATCTTAAGATGACTTTCTATTACAAACAACTTCTCATCATTAAATTTCACCTTTAGATGTTAATGCACATCCTGTTACAATTGTCAGTTGTTTGAACTTCTAGCTGACTTCCAATTTTATTTTTAGGCTATTTAATATTTAATAGTAGTGACAATAATACTCCTGCAAACGAGGTGATCGCCGTTGTTATCCCAATAACTTCCCCGGTACTAAGCCTCCTCCTTTCAACCTCATGTTTTTTTGGCACAATTACTTCTGAGCCTGGCGTTACTTTAGGATATTTATTGAAAAACAAAAAATGCTTTGTTTTAGCTGCATTTCCATTGGGATATAAAACATAAATTTTTCCTTTACGTGCGTTATCAGTGACCCCTCCGGCGCGTCCGACATAGTCTTCCAAATCCATCCTTTCCTCAAATATCACTCTTGTCGGAAACAGCACTTGCCCGCTTATTCTAACATCCATTTTTTCCTTTGGGATCGTGATAACATCTCCTTCTTCTAAGAACAAATCGTTTTTAGAGCCGGGCGTTGCCATAATCTGCGCCAGGTCAATTGCAATCCGATCAAACGCTCTTTCGACTTGTTGCTCCAGCTTGCCGGTCGTGTCTTTGAGCGTCTCCTGAAGCTTACTTATTTTCTCAGTATTTACCTCATTAACGACTGACTTGTTATTTTTTCTTGTCACATACCCACCTTCTTCAAAAGCCTGCAACGTTAGTCCACCTGCCCTTTTAATAATATCGCTTATCCTGTCATTTTTATTCTTAAGAACATAAGAACCTGGAAAAGCAACCTCGCCTTCAAGCGTCACATTCTCCTGCACCTGATAGCCGGGATTTTTTCTAACGACAACAGCATCGAATGGTTGTAATTTTATATCGACACCTCTTGCTTCCAGGTCATTTATAGAGGAAATATTAAATACTTCAGAGACTTGAATATCGTTGATGTCAAAAGAATCTTTTTTAACCCTTCGTCCTACCTCAATACGTTGTGGTATTGCCGCGTCGGTAAATCCACCTGCTAACAATATTAAATCCTTTAAAGACATATTCTCAACAAAGGGAAAAGTACCTGTATTTCTTACTTCTCCGTTAATAGTTACGGTAGTATGTTCTTTTAGTTCCCGCACAGAAGTAATGGTAATACTATCGTTTGGAGTAAGCAAAACATTACCGGTATTATTTCTAAGAACATCAATTGGACTAAAGGAGACATAAGACGGCGACAAATCTTCATTTCTGCGTAAAATCAACCCCCTTCCGTTGTAGGCGTCTTCTTTTAATCCACGCGCCTTCGTTATCAAATCTTTTAACGACATACCTTGGGTCAATTCGTAGTCGCCAGGTAAATAAACAGCACCTGAGATAGTAACACGATTGATAAACCTTCCTATTATTTTTTTAACCCTAAAAGCTTCTGACCTTGAAGGTTTATAAACAGAATAATTCGCCTTGTAAATGTCTATAATTCTATTTTCTTCATCGGTAACCTTATAACCTGTAATACTGGCGGTATACGCACTATCAGAAAAACCACCCGCGAACTCTAATAAATTGTCAAGTGTTTCTCCGTTACGCATTTCAAACAAGCCTGTTCTTTTCACCTCACCCTCTATCGATACACGCACCTTATAAGTTGGTATTCTTATCACATCCTGGTCCTGTAATTTGATATTTCCTTTTTTTTGATCTCCTTTGACAAGAAAATCATAAATGTCCACTACGTCTACTACTCTTCCATTCCGCACAACTTCTATATTGCGCATTGATCCGACATCGTTCGGGCCGCCGGATAAATAGAGAACATTGAAGGCGGTTGCTAAGGAGGGAACTGTGTAGCTGCCTGGCTTTTTCACTTCTCCTAAAATGGTTACTTTAATACTCCTGATCCTTCCGATTGTGACATTCACTTTAGTAAGACCCGTTTTAATATTGGCATATCCGGCATTGCTCAGCCTGCTTCTGATTTTTGAAGTCGCTTGTTCGACAGTCAGACCAGCAACATACATCACTCCAACATAAGGAATATTGATGTCCCCTTCCGGGCCTACTCTTAAATTATACTTAGCTTCCTGGTATCCATAAATACTAATATTAATTTCATCATTAGGTCCTATTACATACCCCACAGGTGTAGCAATTGATAAATTTGGTTCGAAAGAAAGTACGCCATTATTAAAAATCTCGAGACCAAATATTTTTTTGGGATTCGACACCTCAATTGTCTTATTCGTTGTATCAGATAGCCTCCTTTCTCCATTGCTTGTATTCGTTTCCTGGGCAACATTATTGTTAGCATTTTTAGCACTAGTGCCCGAATCCAACCTGCCTTTCAAGGCAATAGCTTCGACCTGGTTCATCCCTCTTGCTAATAAAAGTTCGTAAGCCTGCTGCGTTGTAAAATTATTCTTTCCTAAATATCCTTTTATCTGACTCAACTGTTCTTCAGTAATGTCCGAAGACCTAACGTTAGATAAATTCGAAGGGAGGGAAGGTAATTGGGCAAAGACTAGAGTGGATAAAAAAATAAATATCGCTAGCAGAGCAAATTTCAATCTACACATAATTCTAAGGAAAGATAATTGGCGCAATTTAATAGCTTTTAAATAATTGTAGTTAACTATTTGTATTTAATCCTCATATAGGATAGAGATACCCTTACATTAACTATTAACTTAAAAACAGATTTTAAAAAGAATATATATTACAGCAGAGATTTTAATAGGTTGGCAAATTATCACTTGTGGCTTACCTATCATAAAAACAGAAACCTCATTCGATGTGATCAGCTTTCTGTTAAAGCGACCAGAAAATAACGATCATTGAAAGAAGGGTTTTTCTTATTAAATTCCTCTTTCGTAAATAAGTTTTCTTAATGATCCAACTCTCGCATAGGGAGAATCTATATCATCAATTTTTACCGCCTGGTGTGCTTTTATTTCATTTACTAAAATTTCACCATTTTTCACCTCCCGGCAAGAAAGCTGTCCTTTTTGCAATGGAATAGCCATGTAAAAATCCTTGTCAAAACTCTGATGATTCATTACATAACCTTTTGGCAAATCATGACGTGCGTAAACACCTCTAACTAATGCATCAAGATATTTTATTTCTTTTTCAGGCGGATTTCTCTTTGCGCTCCCAGGCGCTCCACACATCTCTTTTGCTTTATTAAATGCTTTGAACCAGGTGTCAATATTTTCAGGAGTCGAGCAATAAGGCGATACTGCTACTCCATCAAAATCGATATCAATATGTCGCTCGAAAGTTCTTGCACCTTTAGCGTATGCTATTAGCATAGAATTATTCCAATCCCGATATTCATGGGTGGAAAAACCAATCACTAGATCAGGATAACGGTTCTTAAGAAAATCGATTTGGTTTAATTCCAGCTCATTGTCTTCCGCCGGATAGATCGACACACAATGATTAACAGAAATTGGAATATTCCGATGCCTGAAGAATGTAACAAAGTCATCCATGTCTTTCATGGAAGCGCCACCTGTGGAAACAATAACGGGCTTTTTTGTTTTAGCAATTCTTTCGATTAAAGGCCAGTCATTCAGGTCAGAACTTGCAATTTTAATAATCGGAAGATCGAGGTCTTCGCAAAGTTTCACAGACGCTTCATCAAATGGTGTCGCCATTGGAATACATCCATTTTCTTTAATCGCATCTATCAAAAGTTTGTATTCAGCCCTTGACAATTTGGTATCTAACGTCTTCTTTATATACCTAATGTCTGACCTGTCTTTAAATTCTTTATGTATAAAATTATCTACGTCTCTGAACTGTAGTTTTAAAGCAGCCTTTACATTGTTAAACCTTACGACCTGGGCAAATTGCTCAATTATTTTCAAACCCCTGTCTACACTACCCCAATGGTTATTGGCTATTTCTAACACAAAAAGGTCTTCAAAAATCTGGTTCTTATTTTCCATTATTCATTATAATTCAATAAAGTTTAGTATTTCGAGCGGGGTTTGTACGGTTCTTTCTATTTTCTGCAAGTTCCCATATCCATAGGCTGCATATACAAAAGGAATATTGTTGTGCTGAGCCGATATCTGATCTTGCTCGGTATCCCCCACCAACATGCTTTTACTTGAGTCCAGCTTTTCTACCTCTAAAACATCTTTTACAATATCACTCTTCGACGTATAGTTTTCTTTACTATCGCTACAATAGTAACCTGAAAAAAAATGATCAATTTCTAAATAGTTCGTAATTAGTCTGGTTGCCTTTTCCCTTTTATTAGTCACTATAAATAATTTAATCCCCTTTTCAAATAACTGCTGTAACAACTCTTTTAAACCATCATACAAAACAGAAGATTTATAACATTCTGTATCGTACCTGTTTTTAAAAAAAGTTACAAATAAAGCAACTTTTTCAGCACTTGTTTCATTGTTTACGTTGACTAAAATTCTATCAATTGGTGGTCCTATAAAAGATTGAATAGAAAGTTCGTTCGCAACAGAATAGGTTAAAAAATATGCTTCATCAAAAGCCTGTTGGATACCGGGATATGAATCAATAACAGTACCATCAAAATCCAGCAATACGGCGTCGACGTTCAATAACTTCAATGACAATTTATTTGCTTAATAATAACACAACAATTTTATGTAGCCAACGCCTAATCTTCTTTCAACTCCGGTTGTGTCACTCACTTGTACTGTATTTTTTAAAGCAGCTTTTTTGTTTTTGTTGAAGCTATAAGGCGTGTCGGTTGAATGAGGGCTTTTAGTACAAGAGTGCGACGCAACAATGTCAAATAGAGTTTCTGATGCCCGGTTCAAAAAAAAGTTTATTACTTGTCGGTGATCATGTTTGATGCAAGTTCTTCCTTGCTTAAGAATGGAAACATGTCTTCTAAAGAAGCAGATACCATTTTGCCGTCAGGCAATTGTTTAGAACTTAATTTAGGCTCAAACATTTGCTCCTGATCGAGAATGACATTGCACAGCACAGGACCTTCCATCGCAAGAATCTCATCTAATTGCTTTTGAAAGTCGAACGAAGAAATAGTAAAGGAAGGAATTCCATAAGCCGTACCAACTTTTTGCATGTCAGGACAAGTAACTCCGCTTTCAGGACCGCTGCCAATGGCTAATCCGAAGAAATTATTTTGCGTAGACTTAATTGAGAGATATCCGCCATTGTCAAGCACAAAAATTTTCAGGTTCCATTTGTGTTCGAAGACTGTTTGAAGTTCCTGTACATTCATTTGAATACTTCCATCGCCTGCAATGCAAATAATACGTTTGCGAGGAGCAGCAACTGCCGCACCGATTGCGGCAGGCAAATCAAAGCCCATAGACGCCGAACCAGAGTTGCTAAACAATTGCTGGCCTTTTTTTACTTGCGAAGTTTGAAAACTGACGATGCAAGCCGTAGCATTTCCACAAACAATTACATCATTTGAAGTTAACGAAGCGTGCAGACCCGACATGAAATTATATGGATTAATTGGCCGGTCGGGATTTTTATGATGCGGAAGCAAAGTGGGATATTTGTTTTTCCTGTCTATTCCCCATTTCACCCAATCAGCGAACTTTGATTTACTATAATCAGTATTACTTTTCAAAGCTGAGATTAATGCCTGTAGAAAATCTTTAGCATCATAATTTAACGACAGATCATTTTTCATTGTTGGTTTTTCCAACTCGGCTTTATCTATATCAACATGAATTTTATAAGCGGCTGGCGCAAAGTTTTCCCAATTATAACTAACCTGGCGAATAGGCATTCTTGTTCCTACCATTAAAACAAGGTCAGCGTTTTGAACAACAAAGTTTCCCGCCCTGTCGCCTATCGATCCCTGCTTGCCAGCATACTGAGGATGATCGAAATGAATAACGTCGTGCGACCAGGCAGTTACTGCCGGTATCCCCAATAATTCAATAGCTCCCTGAAATTCTTCGATTGCATTTGCAAGGCGAATACCTGTACTGCCAATAATAACAGGCCTTTTGGAGTTCTTAATTTTTTCTATAACCGCTGAGACATCTTGTTTGAGTCTTGAATTATCAATTGAAGGGACCTCTGTAGCATCAAAACCTTTCAACGTTGTTTCATCAATATTAGAAGATTGTACATCTACAGGAATATCTAACCAAACGGGACCGGGCCGACCGCTCACAGCAAGGTAAAAGGCTTTCTCTACATGGTAACGAATGGTGTCAGGATCTGTAACGGTTACTGCATACTTCGTTATGCCTTTTACCATTGGCACTATTTCAACTTCCTGGTCTCCTAATTGCCTAAGTCCTGGTATGTTATACTTTGATAACATTGTTTCTCTCTTTACCTGCCCGGAAACAATGATCATAGGAATGGAGTCAGTAAATGCGCCACACACGCCGTTCAAAGCGTTAACGGCGCCGGGGCCTGTAGTTACATTTAAAATGGCTGGTTTATTTGCAACCCTTGCATATCCTTCTGCTGCAATTGCCGAGGCTTGCTCATGATGGTTGCATATGAACTTCAATCCTTCAACCCGGCCTATCGAATCATTAAGATGCATAGCGCCACCTCCGGTGACTAAAAAAACAGTATCTATTCCTTTCTGTTTTAAAAAAGAAAATATATAGTTAGATAACTTCATCGGCTAAATAAAAACTTTGAGTTTTCTTAATAGCATCTTTTAACGTGAACTTAATGGAAAGACCTAATTTTTTTTTGACAAAACTAATATCAGGCACATAACGTTCGACCGGCTTTGACGGACTGGCTTTGGTTAAGACCTGCACCTTTACACCCGGATTTAGTTCGGCTACTGTTTCAGCAACCGATCTTAACTCATAACCCTCATCTGAGCCAACGTTATAAGGAATATTATTATCCCCTTTTAAAAGTATTGTCCAAAGCCAGATTGTAAGGTCAGCAGCATACAAGTAAGACCGGAAAGGAGTACCATCCCCTTTAATAATGATATCTTGTTTATTTAGCGCATTTGAAATAAAATTGCCAATAGCAAAATGTTTATTCAATGGTAAATATGGGCCAACGAAAGCGAAACATCTTGCTATCTTAATGGGGAGATTATAATGCTTATAATAAATTGAACAGTATAGTTCTGCTAGTCGCTTTCCCTCGGCATAAGCAGAATTGGGGTTATTGATATCTACCGGAAAGCTGTGGTGTTCTTTAATATGAGTAATATCCGCAGGCTGCTTGCCGTATACAGCACCTGAACTTGTAAACAAAATTGCTTCAACTGATTTTTGCCGTGCAAAATCTAAAACCCTTCTTGTTCCTGCGGTAATAGTATCCAGCATTAACAAAGGTTGCGAACTATTTAAAGCAGCGTCGGCCTCCGTAGCAGCATGAATGATGAACTCAAAATCTTCAGCTGGAAATTCGAAATTTAGTATATCTCCTTTTAAGAACTTAACGGAAGAAACGTTACTGTAAAAAGGGAACTCGTTTACAAATTTTTCAGGATCTCTTGTTAATACGGTAGCTGTTGCATTTAACTGCAATTTTTCATTTATGTAAATAAAACTTTCTAAAAGCCATTTACCAAAAAAACCGGTACCTCCCGTTATGAATAGAGATTTGTTTTTGACTAAGCTCCAATGCTGTTTAGTTAAGTCTAAAATGGTATCTAAATCTTCTATTGGTATTAATTTCATTTGGCTGCAATAGTACTAAGAAGACTCTCTGCCGTAACAGCACTAATTTTCTTCAAAATGATCCTTCACCTTTTTTAAGGCAGATCCTATTATTTGGTGCATGTCGTAATACCGATACTCGGCTAACCTTCCTCCAAAAATGACATTCTTCTCTTCATCTGCCAACTCCTGGTATTTCTTGAAAGTGGCAGAATTTTTAGCATCATTTATCGGATAGTACGGTTCTTTTTCGCTTGTCCACTCTTCAGGATATTCTTTAGTGATGACCGTTTTAGGTTGAGTTCCAAACTCGAAATGTTTGTGTTCAATTATTCTTGTGTAAGGCACTTCCCTTTCTGTATAATTGACCACCGCATTTCCCTGGTAGTTTTCCTGGTCAAGTGTCGTATGATCGAACTTCAAACTACGGTACTCTAATTGTCCAAATTTAAAATCGTAGTACTGGTCAATTTTTCCGGTAAAAATAATTTGATCAGCGAGGCTGTTCCATTCCTCCCTGTTTTCAAAATAATCAACATTTAACCTGACTTCGATATCTTTCAATAACCCATCCACTAGTTTATTATATCCCCCGATGGGTATCCCCTGGTATTTATCGTTGAAGTAATTGTTATCGTAAGTAAATCGTACGGGCAAGCGCTTAATAATAAAGGCAGGAAGTTCTGTAGCAGCCCGTCCCCACTGCTTTTCAGTATATCCCTTTATAAGTTTTTCATAAATGTCTGAACCAATTAATGACAAAGCCTGCTCCTCTAAATTGGTGGGCTCACCAATATTTAACTGATCAATTTGTGACTGAATTTTTTCCTTGGCCTCCTGGGGTGTTTTGACTTTCCATAGTTGGTAAAAGGTATTCATATTAAAAGGCAGATTGTACAGTTCACCTTTATAAAGCGCTACAGGACTATTTGTGTACCTATTAAACTCAACAAAAGAATTCACGTAATCCCATATATCCTTATCATTTGTATGAAAAATATGAGCACCGTACTTATGTACGTTAATCCCTTCTACATTTTCACAATAAACATTGCCACCCTGGTGACTTCGCTTATCTATAATTAAACATTTTTTCCCTCTTTTTTTTGCTTCGTGCGCAAAGACAGATCCGAAAAGTCCGGATCCAACTATCAGGTAATCATACTTATCTTTCAATTTTCTTTGTTTTTGGCTTATTATCAATTTCAACTCATTTTACTCTTCAAGATGCCTGCCTTTGTTTATGTAACATAAAAAGAGTAGTTAACAACAGAAACAGGAAGAGTCACTTTTACTATAAAAAAATGTTGCCAATGTAGTTGGACTAGAATTCTCATTACCAAAAACAGCTTCGCCACCTGACCCACACATGTTGGCTAAAAATAAAAAAGGTAACAGACTTTAGAGTCTACTACCTGTTATATAAGTTCATCATTAAAAACAGTTGCCGGCCTTTGAATGTAACTGCATTATTAGAGAGACGTATTGGAATACTGGTTAAAAAAGTTGATACGGTTGGCGCAAAAATAGGGCTAGTAGAAAGAGTAAGAAAATTTGCTTTGTTATTTTTTATCAAATTCTTACAAATAGACCTTACACAAGCATATTTTAATTTCTAACTCTACATCAAAAAAATACTGGAAAAGCTATAATTTACCTGTTTTTAAACCAACCGGATCATTCATAACTTTTATTCCCATTTATATTAATCCTGCATGAACGAACGCTACTACTCGCTTGATGTTTTTCGAGGCGCGACTGTCGCTTTGATGATTCTTGTAAACAATCCGGGAAGTTGGGCGAATATTTATACTCCCTTCGAACATGCAACCTGGCATGGTTGTACACCCACTGACCTGGTATTTCCTTTCTTCTTATTTGCGGTCGGCAATGCAATGGCTTTTGTAATGCCTCGTTTTCATAGAGAAGGCACAGGTGTGTTTTTGCGTAAAGTAATTAGACGAACTGTATTAATATTTATAATAGGATTATTTCTAAACTGGAGCCCATTTATAACATGGAAGGAAAATGCCGTTGTTTTCAAGCAATGGGAAAACGTTAGAATATTAGGTGTACTTCAGCGCATTGCTATCTGTTATTTCTTTGCTTCCCTTATCGTTTATTTTTTTAAGGCCAGGGCTGCGATAATTATCAGCGCCTTTATGCTGATTGCTTATTGGATCATTTGCTTTTCTCTTGGTAGAAATGGCGATCCTTATAGTTTGGCAGGCTACTTTGGTGTTGCAGTAGATAAGGCAGTTTTAGGTGCCAATCATATGTATAAAGGAGAAGGAGTGGCTTTCGATCCTGAAGGTCTTGCCAGCGCGATGGCGGCAATTGTACAAGTTGTAATAGGATTTTTTGCAGGAAAATATATAAAGGAAAAAGGAAAAACCTGGGAAACGTTATCCCACCTGTTTATTGCTGGTTCGTTACTCATTTTTCTTGGTTTCTGCTGGGATATGTCGTTTCCTATAAATAAAAAGATATGGACGAGTAGCTTCGTCTTGTATACTTGTGGACTTGCCACAATGGTTTTAGGATTACTTATTTACCTGCTTGAGTTTAAAAATGCTAAAGGTGGTTGGAGCAGGTTCTTTGATGTTTTTGGAAAAAACCCTTTATTTATCTTCTTTCTCAGCGGCTTTCTGCCGCGGATACTTGCTCTTATAAGATGGACAGACCATGTAAACGAACAAGGAAAACCTGTTTATCTTTCTCCCTTTCCGTGGTTTTACCAATATATCTGCAAGCCTTTAAGCGATAACTTAAAAATCGGGTCCTTGGTTTATGCAATTTGTATGGTAGCCTTTTACTGGTCAATTGTTTACCTGCTTGACAGGAAAAAGATTTACATAAAGGTCTAATAGCTCGGCGTTTTCAGGTCGTTGTTTGGTCGGGCTTTTAAAGACAAATTTTGGAAAAAGCAACATTGTAATCCAAAAGATGAACGGAATGCGTCGCAACAAAAGATCAAACAGAGATTTAATGCTGGTAACCAAAACAACACGAAAATGTTGCATTTAAGAAGGAAACATTACCTCAGCCTTGGAAATACTATCCGGCTTTCCGACATCTATAAACCGGGTTTCTGAATGATCGAAGGATTTTATTGTATGATTATTCATTAAGTCAAGATACACATCGACCATCGAAAACTTGCCTTGTTGTTTTATGAGAGAAAACAAACGAGGTTCAACAATATGAATGCCGCTAAAGGCCTTTTGATTTTCCACTCCCTTTAAAGATTGGGCGGTCCGTTGCTCACCGGTATTCACGTTTCTCCAGCCGCACAAATTATTACCTGCATCAAAAAGGAAGTACCGGGAGGTTTCGCGATTCGTGGTGGCCAATGTAGCAAGGGGTTTTTTCTCCTGGTGATAACCAATCATCGCTTCTAAATTCAGCTCCGTTAGAATATCAACGTTCATTAGCACTATTGGGTTCATGTCCTGTAAAAAAGGAGCCGCTTTTAATAAGCCTCCACCCGTTTCAAGCAGTTGACCGGTCTCGTCACTTATAGTAATGTTGCTGCCCCAACCATTATTTTTTGCAACCGCATCGACCACCTGTTCAGCAAAATGATGAACATTAACAACCACCTCCTTTATGCCAAATTGCTGCAGGTATTCTATATTTCTCTGCAGTAAGCTTTTTCCATTGACTACCGCCAGCGCTTTAGGATGAGAATCGGTCCAGGGCTTCAACCGGCTTCCGATTCCGGCAGCTAAAATCATTGCCTTCGTAACACTCTTCTGCCCTTTAATAGTTGAAACTATAGTCGGGAAGCTAATTTCACTGTTCATCATTTTATAGCTTAAAAAGAACCATTTCGGATTGTATCAGATAGAAATTGAAACGCTTGTTTCAGGGGTGTTTATCCAATTTTTAGCATCCTGCACCAAATGAAAAACATTTGTTTTTACCCCAAACTTATTTTTAAGATGCCTGGCCAAAGCGTCAGCAGCATACACGCTTCGATGTTGTCCGCCGGTACAGCCGAAGCCTACCATCAAACTTGAAAAATCTCTTTTAATAAAATCCTCTACAGATATATCGACGACATCAAAAACACTGTTTAAAAAGTCGGGCATTTTTGTGCGTTGCTCCAAAAAGTCTTTCACTTCCTTATCTCTGCCGGTAAGATGTTTATATTCGGGGAAACGGCCTGGATTTAAAATTCCGCGCATGTCAAACAAAAATCCACCTCCGTTTTCGGTCTCATCGACCGGCAGTTGTTTTTTGTAAGAGAAACTGTAAATGTTTACTACCAGCGGTGTGTTTTCATCAGCCTTTACTGTTTCAAACCTTGCAATGATTTCATCGCTAACGATCAGTTTAAGTATTTTATCAAACTCGGGTGTTAAAAGGCCGATCTGCTTGTTTTCGATAAAAAATTTCAGGTTTCGCAAAGCCAAAGGAATGCTGGTTAAAAAATGTGCTTTGCGCTCAAATAATCCACGGAACCCATACGCTCCTAAAACCTGTAACAGTCGAATTAGTACATAACCATTATACTGGCTGATAAAGATCTTGCGATCGACTTGCTCATTCAGCAACAACTCGACTTCGTTAATATAACCATCCAACAGTTTATCTTTCCAATCTTCGCTTAAGTTAGCTTTTGCCTGCCACAATAAAGACGCTACATCATATTGCAGTGCGCCTTTCATCCCCCCCTGAAAATCTATAAAATGAACCTCGTCATTATTTACAATTACGTTTCTGCTTTGAAAATCGCGAAACAAAAAATACTTCTGGTCGCTGTTGTTCAGATATGAGCTCAACGTCTCAAAATCGTTAAGCATTGTCTGCTTATCGTAGGGAACTTTTAATGTATCGACGAAGTAATACTTAAAATATAAAAGGTCACTTAAAATAGCCTGTTTACCAAACTCCTTTGCCGTCAGGCATCTTTCGTAATCGAGGTCGCGGTCTCCTTCGATCTGCACCTTTGCCAACTGGCTCAACGTCTGTTGGTACAAGCCATAAGTATATTCATTATGGCCATGCTGTTCCAGCTGATCCAATAAGCTTTCAGTGCCCAGGTCTTCCTGTATGTAAACTGTTTTTTCTTCATTGGCGGTGTAAATCGTTGGCATTGGCAATCCGGCAGTTTTAAAGTGATGCGAAAAATAGAAAAAGGTCTCGTTCTCCCTTATGTTGATGTTGTAAGTCGCAATAAAAGTGTCCTTTCCCGCATAAATTCTAAAATAAATCCTGTCACTGCCAGACTGTGGAAGTTTTTCAATTCTATCCTCTTTAGCCTTATAAAAGGCTTCGAACAATTCGCTGATCGCTGCTACAACCTCTTCCATTAATAAAAATTTTTGCGGGGCGGTAAATGTATAATAATTGTGTGAATCATTATTAACAGGAGTATTGTGATGAGAAAGAAATTTTTGGGCCAGACAAAATCATTTCAATTTAGCTGCCGTTGCGTCGCACTCTTGTGCCTACCGTGTGTACTCATCTTTTTTCTCAAAACAATAGAACACGGATGACACGGATGACACGGATCAAACTGATAAAACCGATTTTTAAATTGTTTCCCTGGTAATATCACTTCGCTAACGCTGTTTTCGGGATAAAAACGGATTGGTTCAAGGTTTTCTTACCTCGGTAATCTGCCTAATCCTCTCAATCTGTGTTATCCGTGTCGCAAAAAAACTTGTGTGCTCACCGTAGCTCTTGTGCAGGTAACTCCACTATTCGGCGCAGACGATTTGCTTACCCAATCACATTTTCACGCTAAACCGCATTAGCCAAACAGCGGATGTAACATTTTGCGCGGGAGAAAAAATGGCTCAAAAAGAAGCCTTATTAGAATAGAGAACTAACCCTCTTCGTCATAATACAGTTTGTAGTAATGCTTGCCGGTAAGTTCGTCGTATCCTTTTTCGATCAGGTCTTTTCGACCGTGTATATAAATGTGGAAGTTCTTATCGAGCTTTAAAACCGCCTTGAACACTTTTGCCTGCCGTTTTACCGCAGACAGGTTTATGTCAAATTCATCTTCAATTTCAAAGTTTTTTACCGACTCGTACGTTTTCTTATACTCCTTGAAACTGTCAATAACATCCTCATGGTGAATGACCTCTTGTGCAAATTCCTCCATCCTAAACTGATCTTTGGTTTTAAAATAATCCATCGACCGGTTCAGCAGATCAATCTGATCACTTTTTGAAATATCATATTTTTCAGCGTATTCGTTTGTGATGAATTGCTTACATAGTCCCAGGTATTTGTCCGTATTATGATAGCTGTCAGCGTATGGCTGTACCTGCAGAAAATCAGAGATCCAGTATTGGGCTTCATTCTGCTTGTTCGTTGTATCAACCACGCAAACCGAATAACCCTCGTCTTTGTTATTTCTGAAAATAAGGCAGCCTTTGTCTAACTTATTAGTATTAATCCCCTCTTCAGAAATTACTTCCAGGCTTTGACCGTGCGTAAACACCTTCAAAAAGTTTTCTTTATTCTCCGACTTAAAAAGTCCAATTGCTTGCTTGTATTCTGTTCCAAACGGAACCTGGTCAAACATAGCAATGTACATCTCACCTTCTTTCACCCTTGCGTGCGTACTCTTTTGGTATAGAAATTTGGCAAGCAAAGCTGAGGTAGCAACAAACGACTCGGGATCTTCAAAAATTTTTGTCACGTAAGTATACACCTCGTTTAAATTCAGGTCGCTTAAATGGCTGAAGTGATAATGCTCGTTTTCATTAAAAGAATGAAGAAAGTACCGCGTAAGCATCCCTTTTACAACATCATCATTTAGCGTCAACGAATTTTGAGAAATTTTCAGGTCCTCCCCTCTTGTTGGATTTCCTACCTTATGTACAATTACCTCTTTTAATTGAACGCTATCTAAACCTGTCATGCCGCGAAGATAGGGGCGACGCCTTTACCTAACGACCCTGAAAAAATTCTTTTTTTTTGCAACAATTAGTGAGTTTATATTGTCAAACAACAAGAAGAAAGAAAGAAAAAACAGAAGCTGAAGAAAGGGTTTTTTAGAAGAAGTTTTTTAAACCCCGGAAACTTCGAGAAGTCATAGAAAGGTTAACTTTTGTTAAAAAAATTAAGATGAAATTAAATCGAAGCATTTATGCCAATGTTCTAATTTTCATTCTTAGTTTTATAAAAGAAAACTACACAAGAATAAAATTCCCCCACTTTTAAGAGAGTTGTAAATACCAGTTTTATGGAAGCTACGTATTCTTTTCCAGAGATTAAATCATTGATCAGGTCCTTAGATTATTCCTCAATTAACATACTCGAAGAGTTGGTTGAAGAAGAAAAGGAATGCTTTTCGCCAGTTGAATTAAAGGCGCTCTACAAATTTTTACAGCTAAAAAATAAGGCATTTGTAAGAAACGAAGTGAACTCTGAGTATTTGTTGTCATTTAACTAATATAGCCAGCAGTTTAGGAATGTAGGAAATTGAACTAGAGAAAAATCTTGTGCTCTAATTTTTGTTTTTTATAAAGATTTTCTAAATTTAATTTCCTCTTATGCGATTTCTTGCTCTAAACTGAGCGCTTATGTTAGACTTTGTTATTTTCCTTTTGCTAAAGTACACTTACATACTCGCGGCTGTGTTACTTCTAATTAAGACCGTCTTATTTGTGAAGAATAAAAATAAGAACTGGACTTTTATGCAATTCCTTTACTTCAATGCAACCAATATACAATTTACCTCCAGCAGTCAAAGAGCAAGATTAAAAAAAGTTCAAAACCAACTGAGCATTGCTATTATGATATTAATAGTTATTCAAATTGGTGGAAAAATGATGTTTTAATATTACTCGCGGGCAGGCGGAGAGTAAGTCGGCCTGCTTTTCAAAAATGATGCTGAAATCTCCGCTTTAAAGTATAGTATAAAAAAACGTGATCTTAGGAAATCAGCTTTTTCAGGTTGCCGCATCTGGAACAGCGACTAAACGCCCTTAATAATCGTCAATAATTTATTAGCTGCTCTTCCATCATCGCCGGCATTTTTCTAAACTCATATTGCTGGTTCCGAAGTTGAGGTTCAAAGCCGGCATCCACTATCGCTTCCTGAATTCCTTTGCTTGTAAAACGGTGCGGCGCCCCTGCAGCGCTTACCACATTTTCTTCGATCATAATACTTCCAAAATCGTTTGCCCCGGCGTTAAGACATATTTGAGCCACCTGTTTTCCTACTGTTAGCCAACTTGCCTGAATATTTTTTACATTGGGAAGCATGATGCGACTAATAGCAATCATCCTTATATATTCGTCGGCTGTTGTCAGGTTCTGCACTCCTCTTATGCGCGTTAGCAACGTATCAACATCCTGGAATGTCCAGGGAATAAATGCGATGAATCCCTTGGCGTGTTCCGGCTTCTTCGCCTGCACATCCCGCAGTTTAACCAGGTGTTCCATTCTTTCTTCTACAGTTTCGACATGTCCAAACATCATAGTAGCACTCGTGGTAATATTTAGCTTGTGAGCTTCTGCCATTATATCCAGCCATTCCTGCGACCCGCATTTACCCTTGCTGATTAATCGCCGAACGCGGTCAACCAATATTTCTGCACCAGGTCCGGGCAGGCTATCCATTCCTGCTTCTTTCAATGCGATCAGCACCTCCCGATGGGTACTTTTTTCGAGCTTGGTTATGTGAGCAACTTCAGGGGGACCTAAAGCATGAAGCTTAAGGTCTGGAAACATCTCCTTCAGTTTGCGAAATAAGTCAACATAATATTGAAGACCCAAATCGGGATGATGCCCACCTTGCAGTAACAACTGCTCGCCTCCATATCTAAAAGTTTCTTCGATCTTACGACGGTAAGTTTCTATATCGGTAATGTAAGCCTGCTCATGTCCGGGGATCCTGTAAAAATTACAAAACTTGCAATTAGCAATACAAACGTTGGTTGTATTCATATTACGGTCTATAATCCAGGTGACTTTTCCATGAGGAACTTGTATTTTTCGAAGCTGATCGCCTATATTCATTAATTCTGCAGTTGGAGCATTTTCAAATAGAAACACTCCCTCTTGCACAGACAAAAACTCAAAATTTAAAGCCTTTTGGTAAAGATCCGCTAAACGCATGTCAATATTTTAAAGAAAGACAAAAATACAACTTGACCCTCGACCTGGGTTAACTTGTTTTATCATAGTTTCTTAAATTACAGCTAATTAAATTGAAAATCGTGACTGAAAAGAATAATTAGTTTGTAAATTGGGTTGCGAGGACGACAACTAAAAGACAAGTGAGTGATACAACGATTGCTAAATAGAAATCTTTATAACTGCTACCTAAAGTTTTTATTACTCCTGGCATTTATTGTCCTTACTATTCCGAAAGTTAAAGCCCAGGAGCAGGACCCAAAAGCTACTTTACTAACCCGCTTTCCTTTTACTACTTTGTCAGGGGGAATAATAATCGTTCAGGCGCGGTTGGAGAATTTTCCTGATACCTTAAATTTTATATTAGATACCGGAAGTGGCGGCATCTCGATCGACTCTGCTGTGGTAGAATATTTTCACCTAACGAAGATCCCTACGGAGCGAACTCTAAGGGGAATTGCAATGATGAGAAAGGTTATTTACGTAACCGACAAAACGCTGCATCTTCCTAACCTGTCAATTGAACACCTCGATTTTCACATAAACGATTATGAACTGCTTACCAGCGTATATGGTGTAAAAATCGATGGCATTATCGGATATAGTTTTTTTAGCCGCTATATTGTAAAGATCGACTATGACAACAGTATGCTCGACATATACAATCAGGGGAAGATCAAGTATCCCCGATCGGGGCTTAAGTTGACGCCTACCATTGCCGGGATCCCGGTATTTAATTCCGAGATAACGGATAACCGAAAAATTTCCAGCAATTTTTATTTCGATTCCGGGGCCGGCTTATGCGTGTTGATGTCTGAAAGTTTCGTGAACGACAGTTCAGTGTTTGTAAAGAACAAAAAAATGTTGCTAACACAGGCGGAAGGTATCGGGGGCAAAAAACCAATGCGGCTAACGACCGTAAAGGAAATAAAAATTGGGCCGTACAAATTTAAAAAAGTACCGGCGCATGTTTTTCACGATGAATTTAATGTTACGGCTTATCCACTGCTCGGTGGCCTGATCGGAAACGACCTCCTTCGTCGCTTCAACCTCATCATCAATTACGCAGAAAAGGAAATTCACCTGCGGCCTAACACTCATTTCAATGAAAAATTTGATTATTCATACACCGGGTTAGGGATTTATTACGTCGACGGGCAAATTATAATTGAAGATGTATTGGAGGGTTCGCCTGCAGAAAAAGCCGGACTGATGCCTGGAGACATCATAGCAGGTATCAACACTACGTTGGCCGGCAATATTCAAAATTATAAAAATATGCTTCAGGAGGTAGGGTCGAAATTGAAAATCTTAATCGTAAGAAAGGGAGAGCTTTCGATCGTTATGCTTAAAGTAAAAAGCTTTTTAGATAAAGATTTATAAGGGCTAATTCTTCTAACTGTAATTCTGTTTGCTTACTCACGCGCCCGTTAACGGATTCTTACCTGTTTTCAGCTTTTGCCAATTGTCACTGACTGCTGACATCCGGGCTTTTTATCCCTTTTTCTTAATTTTCGAAAAACTTCCATCTACATTTCCTTTTCAGTAAAGATAAAGACCTCTCTTTCTTTAGAGAAAAAATTAAGAACGCCTATAAAAGTAATTGGTTTAATTTTGCCATCCTTTTTACACGGAGTATGATACAATATGATCGGTTTGTTTTGGATAATGGATTACGGGTAATTGTGCATGAAGATCACAGCACCCCCATGGCAGTAGTAGATGTAATGTATGATGTAGGTGCAAGAGATGAAAATCCAGATAAAACAGGCTTCGCCCATTTATTTGAGCACCTTATGTTTGGCGGCAGCATCAACATCAAAGAGTACGATGAGCCACTGCAGATGGCTGGCGGAGAAAACAACGCCTATACAACAAACGACCTCACTAACTACTATATACAAATACCTGCGGAAAATCTCGAAACAGCTTTCTGGCTTGAAAGCGACCGTATGTTAAGTCTTGCCTTTAGCGAAAAAAGCCTTGATGTACAACGAAAAGTGGTTTGCGAAGAATTTAAGGAACATTATATCAATAAGCCTTATGGTGATGTATGGCATAAGCTAAGGGAGTTATCTTACCAACAGCACCCATACCGTTGGATGACTATTGGCAAAGAGTTAAGCCATATTGAAAACGCAAAACTTGCTGATGTTAAAGAGTTTTTTTTCAAACACTATCGTCCGGTTAATGCAATACTGGTGGTCTCGGGACATGTAAAGCTTGATGAAGTAAAGCGCCTGGCAGAAAAATGGTTTGGGCCAATACCAATGGGAGAAAAGTATGTGCGAAACCTGCCGCATGAGCCGAAGCAGTCTGAAGCGAGATTTTTAGACGTCGAAGCCAATGTGCCTTTAGATGCATTTTTTAAAACATGGCATATGGCTTCAAGGTTAGAAAAGGGCTATTATGCAGCAGACCTTTTAAGCGACATTCTTAGCGGTGGTGGTTCTTCGCGGTTGTACCAGGCTTTGGTAAAAGAACGACAAGTGTTTAGTAATATAGACTGCCACCACATGGGAAGCGTCGATACGGGATTACTTACCATAGAAGGAAAGCTTGTTAAAGGTGTAAAAATGGAGGAAGCCGAAAAAGCAGTTCAGGAAGAAGTAGAGAAAATAAAAGGGGACCTGGTAAATGTTACTGAGTTAGAAAAGGTGAAGAATAAGACAGAAAGCATGATTGCCTTTGAAGACATGACGGTTATGAATCGTGCTAATAGTCTAGCGACGTACGAACTGTTGGGTGATGCAGAAATGATGAACACTGAACTGGAGCGTTACCGGGAGATCACTGTAGAGGATATAAAAGAGGTGGCTAATCAAATATTTGAAGAAACGAACAGCAACACGATGCGGTATTTCAGTAAGAATTAAATGGTAAATTTGGTAAAAGAAACTCAATGTTGACGAAAGAAAAACTATTAGCATCGATAAAGCTATGCCGGAAGATGCGTTTGAAGATATAGATGTTCTGCCGGAACGAATCGTTATACCTGAAAAGATTGAGAAGGCTGAAAAAGACATTGTAGCTGGGAATCTTTTTGCGACACAAGAGGCAAAAGAAAAGCTAATAAAATGGCTGAAATAATAGGGAACTCTACAGCCTTATCAGATCTTGATAGTATTGCAGCATATATCTCTTTCGGGTTCTGTCTTTTATGCGAAACAGTTTATTGAAAAAAAATTTTATAGCTGCTGAAAAATTAGAAAGATATCCTGAAATAGGAAAAATAGTTCCAGAATTACCTTCTTACAATTATCGCAAGATACTTTTTAAAAAATACAGAATTATTTATCGTGTCGCCTCCGATACTGTTTACGTTATAAGTGTTCACCATTCTTCGGGCTGCTTGACGACAATGAGCACCTAAAGAATTTATTTGAATTATAATCATAAGAACTCATAGTAAGATTTCATGTTAAATAGAAAAATAGCTCCGGAAATAAAAGATGCTGTAGAATTTAATTTGCAGCTAAAGCAAAGCGAACAATTTACATTAGATAATGGGATACCGGTGTATAGCATAAATGCAGGAGCGCAGGATGTCACGATGATTGAACTGGTTTTTTATGCAGGAAACTGGTATGAAGATGAAAATATCGTAGCCGGTACAACGAATTTTCTGTTGAAAAACGGAACTTCAAAAAGAACGGCGTTTGAGATAAATGACCATTTTGAATACTTCGGCGCTTACCTGAACCGCAATTGTTATAATGAAACTGCGAACATCACACTTCATTGCCTTAATAAACATTTGAAGCAGGTTTTACCGGTGGTTGAAGAGCTCATTACAGACTCAATTTTCCCCGAAGAGGAACTGGCGATTTATAAACAAAATCAAATACAGCGGTTAAAAGTTAGTTTGCAAAAATGCGACTTTGTTGCTAATCGATTTATTGATGAATACCTTTTTGGTTTCCATCATCCTTATGGACGATATACTTCTATTCCCGACTTTGAAGTGATTACCCGCGAGCAGGTAGTGAAGTTTTATAATGACTATTACGTCAACGGCAAATGTCTCATTTTTGTTGCGGGCAATTTACCTCCTGATATTTTCCAACAGTTGAATAACGTTTTTGGTCATTTGCCATTAAATAAAAAAACACTTCCTGAAAAGTCTTTCAGTGTTAAACCTATCAGCCAAAAGAAGCATCGTATTACAAATGACCAAAATGGGGTGCAGGGGGCTATTCGTATTGCACGCCCATTTCCAAACCGTCGCCATCCCGACTTCATGAAAGCGCAGGTTCTGAACAATGTTTTTGGTGGTTTTTTTGGCTCCAGGCTAATGAGTAATATCCGCGAAGACAAAGGTTATACCTATGGGATACATAGCTATTTTCAAAATCATGTTGCCGATAGTGCGTGGCTGGTTAGCACCGAGGCAGGCAGAGATGTTTGCGAAGCAACGATAAATGAAGTATACAAAGAAATGCAGTTGCTTCGCGATGAACCTGTTGACGAAGAAGAATTGTTATTAGTAAGAAACTATATGATTGGAAGTATTTTAGGAGACCTTGACGGCCCTTTCCAAATCATTAACCGCTGGAAAAACTATATTCTTAACGGTTTAGATGAATCATATTTTTATAATTCTATCAATACAATTAAAGCAATCACTGCTGAAGAAGTTCAGGAGCTAGCTCAAAAATATTTGCAGCCGGAAGAATTTTTTGAATTGGTGGTTATATAGTTTTTTCTGTATAAAAGATATGAAGGCGGCATTTTTGCCGCTTTTTTTTTGCGCGTGATGAGCAGACGTCCCATCTCCATAGCCTCCCCTTACTGTATTTGATGACTGTAATCTGTAATCTCCTGCTTGAGACAAAATAAGGTATGGCATACAATGAAAAATTAGCGCAAAGAATAAAGCTTGCCCTTTGTCACTT
>JAOQAJ010000135.1 GCA_025963675.1 Segetibacter sp.
TTGTGAAAATTCGGGAAAATGAATTCTAATAAAGCCTCTGCACAGGAGGCATCCTTCTCCTAAAGGAGAAGGAATGAGGATGAGGTAAAAGAACTTTCTCTTTTATTAGACATAAATAGTGAAATTCGCAAACTATTTAAGTGATTGAAAGTATGGCTAATAAAAAATTGCATGTTTGGCTTCCGTTATTGTTTTCTATAATTATGGTCGTTGGGATGGTGGTTGGATACAAACTGCGTGAGAATTCGGGAGTTAAAAATTTCTTTACAATTAGCAACAAAAGTCCGATGCAGGAAGTATTGGACCTGATCAGGTTAAGATATGTTGACAAGGTTCCTGTTGACTCTATTGGCGATCGTGCAATAAATAACCTCCTTCACCAACTTGATCCACATTCTGTATTTATTGCTGCAAGTGATATTGATTATGTGAATGAGGATCTGCGTGGAAATTTCAGCGGTATTGGTATAGAGTTTCAAATGTTTTATGATACCGTAAATGTTATAAACGTGCTGCCGGGGGGACCTTCGGCAAAAGCAGGCTTGTTGGTTGGAGATAAATTTATAAAAGTAAACGACAGTATTACCATTGCGGGAAAAAAATTGCAGGTTGAAGATATAAGGAAGCTATTGCGCGGAGAAAATGGAAGCCCTGTAAAACTGACTATTCTGCGTAATCGTCAATTGCTGCCAATAACAGTTAACAGGGGTACAATAGCTGTACCATCAGTTGATGCAGCGTACATGATAAATCCTGTTACCGGCTTTATTCATATCAACAAATTCTCTGAAACTACGTACCGGGAATTTATGCAGGCGCTTGAGAAATTGAAAGCGCAAAAAATGGAAAAGCTTATACTCGATTTGCGTGGAAACGGTGGGGGGTTGTTAAGCCAGGCAGTGAACATTGCAGATGAGTTTTTAGATGACAACAAGCTGATTGTATACACACAGGGAAGTCACGTGCCTAAAAACGAATACAGGAGCAAACGGCCTGGTTTGTTCGAAGAAGGTGCATTGGTGTTATTGTTGGACGAAGGATCTGCAAGTGCCAGTGAGGTGTTGGGTGGTGCACTACAGGATTGGGATAGAGCAACAGTAGTTGGTCGCCGAAGTTTTGGTAAAGGACTTGTGCAAGAGCAATTTGAGCTGAGTGATGGCTCTGCATTGCGGTTAACTGTCGCTCGTTATTATACTCCATTAGGTAGAAATATTCAAAAGCCATACGCTGAGGGTTATGATAAGTACGAAGAAGAAGTGATGCAAAGGTTTCATAACGGCGAAGTCTTAAAAGGTGATACAACCAAAAGAACAGGCCCCGCTTTTAAAACGCCGAAAGGACGAGTGGTGTATGGTGGCGGAGCCGTGACACCCGATATCTATGTTCCATTTGATACTGCTAGTATGGGTAAAGACGTAATGAAACTGTTTGTAAAAGGAACACTCAGCAATTTTATTTATACCTACTTTATTGAACACAAACAGCAATTCGAACAATATAAAAAGACCACCGAGCTCGCGGCTAAATTTAAAGCTGGCGAAACTGAATGGAATGCCCTAAAAAGCTTTGCGGTAAGAGATTCTATCGATTTAAATAAAGCAACAGCAAAAGATAAGGCCTATATTATAAAAAGAATTCCTGCTCTTGTTGCCCGCCAGATGTGGAGATATGAAGGGTATTACGAGGTAATGAACCGAACAGATGATTTTGTACAAAAGGCGTTAGGGGTTTTGAAGTAAGGAGACAAGTTGCTGGTTGCCGTTACCAGTTTGCTATTTCAAATTTCTCTATGTCACCTGTGATCGAAATAGAACCCGAAAAGTTGTAAGAGTGGTTGAACAAGCTTGAGGCTTGTAGCTTTTTTTGTTACCGGCATTTGTCCTTTCATCTGACATGGTTGTGTCACTCCCTTGTACTTGTAGAAACTTTATTTGGCATTTTCCATTGAGTATTGCTTTAGATACATGCTTTTAATATTCTCTTCTCGTTTTGTTCTTGCAATCGCAATCGTTTGGTGTACATATTCTCCGTTCTCCAAAATTCCTTCTATTAGTACAGTATAAGTAGTAGGTATATCTGCTGTATAAAAAGAAAGTGTTGCAGGGATATTTCCGTTTGTGGTAATATTTCCGTTCCAATAAATTGACACACGCGCATCTTTTGTTTTTGCTAATTTGCCAACGAATATCGTCATAACGTGCAGATGCAAAAAAAGGATTGCGTTTGAGGGTATTAAGGGATAATTGTAACTGTTTATTACACCGACAGGTACTAACCCTGTTAGAAGGTTAAAATAAAAATGGAGGCCGTTTTTTAACTGCCGCCATAAAAAGATTTAGTACAAGTGAGTGACACAACGATGTTGATTGAAAACAAACTGTCTGTCACCTAAAAATCTTAATTAAACTTACACTTTCGGTTCCCAACCTGGTTGGTAAGTTCTTCCCCAAAGTTCCATTGCTTTTTTATCGCCAATCACTTTGCCGTTTGCCTGGTCAATATTAAGTGTATGACCGGTGCGTTGCGCTATGTTTCCTAACTGCATCCATAGTGTGCTTTTGAAACCAACTGCTACGTCAGCATTGGGAACTTTCGATAAACGGATACTGTCTAAAAAGTTAGCAATATGCACCGCATCAAGGCTTTCACCAGGACTGGAGGTGTTGCGGCCATCGATTACCGCGTTAGATTTAATTTCTTTTAAGACTTTTCCTTTTTCGTCATAAATAGTATAACCATCATGACCTGTAAGCATAACACCTTTGTCGCCATAAAACAAAACACCCCGATCAAGACCTTCTGTTTTGAAATTATTACAGCTGCGTCCTTCCCAAACAACAGTTGCTTCAGGACAATCAAAAGTGATCAATTGCGTGTCGGGTGTTTGCCAATCATCTTTAGCAAAATATCTTCCGCCGGTTGAATTTACGCGAAGTGGATAATCCACTCCGAGACCCCAACGTGCTACGTCAATTTCATGAGTTCCATTATTCAACGCTTCACCAGTTCCCCAATGCCAGAACCAATGCCAGTTGTAATGAATTAAGTTGTCCTTGTAAGGCATGCGGGGGGCAGGTCCCTGCCACAGTTCATAATCGAGGCCCGGCATAACAGCTGTTTCTTTACCCATTCCTATGGGCTTTCGTGCATTGGTATACCATGTTTTAGCCATGTGAACCTTACCAATTGCACCACCTTTCAATTCGTTTATACCTTCAGTCAATAGCTTCCACGATCTGCGTTGAGTACCCATTTGCACGATCCTGTTATACTTTCTGGCCGCAGCTATAGACAATTCTCCTTCGCGTGGATTATGAGCCAAAGGCTTTTCACAGTACACGTGCTTGCCAGCGGCGCAACTTAAAATAGTTGCAGGAGCATGCCAGTGATCAGGAGTGGCAATATAAGTGGCGTCAACGTTTTTGTCGAGCAACACTTTTCTGAAGTCATTTTCTCCTTTAGGCGCATCCTTACCAGTTTTCTTAACTGCATCTATGCCTTTTTGCCTTGCTTTTTCTTCAACATCACATATGTATAACACTTCAGTGTTTGCCTGTTTGGCAAAGGTTGCAGCCATGCCTGCACCGCGTCCGTTGGCACCAATAACTGCTACCCTAATGCGATCATTTGCGCCTTTTATATTTCTATAGCTCTTGGCAGTAAAACCAGATGCCAGGCCACCTATTGCAACAGCGGCAGAGCCGCCAGCAATATTTTTAATAAACCTTCTTCTTGAATTTTTCATGATCCAAATTTTTAAGATTAAAGTTCCTTTATTTTAATATTTCTAAATGTGATTTTGTCGCCGTGAGCCTGAAGTAAAATTGGTGATGTCGTAGCTTCAGCAAAACCTTTTGTATTCTTGAATTTGCTTTCAGAGATTGCTTTCTTATACTGTTCGCTACCTCTCGTATACTGTAAAATTCTTGTACCGTTTAACCAATGTTCTACGTTATCGCCCTTTACAACTATCCGTGCCGTATTCCACTCTCCTGCTGGTTTGTAAGGCTTATTGGGATCTGGCGCTAAGACATCGTACAATGCGCCGGTCTTACGATTGCCATTCATTCCGAGCTTGGCATCAGGGTGCTTGCTATCATCAATTAATTGAAACTCGCAACCAAGAGAAGTATTGGGTAATAAACGGTATTTAATACCACTATTACCGCCTTCTGATACCTTGAAGTCGACAGAAAGATCGAAGTCTTTGAAAGTTTTTGTCGTTACAATATCGCCGCCATGGCCGAGAGCAGGATCGAAACTCAGCTCTTTATTTTTTACGACCCACGCATGGTCAGGAAGCGTATCACGTTCGGCTTTTCGCCAGCCGGTTAATGACTTTCCATCAAATAAAGACTGTGACTTTTTTTTAGATTTGGGCTTACCGTCGGCGTTGCTAAAGTCAAGGCATAACAAAGAGAGGAATAAGAATAAGTAAGGCAATCGTTTCATCTTTTCGTGGGTAATTTATGAATTATGGAGCAAAAAAAGCTGTTCTAATAATATTTAAAACTAGCGCATTTTTTAAGACAAAGATTATCTGCTCTTTTACCTTATCTTAAGAATAAACTTAATTCGCACGTATTCATTTCTCCAAAACCACAACGCCTTCTTCTCCGGCAATAATCGCTTTGTTTGCCATGTTATAAAAAAGTGACGTTTCAACTATTCCTGAAACGCTTTTTAATACCGGGTTGATTGAAGATAGATCGGGCCACTTTTTAAAATATACATCTATCAAATAATTCCCATTTTCAGTTATTACTGGTCCATCTTTTTTATCATTCATCCGCATTAACCATCGTGTAATTTCAAAAAGCTGATTGACTTTTGCCGGAACGAATGCCGCTGCCTGCGGCAGTATTTCTAATACGACAGGATATTTTAAATCAAAATCGTCTACCAGTTTAGCCTCATCACCAATTAGAACAAACTGCTTTGCCATTGATGCCAACAACTTTTCATGAGTATGAATACCACCACCGCTTTTTAGTGCATTTAATTGTTTATCCAGTTGATCGCAGCCATCAAAATAAATATCAATTTCTTTAAGGGCTGATGATGCTTTGATGTTAAGCATTTTAGTTTGCAACAATTGTAGCGTTGAAAATGATGATGTAACAAATGTTAGATCTAATCCATCTTTTATCGCTTTTTCTAAAAACTCTACTAAATAAGCAATGGTTGACCCTGCTCCTACACCGACTGTAGTTTTATCTTCAACTAAGGTTGCTGCCTTTTGGGCTGCTTGTTTTTTAAGATCCACTTGCTATTTTGTTGACAGTTTTTAAAAGATGTTTTTAAATGGTCGAAAAGTTGTGGCTGAAGAAGCCGAATAAAAATAACCAGTACAAGAGTGCGACGCAACAAAAGTTGATTATTAGGACTAATGACCGGTCACAAAACTATTTATTCTTATTTTCATTTTTACTCCAATTTTCTAAGGTCTGTATCTTTTGAATTACTTTTTTTTCGTTGCCTTCGGGAACAAGAGCCACCAAAATGGTGTTTTTGGAATTGGAAGGGAGTTTCACTTCAAAGCCCACCAAAGTAGTTCCTGGATTAGGCGCATCATAATCATGAGGTGGATCAGTAGACCATGTTTTCATTGTAACCGTTGCAGGCTCCATTACTTTTAAAAGCAGCTTTTTACCACCTTTTGTCAGTTCTGCTGAATTCGTTCCCGTAATTTTTACGTCGGCCGGTGTCAACATCGTCCAACGTAATGTTGTTTCGGCAGGAAGGGTTTCTATCTCATCACGAACGACTACATATTTCTTATCAACGATACCTATTCCACGAACGGCTTTCGCCACTGAACCTTGGTAAATTTCAGATATATCAGTGACGGCATTCATAAAAGCGGGATTTGCCGAAGAACCGGTTATAGCAGCATGACCAGTAACACGTTGGTGCTGACCATTTATGGTTAAAGTATTATGCA
>JAOQAJ010000257.1 GCA_025963675.1 Segetibacter sp.
ATTGCCCGCACGATTGAAAATCTGCAAACTCTTAATTCCGGCTATACCCTTTCCCCGTGGATAAAAAACGTCATTACTTCCGTCGTTATTAGGTGAGAAGGTATTTGGAATAAAAATATTACCGTTATTACAAAACACATTTACAGTCACCTGGTCTTCTGATCGGCAACCTCCATCATTTGTAACAAAAGCCTTAAACACGATATTGTTTGTTGGAGTTGCTACAGGTTCGGCACACCCAATACAACTAAGACCTGTTGTCGGGAACCAGCGCCAATTGGTGATATCTGCCGAACTTTTCGTTTTAATCGTAACGCTGTTGCCAACAGGTATTGTTATACTTTCCTCCAATATATCAAACACTGGTATTGGATAAACAGTTATTGGCACTTCAGCGATATCAGTAAAACAATTACGGTAATCACTTCCGGTAATAGTATATAATGTGGTTGTTACGGGGCTTGCAACAGGGTTAGGAATATTTGGGTTACTGAGCCCGGCAGCAGGGGACCAGGTGTATTTATCAGCCCCAGACAATTGTAACCTAACAGATTCTCCTTCACATAAAGTATCTGTTATCATACCCGCTAATTCAAAAGGTTGAACCACCTTAATTTTCACTGAATCAACTGCCTTGCATCCCGTAGTTGAAGTGGTTCCGGTTACAAAATAGTAAACTGCAGTATCAGTCGGTGAAGCTACCGGACCCGAACAAGAAGTACAGCTTAAAGAAAGGTTATCAGCCCATAAATAACTATCGGCACCACTGGCCTGAAGTGTAATCTTTTCACCACGACAGATAACAGAGTCAATGCCTGCATCCAAATCCGGCAAACCGTTTACGAGAATATTTGTTGAGTCTGTTTTTACACAACCTGATGAATTTGTAACGGTTGCATAAATCGTATAGTTACCAGCTATAGCATACCTCTGTGTAGGTGGCGACGGGCCTACATAAGCATTTCCATTACTAAAATCCCAATTCCACCTTATTGCCGAGGTGTCGGGTTGAACCTTCCCTAAAAAAGTTATCTGTTCATTTGCGCAAGCTGCGGAAGGACCTGTAACATCCACCACAGGACTATTGACAACCTTCACAAAACGCTGTAAAGAAGAGTCAACACAACCGCCCTTAGTTGTAATTGATAACTGAACCGGATAAACACCTGAACTGATGTATTTATGAATCGGATTTCCTGCAGAAGATGTGGCTCCGTCCCCAAACTTCCATAAATAAGAAGCAATTGTATCATTTTGCAGGACTGACGAATCGAAGAATTGTAACTGTGTGCTATCACAGAATAAGGTTTTATGGCTCCTAATGTAACTGTTAGCTGCAGAAGTCGTAATGGTATCTCTGCCTAATATCGCCACTTCACAGTTTAAAGATGTATCCGTCAAAAATAATTTCGGAAGATATTTGCCCGGTTCGTTGTACACATGAGAAACGGTAGACTCAGGTGAAGTTGTAGTAGTTCCATCACCAAAATCCCACGTAAAACTTTTGTTGTAATCACTTGCATCCTGGGTAAAATTTACAGTAACCGGAGCACATTTAAAAATAGGATTATAATTAAACGAACCACTTGGCCCCTTAACAATAATATCTTTTACTGTAGAATCAGCGCATGATCCGTGCCCGTAAACAATCATTTTTACACGATAGGTACGTGCAGCCAGAAAATAGTGTAAGGGACTTGCAAGACTCGAGAAGTTTCCATCATCAAAATTCCATTTTACAGAAGCAAAAAATGTTGAGTTATTTTTAAAATTGATTTGTGCAGGTGGACAAGATATAACAGAATCGTTTACCGAGAATGAAGCATGGGTATCAGCTATAGTTACAACATTTACTCTATTAATTGAGTCAACGCAACCTGATGTGTCTTTAACAACCAGTGAAACAGAGTAAACACCTTCAGATGGAAATATATGGGAAGGCGAGTCTTTTACAGCAGTAGTGCCATCGCCAAAACTCCATACGTAACTTAAATTATTACCGGTAGATTGATTTATAAAATTAATATTAGTGTTATTACAAAAAATCGAATCACTTAAAGAAAAAGCCGCTTTAGTATTCGTAATAGTTATTGCGTTAGACTTAGAAAGAGTATCCGTACACCCATAGGAGTCTTTAACGATCAGAGATAAATTGTACTTTTTAGGTATACTATACGAATGAGCAAAAATTGGAGATGTAGTGGTATCTATTTTACCGTCTCCGTAATTAAACGTCCACGAAGAAATTGGATGATTGTCAGAAGGCAAACTAAGGTCTTTGAAAGTTATTTCTCTGTTTAGACAGTTTCCTGTTGGGTTTTCAAAATTAGCCTTTGGTCCATAAACAGTAATACTGCCGGGATGAGATATTTGTCTTGTACATCCCACTATGTCAATGACCGTTAAGACAGGGGTAAATGTCCCGGCTTTGGGATAATTATAATTTAGAATTGAAAAGGTTGTGGTTAGAATTGCCGAACCGTCACCAAAGTCCCAGGTAAAACGCGAGATATTTTGAGGGTTGATGTTTGTGACTTTAAATTCAGTAGTATTATTTTTGCAAGGTCCCTCTTGTTTTGATGTAAAATCCGCGATCTCATTAACTATTTTTATGGTATCGGTAAAGTCATCATAACAACCGGAATTTGTTACATGTAAATGAACAATATAAGTTCCTGGTGAGGAGTACGTATGAACCGGATTAGCTTCAGTCGATTCTCCACCATCTCCAAAAGTCCATTTACTGGTCTGTGCTAAAACCGACTTGTTTACAAACTTCCGTTGCAAAGGCGAAGTACAATCCTTCTCTGTGGTAAACTTTGCAGCTGGCGGATTAATGTAGATATAATCCTTTATACTGGCTGTGTCAAAACAAGATGCATTCCCCACAATTAGCTTAACGGTGAAAAAACCCGTATCCGAATAACGATGCGAACTGTTTGTTGAAGTGGAAGTTACTCTATCACCAAAGTCCCATTTTCTGCTATCGATTGTCCCTATCGATAAATCTGTAAATTGTATTGTATCTGCTGCACATGCAACCCGAGGAGCGCCGCTGAACGCTGCTTTCGGCCTGGTGGTTATACTTATACCGGCAGGTAAAACAAAATTATCCGTACAACCATTCGTTGTAGTAATGTTTAACGAAATAGTGTAATTGCCTTCATTAGCATATAGATGCGTAGGGGAAGCACTAGTCGATGTGGCACCATCACCTAAATCCCATAAATACGCCACAACGGGTTCAGGAGAAGTTACTCTGGCAGTAAACGTTTGTTGACGCGGAGCGCAACCCTTAAAAGGTAATCCATTTATACCATCTACTCTTGCACGAACAATAGATACCACACTTGGCCTGGTAATACTGTCTGCACACCCATTTACGTCCCTAACTACTAACTTGGTTCCGTAGTTACCGTAAGATGTGTATGAATGGGTGGGATTAGTAATCGTAGAACTGGTGTTGTCTCCGAAATCCCAAACGTAAGCTGCGGCTCCGGAAGATTGCGAGGTAAAAGCTACATTAACAGGGAGTTTACAAGTCGCGGGTGGCGCTACAAAAGAAAAATTCGCGGTAGGCTTTGGTAAGACAGTGATACTTTTTGTAATAGAATCTTTACAGGTACCAAAATCATTTACCAACTTAACAATAAAAGTACCGGCAGTTGCAAACCTTTTTGTCGGACTTAGCGCGGTCGAAGTCGTCTTATCGCCAAAGTCCCATAAAACAGATACCGGGGTAGGCGATGATGTATTTACAAAAAGAGTATTGCTGCCCAGGCATATTCTATCCGGGAAGGTAAAAGTAGTTGTCGCAGCTTCAATAACAATTGTTTTCGTAATGAAATCTACACAACCGTTTTGATTTGTTATAGTAAGCTTAACCCGGTAAGTTCCAGCGTTTGTGTAAACGTGTGAAGCGTTGGTTGATGAAGAAGTTGCTCCATCTCCAAAATCCCAGTGGGATAAAGTAATTGCTTCACCTGAAGATGTATTTGTAAAAGTTACCCCTGTTGGCGGAAAACATTTTTTTTCAGTACTCGCAACAAAGCTTGCTTTAGGAAACTGAATAACGTGAATCAAAGAACTTTTGCTTTCAATCTCGCTACAACCAATATCATCAGAAGCTTTAAGGGTAATACTATAGTCTCCACCGGCAGAAAAGGTATGGCTGGGAGATTGTTCTGTCGAAGTCGTTCCGTCGCCAAAATCCCATTCCCAGTTTCTAATTGTACCAGAGCCGCCTCCACTTTTATCAGTAAACTTAACTGTAAAAGGAACACAGCCTGAATTACTGCTTGAAGTAAAATCAACGTCAGGAATTTTATTTACAATGATAAAATTCCTTTTAACCATCGAATCTTTACGTCCTGTTGCATCTTCCACTACAAGCTTAACTGTATAGCTGCCGGGATCAAAATAAATTGTTCCGGGACTTTGTATCGTGCTGGTATTTCCATTGCCAAAATCCCAAAAGTATTTAACAATGTTACCTGTACTGAGATTTGTAAATTTACGAATAACTAAAGGAGCGCAACCTTTGGGTGTTTCTGTGGTAAAATCTGCAACCTGACCCTTTGCTACTCCGTAAAACAGAAGGCAGAGTAAAAGAGCAACTCTCTTCAATTGGATATATAATATTGATGACAACGATTCGCCTAAATAAAAACGCTCCACATTAAAATTTGTAAAGATAACAGAAACGGATATCACTTTTGATGGTACAAGATCTTTACAAATCGAATTTTCGAATTAGCCTTACTTGCCTACTTATTTCCATTCTTCTAAATTTACTTCGAAAAGGAACACGACAGGTGTTTTAAGTAAGACGCAGCTACTGCAAATTAAATTGCATATTAATTTACCGACTTTATCTTATCAGCGAGATATCCCCCTTAAAAGAAAAGATCTGCCCTGTTTCGCAAATAACTTCAATCTGGTATACAAAAACGTCGGGAGCTAAAGGTTTGCCGTTAAAAGTACCGTCCCAACCAGCATTACTATCATTAACTGAAAAATTTGATTTTTGAAATACAAGATTGCCCCACCTATTAAAAACCTGCAGTCGTTTAACCCCGGCTATACCTCTGCCGCGTGGAAAGAAAATGTCATTACTTCCATCGTTATTTGGGGAAAAAGTGTTAGGAATAAAAAAATTCCCGTTACTACAAAACACATTTATAGTTATCCTGTCTTCTGCCCTGCAACCGCCGGCATTGGTGACAAAAGCTTTATATACGATAGTATTCGATGGAGTTGATGAAGGTTCCTGGCAAGTACTACAACTTAAACCTGTAGTTGGAAACCACTGCCAGTTTGTTACGTCGCCGGAACTTTTTGTTTTAATCGTCACACTGGTACCAACGGAAATAGTCATGTTATCTTCAATAATATCGAATACGGGAATTGGGTAAACCGTTATCGGAACACTTACCGTATCGGCAAAACAATTGTGAAAATCATGACCCGTAACAGTATATACCGTAGAAGCTGCCGGGGACGCAATGGGGTCTGGAATATTAGAATCACTCAGACCTGCCGGCGGTGACCACCTGTAGTAATCGGCGCCCGTAGTGAACAACTTTACCGTCTCCCCAACGCATATAGTATCGCTGACCAAACTGTTAATTTTAAAAGGCTTAACTACGTTTACCCTAACGGAATCAGTTTGACGACAAGATGTGGTGGCATTTGTGCCGGTTACAAAATAGTAAACGGAAGTATCAACCGGTGATGCCACAGGACTGACGCACGTAGTGCAGCTGAGAGAAGGACTATTTTGCCATAAATAAGTATCAGCGCCGGCAGCATGCAAAGTGACTGTCTTACCGAGACAGATAACAGAATCCTGACCTGCATTTACATCAGGTAGCGAATGAACGGTTAATTTGATCGTTTTGGAAGTAACGCATCCTGAAGAATTTGTCACAGAAATATTGGTCGAATAGTCTCCTGCCGAAGTGTAAGTCTGGGCAGGCGGAGCAGATATTGTAAAGGTATTTGCATTGCCAAAATCCCAATTCCATTTAATTGCTGAAGTGTCGCGGGCCGAAGCGGTAAAAAGGGCTGATTGATTAAGGCAGATAGCAGCCGGGCCGGTAACTTCCAGTTGTGGACTTTCTACAATTTTGGTAACACTTACATCTGATGAATCTGTACAACCACCGATTGTTTTTACAACCAGACGAACCGGATACATGCCAGGAGCAGAATAATTGTGAAATGGATTCGGTTGATTAGACGTTGCTCCATCCCCGAAGGACCACAAATGAGTAGCAATAGCATCGAACTTTACAATCGAAGAATCGAAAAATTGAAAGCGGGCACTATCACAAAAAATGCTCTTATTAGTTTTAATATAACTTAAGGCGCCTGTAACAGTAATTGTATCGGTTCCAAAAACGGAAACTTTGCAGTTAAGCGTAGTGTCTATTAATAACAACCTGGGAAGAAACCGGCCTGGCGAAGTATAGGTATGAGATATGGAAGGTACATCTGTGGTAATAAGCGTACCATCGCCAAAATCCCAGGTAAAACTATTATTGCTTCGTGTAGCCTTGGCTATAAAGTCTATTGCAGCAGGCACACATTTTAAAACAGGGTTGTATGTAAAACTTCCACTTGGCCCTTTTACAACAACAGCTTTCGTGGTCGAGTCAACGCAACCGCCATGACCGTAAGCAGTTAATTTAATATTGAAAGTGCGTGCTTCTAAAAAATAGTGGGAAGGATTTACGAGGTCAGAAAAATTTCCATCGTCAAAATCCCATTTGACTGAAGTTGAAAAGGTTGAACTGTTAAGAAAATCAATTTGCGCTGGTGGGCACGAAATAACAGAATCGCTTAAAGTGAAAGATGCTTTTGCATTGGCAATAATAACGCCGCTTTGCTTTCTAATTGTATCAGTACAACCATACAGGTCCTTGACCGATAAAGATACCGGGTAGGTGCCCTCAGTGGTGAACATATGAGCAGGATTAGTAGTTGTTTCTGATAAACCGTCACCAAAATCCCATACATAACTTAGATCGAGCCCCGAAGATTGATTAATGAAATTAACCGTTGAATTATTGCAGGAAACTGAGTCTCCCGCTGAAAAAGAAGCCTTCGGATCTGTAATGCTAATAGCATTAGGCTTAAATAAAGTATCCTTGCAACCGTAACTATCCGTTGCAACTAAAAAAACATTAAACGTTTTGGGAATGGTAAATGAATGTGTAAAGGCCGGTGCAGTGGTAGTACTATCAACCTTACCATCCCCATAGTTAAGGATCCAGGAAGTAATGGGATGATTTGAAGTCTGTTTGCTCTGATCAGTAAAATTAACTTGTGTATTTAAACAAGCGCCAACGGGGTTAACAAAATCTGCTATAGGTCCATATATTGTTATACTTGATGGATGTTCCACCGTTTTGGTGCAACCTAAAATGTCCGTTGTGGTTAAGGTTGGGCTATAGAGTCCCGGTCTGTAATAGTTATGGCTTACGGATGGTGTGGTACCGGTATGAAGGGTTGAGTAGTCGGCAAAGTTCCAGGTGTAAGTGGCGATATTCTGGGCGTTAACGTTAATTGCAGTAAATACAGTTGCATTATTTCTGCAAATAAAATTTGTATCTACGATGAAGTCAGGACGTTCATCTACGACCTGTATGGTGTCGGTAAAATCATCATAACAATCACTATTAGTCACATGTAAATGCACATAATAAATACCCGGAGCTGCATAAGTATGAACTGGATTAATCTCACTGGAAGTGGATCCGTCTCCAAATGACCATTCATTTGTTTGTGCAAGAATAGACCTGTTTTGAAAATTGCGAACCAGCGGAGTTTCACAATTATAATTCACTGCAAAATTCGCGATCGGTGGTTTGATGTATATGTAATCTTTTTTGGTAGCTGTGTCATAGCAGGAGCGATTACTGATAATTAAACTAACCGTAAAAAAACCGGTATCCGTATAATGATGTAAAGGGTCTTTAATTGCAGAAAATGTTCCGTCACCAAACTGCCATCGTGTACTGGTAATAGTCCCGGTGGAAAGATTGGTAAATTGAACGCTTTGATAAGCACAAGAAACCGGATGCTCAGCAGAGAAATTGGCGACCGGGCGATTTCCGACATCAATTGCTCGGCGTAATAGAAAAGTATCTGTGCAGCCGTTTGTTGTAGTGATTTTTAATGAAACGTCGTAGGTACCTTCTTTTGTGTAGTTATAAACCGTACTAACACCTGTGGAAGTATTGCCATCACCAAAATTCCACATATAAGTAGTTACTGGCTCTGGTGAAGTTATGTTAGCAGAAAAAGTTTGTTGACGAGGAACACAACCAGAATAAGGCAAATCATTAAAACCCTGGATTTTAGCCCTGACAAGTGTAATAGCACTTGGCTTTATTAAGCTATCTACGCAGCCATTTGCCGCCGATATCACTAGTTTCGGGGAAAACGAACCATATTTCGTATAAGTGTGAATTGGATTTTGAGTGGTTGAAGTACTACTATCACCAAAATCCCAAAAATAGGAAATTGCACCGGGGGCGTTAGCTGTAAATGTAACGTCTACAGGAAGCTTGCAAGTTACAGGCGGCGCCATAAATGAAAAATCGGCGTTGGGTTTAGGTATAACCGTTATTGTTTTTGTTACAGAATCCAGGCAAGCGCCAAAATTATTTACCAGTTTAACAGTAAACGTTCCTGCATTAGCGAACCTCTTAACAGGACTAATATCAGTTGACGTTGTATTGTCACCAAAATCCCAAAAGGCAGATGCGGTAGCTGGGGCAGATGTATTAATAAAATTAGTTGCAGCGCCCTGGCAAACAATATCGGGGTGGGTAAAATCAGGGGTAACTGAACCAATTACGGTAGGTTTAGTTACTGTGTCAACACATCCGTTTTGGTTCCTCACGATTAAACTTACCTGGTAGGTTCCCGCACTGTTGTAGGTATGTGATGGGTTAGGTGCGTTAGAAGTAGAGCCATCTCCAAAATTCCAGGTGATGTTTGTAACAGGACCACCGGAAGTTGTATTAAGGAAATGTACAACTGCTGGCGGGTTACAACTGGCAGCTGAACCAGACGTAAAATCTGCGTCGGGCAGTTGATTGACATGAATAAATCCCTTCGCTGTCTGCACAGACATACAACCAAGGGAATTGGTTACTTTATGGGTAATTGTAAAATCCCCCGGTACATTATAGGTATGAGATGGCGACTGTTCTTTTGACGTAGTACCATCTCCAAAATCCCATTCATAGGTAGCGATAGAACCGGAACCAGCGGTACTTTGATCAGTAAACAACACTTTAAAAGGAAGGCATCCGGCAGTGCTGCTGGCGGCAAAATTGACCACCGGGCTTTTATTTACAACTATAAAATTATTTTTGATAATTGAATCCTTCTTTCCTGTTGCGTCTTCTATAATCAGTTTAACGGTATAGCTTCCAGGGTTGAAATAAGTTGTACCCGGGTTTTGTTGCCTGCTCGTATTGCCATTGCCAAAATCCCAAAGCCAGCTAACAGGTTTGCCAGTTGAACGATCTGTAAAACTTCGAACTACAAATGGAGCACATTCCTGTCGAATGTCGGTGGTAAAATCAGCCACAAGCTGACCTTTTGCTAACGAGCAAGAAAGTGTGAAGAGGAGAAAAAAACACCTCCTCAGAAACGGATATTTTGAATATAAAAACAATTTAGCCTGAATAAAAAACCCGGCCTTTCTTAACAGGCCGGGCTAAATATACTAAGGTTACTAATTAACGGAGATAAGATTTTTTAAACTATTGGAAATGAATAAGTGATGCCAAAGGTTGTACAGATGAAGTGATTGCGACGCAACGATGCCTCCCCTATAATCCAATGCCGGTACCATAAATATCCTACTCTTTTACCTGATTAAGGAAACATTGCCTTTAAAAGGAAATATTGTACCGTTATAGCAGACCACCTCAACCAGGTATACATATACATCAGGCTGAAGAGGCAGCCCGTTTAAGGTACCGTCCCAGCCATCCGAAGGATTATTAGCAGTTCCGTCTTTCCTTTGAAAGACGATCTGCCCCCAGCGGTTAAAGACTTTAAAAGAAGCAATATTAAATAAGCCCCTGCCTCTGGTGTAGAAAACGTCGTTTACGCCATCTGCATTAGGGGAGAACGTATTAGGCAAATACACATTCGCATCGTTGCAAAGTATGTTTACATTAACCTTGTCTGTTGCAGTACAGTTACCTTCATTGGTAGCTATAACACTATATGTAACACGATCTTTTGGAGCTGCCACAGGTTCAGCACACGATCCGCAACTGAGCCATTGAGCAGGAAGCCACTTCCAGGTTATAACGTCAGGAGAACTTTTTGTCGTCAGTTTTACCGTACCTCCAGCCTGCAGATTCACATTATCGCCATTGGTTATGTCAATGGAAGGAGTTGGAAATACTTTTATCAGAATATTAGCTGTATCCTTAAAGCATCCACTGCTATCCTGCCCGATAACCTGGAAGGTAACCGTCGTGTCAGGCCTGGCAATAGGGGACGAAATGTTTGAATTATTAATCCAAACTGACGGAGTCCATTGATATTGATCTGCACCATCCGCATTCAGCGTAATCGTTTCACCTTTACAAACCGTATCAGCTTTGGCAACTGCCATCTTAAATGGCTGTTGCACTTTTACTGTAACGGAGTCATCGCCAGAACATCCGAAAACCGTTTTTCCTGTAACATAGTAAGTCATTAGGCTATCGGGCTTTACAACCGGGGTTGCACAGTTAGCACAACTCAGTGTTGAATTTGCCCGCCAGGTATAATTATCAGCACCGGAAGCAGTCAATGTATAAGTATCAAATCTACAAATTCCAACGTTTGGTCCGGCATCGACAACAGGTACAGGATGGATAACTGCGGTTCTGCTAACCACACCAACACATCCATCAGAATTTGTCGCTTTTAAGGTAACGTGGTATGAACCACTATTACCCGACAACAGGGTGTCTGGCTGTTGCTTGTCAGATACAACTCCATTTCCAAAATCCCATGCCCAGGTAATAGCAGAAGTATCTATTCTTGCAAAAGCACCTGAAAATTTGATTTGAGCCGGTTCGCAAGCGGATGTGTCTCCTAAAATTTTTATTGCCGGCGAGTGTACAACTCTCACATAATTGACTGAAACAGTTGAGTCCTGACAACCGAACGCCGTGGTGGCAACTAACTTAATAGAATAATGACCGGTGTCTGCAAAGTTATGAGTGGGGTTTCTTTCTGTTGAAGTGGTTCCGTCACCAAAACTCCATAAAAAACTTTTAACTACATCATTTGAAGCAGAAGAGTCCCTAAAGGCTACGATCCCACTATCGCAAACCATTTTCGTATCGCTTAAAATATTCGTGCTGATTGAATAGATCTTTACTGTATCTAATCCTTGTACCGGTACCTGGCAGCCAAAACCATCTTTCAAAATCACTTTCGGCACGTAATGTCCTGAGTTAATATAGGTATGCGAAATAGTTGGGTTGACAGAAAATATTGTATTGCCATCATTAAAATCCCATACGTAGCTTTCAGTGTTTATAGCTGTGATGCTATAATCTACCTTTCCGGGGTTACAGGCTTCTTTAGGCAAATAATCAAAGGAACCTGTCGGGCCTTCAATCGATACCTTCTTCGTCAGTTCATCCACACATCCACCCTTGTTCGTGACCTTAACCTTTACAGTATAGTTGCCGGGATAAGTATAAATGTGAGAAGGGTCTGTCAGCTGAGAATTTCCGCCATCACCAAAATCCCAATTCAAATCAATATAATTGCTCGATTTATTTGTAATGTTTACAACAAGAGGAGGACAGGTAGAAAATGAGTCACTCATAACAAAATCTGCTTTAGCACTGTAGACGCTTACTGTGGTGGAGTCGGAAGCTGTACATCCGTTTACATCCACCATTACCATTGTTACTTTGTAAGATCCGGGATTGACGAAAGCATGAACCGGAGAATAAGTTGATGAAGTTGTACCATCTCCAAAGCTCCACTTGTAAGTAGCATTTGCACCTTGTGACGTATTAGTGAATGTTATTGGCAAAGAAGGACAAAACGCGGTGTCTGAAGCAGTAAACTTTGCTGCTGGGTTGGTGATACTAACATAGCCGGGCCTTGTCAAACTATCTTTACAACCATAACTATCGGTAACAACCAACTTTATGTCGTAAGTTCCAAGGGCAGCATAGTCATGAGAAAAAGGACCAGCGGCATAACTTTTTGAGCCGTTTTCTCCATAATCCCATAAATATTCTGTAATTGGGTGAATACCATCAGATTTAGAAGAATCGGAAAAATTGATCGTATTGCCATAGCAGGTGTTTGGCACAAGGCTTACAAACGAAGCTTTGGGACCATAAGATGTTATGGGTATTAATGCATTTATAGTGTCATTACATCCCAGTAAGTCCTGCAAAATAACTGTCGCATTACGTACCCCCGGTTCGTTAAAGGCCCAGGTTAACGGGTTATTTACAGTAACCACAACGTTGCCCTGCAATCCGTTAAAATACCAGTTATAATTAGAGATATTCTTCTCATCTATATTTTTGACCGTGAAAGTAATGTTGGTATTCAAACAACTGATGCTATCACTGACAACCAATGTTCCGCGTTCTTTTATTACAACCACATCCTTTTTCATTGCGTGCCGGCACTGGTCGTTGGTGACAGTTAACATAACAGCGTAAACACCAGGAGCTGAATAAGTATGAGAAGGATTCTGCGACGTCGAGGTCGACCCGTCTCCAAAGTTCCACTCCCACGTTTTAGCATCTACTGATTGATCAATAAAATCTCTTTTTAGCGGGTCGCTACATAGGTAAGAAGTGTCAAACTTAGCTATAGGAGGCTTCACATAAATGAACTTCTCAATTTTCAAAGTATCAGAACATCCAAAGCTTGCAGTAATTAGCGTTACAGTGAAATGCCCGGTATCATTATAAGTGTAGATAGGGTTTTGGAAAGTGGAAGTTCCGCCATCACCAAAGTACCACAGCCATTGGTCCACCTTTGCACCAGTAGAAAGATCTGAAAAATTAACCGGCAGTAAAGCGCAAACTTCTCTTGGATCAGCATCAAATTTGGTCACTGGTCTGTTTCCTGCTTTTACAGCCTCTTTCAAAATCAGGGTATCACTACAACCCGTGCCAGCAGTAACAATCAACTTAACATCGTAAATTCCAGGAGTAGTATAGGTATGAGAGGGAGTAGCACTTGTTGAGACAGATCCATCTCCGAAGTCCCAGAAATAGCTTCCAACCAGCGAATCCCCGGCAATAACGGCAACTGGAGAAACTGTAACAGGAAGACAACCTTTTACACCCAAATTTTCTATAGATGTAATTTTTAGCGGAGCGAATTTTACAAAATTGTCTTTTACTGCAGTATTGGTACATCCGAGGGAACTTGTAACAGTTAAACTGACCTTGTAACTGCCCGGAGATGTATAAGAGTGTGTAGGATTTTGCAGATTCGAAGTAGCGCCATCTCCGAAGGCCCATTGATAAGACACAGCATTTATTGAAGCATCGTGGAAAGAAACATTCAAAGGACCGGCACAGCCTGATGTATTTGAACCGGTGAAAGCGGCGGTTGGTTGAGCAAGAACAGTTATGGTTTTTTCTGCCGTGTCGCTGCACGCACCAAAAAAGGCGATCAGCCTTATCTTATAAGTTCCGGCGTTAGCATAAATTCTGCCGGGGTTTGTTTGAGTTGAAGTGCCGCCGTCTCCAAAATCCCATTTCATGCTTGTATAGGAAGATGGCGTGGAAGTGTTTGTCAAAACAAGGTTACTTGCCGCACAAACTTTATCATCGCTAACGAAGCCGGCTTTTATAGTAGCAATATTTATCGCGTTTGGTTTAACAATGGTATCGGAACAACCAGAACTATTGGTCGCGATTAATTTTACGGTATAGACACCCCCATTGTAAGTATTTGTTGGATTTACTTGCGTCGAGGTTTTACCATTACCAAAATCCCATAAATAATTGATGGAACCCGTACCGACAGTTTCATTGGAAAAAGTTACAGGAGCAGGCGTTTCACATCCTGCGGCAGAGACAAAGTTAAAACCAGCCTTTACTCCATCACTGATCTTTATCAACGAAGTTTTCGTAATAACACCAGAACAGCCATTACTGTTAGAAATGCGCAAAATGACAGTAAAAGTTCCGGGGCTTGTATACGTATGCGAAGGGTTTCTCTCCTGTGAAAGTGTGCCATCGCCAAAATCCCATTGCCATTTTTCAAGAGTGCCGGAACCGGGAAGACTATTATCCTGGAATTGAACTTTTAAAGGAAAACATCCCGTAGAATCTGACGCACTAAACAACGCGACAGGTAAGGCATTGACAACAACAAATTGAGTTTTTGCGATAGAGTCTTTTCCAAACGCGTTAGTAACTAACAGCTTAACGTCATAGGTTCCGGGAGTGAAATAAGTTGCAATCGGGTTTTGAAGGAAAGATATGGTTCCGTTGCCTAAATCCCATTTCCAGGTAAGCGGATTACCTGCAGAACTGTCCTTGAAACTTACTACCATGGGCGGGCAACCCGTGACCGGAGTAGCAGTAAAATCTGCTTTTAATTGGGCAGAGCTTACAGTTGTTATTAAAATTAGTACGACTAACTGTAACAAGTGCAGCCACGTACCTTTAATAGTTTTCATACAAAATGGGAAACATTTTTAATTTGGATATAGGACTTTTAATCAACCCGACCTTATATAAACTTTTTTATCGCTGTTTTATTTTGTTCCCCCAATTATTTTTTCGGGCGAGGGTTAACAATTGACAACTAACAATCGGTCAGAAGTGATTTTTTTTGTAAGAAAAATGGGGAATAGAGAACCGGGGTTCGAATAAGAGATGGCAGAAATAAGAAGCTTTTTTGGTACAAGCTTTATGGCGCTGTTGGGACATTGTTGCGACGCATTCCGTTCATCGAAGAATATCTATCGGGCTGTTTTCAACTTTTGCCTACGCATTTTACTGCTCTATATTTGCCACCTGCTGCGAAGCGTGGTAGAAATGATGATGTTGTATGAGAGGAGATGAATGATGCTATGCGATCAAAAGATGAACGTAATGCGTCGCAACGGAAGTTTCATTTTATTACTATCGCTGGTAACAAAAAAACTTCTTGCAACAGAGCTTCAGTAAGAATTTCACCAGATATTGTTTTGACAATTTATTAAGGCATTTCTAAAATCGCTTTAAAAAAACCGCATACTAACATAACCGTGTAGGGCTGTGCAGTCTTATCGGGTTTGGGTCGTAAACCAAAAGAAAGTCTGTCATTTATTAATTCAAAGCATTAAGCTTTTCCGTTAAATAGGAAACGAACACCGAGCTGTCAAGATTTTTTCCGGTTACCAATTTGCACAGCTGATCGCTATTGTAAAACCTTCCGTGTTTGTGTACATTACTTCTTAGCCACGACAAAAGCCATCCAGTTTGGCCTTCTGTAGCAATCTGCGCACCTATTCCTGGCAGGTCTTTTTTTGCCTGTTGCCAGAGCTGCGCCGCATAAAAGCTACCAAGGCTGTATGTGGCAAAGTAACCGAAGCTTCCATGGCTCCAATGGACATCCTGGAGGCATCCCTGTTTATCGTCCGGAACATCCACACCCAGCAATTTTTTATACTGGTCATTCCAGTAAAGGGGTATTTCTTTCACCTGTAGCGAACCTTCAATCAACCGCTTTTCCAGCTCATAACGAACCATAACATGAAAATGATAGGTAAGTTCGTCTGCTTCAGTTCTTATTAATGACGGTTGTACTTTATTGATTGCTTTTGCAAATTGTCCTTTAGAAACATCATCGAATTGTTTGGGGAAGAATTCTTTGAGTTTAGGGAAATAGTAATCCCAAAAATCTGTTCCTCTTCCTATACAGTTTTCCCACAACCTCGACTGTGATTCGTGAATGCTTAATGAGGCGTATTCTCCTAAAGGCAAACCATATTGCTCAGTTGGCAAACCTTGTTCGTATAGTGCGTGACCCACTTCGTGAATCGTACTCCAGGTCATGTTTGCAAAATCATTTTCATCTATCCTGGTTGTAATTCTTACATCCTGGCTGCTAAAGTTGGTTGTAAAGGGATGTTCTGAGATATCCTGCCTGCCGCTTTCAAAATCGAAACCTAGTTGTTTGGCCAGGTAGATCCCCCACTCCCATTGTTGCTGTTTTGGAAAATGGCGTTGTAAAAAGCTGTCGTCGACCAATTGCTTTTGTTGTTCCTTTTCAAGAAGATTACGCAAAGGCGCTTTTACATCTTCAAAAATTGTATCGATCATCGCCACAGTTGCTCCCTTTTCGTATTCATTCATCAAAGCATCGTATGGGTGGGCCTGGTAACCGTATAACTCCGCCTCCTGCCTTTTCAGTGCCACTAATGGCGAAAGTTTTTCTTCAAAAATTGTAAACTGATTTTGTTTGCGGGCTTCCATCCATGCATGAAAGCTTGCAGACACAGCCTCACTCATTTTCCTTACAAAATCCGGCGATAACTTTTTCAACCGGGTGTAATCTTCCCACGTCAACTCAACATTTCTTTTTTGGTCACCACGCAAGTCTGCGGAGAGCAAATCCTGCAAAAGATTTCCAACCTTTTCGCCCGTAAACATTTCATGAGCAATTTCGCTTAACGTGGCCAGCTGCTGTCCTCTAAAGTCCGCCCCTTTCGACGGCAAATACGTCTCCTGGTCCCATTGCAGTACCGCCGCAGCATATTTCACATCCGCGATTTTCTGCATCGTACTCTTATACTGGTTATATAATTCTAAAGATGACCCCATATTCGAAATTTTAAAATGCCGAAGATAAAGTCGAAAGTTGACAGAAGGTCAGATTAGGAAAAAGCTTAAACCATTTGTTTAAATCATTGTTACAAAGCAGTAAACAAAAATTATTATGAAACCTTGTTTAATAGAAGTGTGGAAAGATGGAGAAGAGCGCTTCATGGTCAATATGAATAACGTAATTTCAATAAAAAAGGACTCTATCAGCCGGAAAGCATCGACAATTCTTAGTTTCTCAAATAATGAAACGTTTAGGGTAGTTCAAACAGTCGAGGAAATTTTATCATTAACAGAATCTGCCAGTCAAAATTCTCTTTGTTTAGCGTAAAATTGATTTTCCGATAAAAAAAGCTACTATATTTGCAGCCCGAAATGCCGAGGTAGCTCAGCTGGTTAGAGCATCGGATTCATAACCCGAAGGTCGGCAGTTCAAGTCTGCTCCTCGGTACTAAAGCTCAAGTGTTGATTTTCAACTACTTGGGCTTTTTACTTTCAACTACCTGCCATTTTACTTTTTATCGGATTCATATCCGCCGGCTGGGGGACGACAGTTCAAATCGGCTCCTCGGTACAAAGCCCAGGAATGATGTTCAATTACTTGGGCTTTTTGCTTTTTAGATACTTCCCAAGCCGAATTTACCATCTATATATTGCCGCAAGTTAAATACCTTCATACCCTTCCATTTACATGCAACACCATCGCCAACTTGCCGCCATTTTATTTACCGACATTGTAGGTTATACTACTATGATGCAGCAGCATGAGCAACGTGCTGTAGCGGCGATCCAAAAACATCGTTCTGTATTGGAGAATACAGTAAGGGACTATAACGGCGAAATAATTGAATACTTCGGGGACGGTAGCTTGTGCATCTTTTCTACGGCAACAGAAGCTGTTCGCTTTGCCACCCATGTGCAGCAACAAATGAACGTAGATCCCGCTGTGCCTTTGCGTATCGGTCTGCACCTTGGGGAAATTTTTTTTGATGACAAAAGAGTAATGGGCGACGGCGTTAACCTGGCTTCACGCATCCAGTCATTAGGCCAGGCAGGCAGCATACTTTTTTCAAAAGAAATAGCAGATCAAATTAGGAATCACGAAGAATTCAGAACACAGTCTCTTGGTTTTTTTTCGTTAAAAAACGTTGCGCAACCAATGGAAATATTTGCATTGGCCAACGAGGGTTTAACAGTACAGAAAAAGGAAGAAATGGCTGGACGGTGGCTTCCACCACCTAACAAGATTTCTTTGCGATTTAAATTAACACTCGCTCTTCTTACAGCGTTGCTCGCGCTAATCGTCATATTTTCTTTCTACCGTTTTTATAGGAAGCGCCATTTTACGGGGAACGATAAATCCATCGCGGTTCTCCCTTTTGAAAACATCAGCAATGATTCATCGCAGGAATATTTTAGCGATGGTATAACAGAAGAAATTATCTCGCAGCTTTCTAAAATCGCCGATCTGAAAGTCATTTCGCGAACGTCGGTTATGGCTTATAAAAACAGCCAGAAGAACGTGAGGCAAATCGCGCGGGAACTAGGGGTTTCGTCTATACTTGAAGGCAGTGTAAGACGTGAAGGCGATAACATACGCATTACTGCTCAGTTTATAGATGCTGACAGAGACCAACATTTGTGGGCCGAAAATTATGACCGAAAAGCAACCGAGATTTTTGCGATTCAAAGCGAGGTCGCCAGGCGGATTGCCAACGAACTGAATGCAACTTTAACGGCTGAAGAAACCAAAAGAATCGGAAAAAAAGCAACGACAAACGTTGGGGCGTATGAGGATTATTTACGGGCAAAACAATTGCCGATGCAGCAAGCTGAACCCCTGTTACTGATTGCGCTGAGAAAAGACTCTACTTTTGCCGCAGCATGGGCTCAACTTGCCTATACATATTCAAAAATGCCCAAACGGACTCCAACAGATGGGCCTTTCTACATCCGCAAATCACTTGACGCAGCCTTAAAAGCGGTAGAGTATGGACCCGAACTTTCCGAGTCGCACATGATCCTCGGCGATGTTCTAAAAACCATAACGCTCAATCCAGGCCTTTCGATAAAAGAACTGAACAAATCCATTACACTCAATCCTAATAATGCCGACGCTTATGTCTTCCTCGCCTTTGCGTTAATGGAACTGGGCCAGTTTGACAAAGTAGAGTCCAATCTGGTAAAAGCCGAACAATTGGCGCCATTATCAGCGATGACTAAGTTTGCCCGGGTGCGTTTATATACCTATTCACGCAACCCGGAAAAGCTTGCAGGTATGGGTAAAGAAATTAAAGGTTCCATTCCGGCAAGCATTGGAAATTACGGCAAGGCATGGTACTATTTTCTGAAAGATCAATACGACTCGGTGATCGTGTATGCTCGTGAGCCGGCTTTAGTCGGGTTGGCCTATGCGCAGCTAAAAAACACGGGCGCAGCCAGGAAAGTATTGGATTCACTAAAGACAAATTCTCAGAATGATAACGCTCTTTCTATCGGCATCATCTATGCCTGGCTAGGCGAAAAAGAAAAAGCCATGGATTATTTAAACCTCGCATACAGGCTGTACGATTATGAATTGATCAGCATAAAAGTGAACAAGTTGTTCGATCCCTTGCGCAACGAAAAAGGCTTCAAGGAGTTGCTGGTAAAGATGGGTATGCTTTAGAAAGTGTCATCGAACAAAAAGACGCCTGCCGGCCGTCTGCTAAAAAAGAAGGATGAGAAGAATACTGCCGTGTCTCCAATGTAAGGCGTTGTGTATACACTAGTTTGTTTGCTTTCTAAACATCCCATCAGAAACAACCAGCAAATTATTTAAAGATTTTTTGTAGAAGGTGACAATGAAAATGATTCGTACTCGTTATTATATTTCATAACCCTATAAACTGCATTTAATGTTAAACAATTCAAAAGTGAAATTCTTTAAAAACCTTAATATGCCGGGAGAAACAGACAAGGAATACAATAACCTGCTGAACCTGGTGATGGATGCACAAAAATGGCGTCAAAAAGCTGAGCCTACTCTTGAGTCTATGACTCTTGATATGGTTATAAAGCATGTTGATGGAATGAAAACAAAGCACCGCTCCTCTTAATATCCGCTTTTAAAGCGACCTGATTATATCTGCTAATCTTTTTTATAAGCTTTTTTGACGAGGTCAAAAAAGCTTATTTCATTTCTACTATTTCTAAACAAAAATCAATTTCTAACCTGGTCTCTTTAAAAACTATTGAGATCAATATGAGGCGAACATTATTTTATTCTATTAAAATTATAAACAGGGTAAATTTCTTTTAGTTCCATTTTGTAAAACATCTTCCGATTCGTCAAACAACTTTTCGTCGGATACAGCAATTATAAGTCGTTGTTGATTGACCTATTCTTATATTTTTTCCACTGTTCTTTACTTTCCGGCTTTTTGTCGCAAAAAGATTAATCTGTACACGAGTGCGACGCAACGAAGCTTAATACCGCCGTTTCTGCAGGGTCAAAAAATTTTGTTAGCGTTAGCTGTGACTGAGCAGGTATTCAAACAAATACATACTTTTAAAAAATGAAATTGAACGGCTTCTATTTGATCGTTGGGTACCTGATTTTTCCTTTTGTTTCTATTGGCCAGCTTATGGAAGAGAAACACACATTTACAAGAGCGGACACTTTAAGAGGCTCCATTACAGAATATAGAAAAGGATGGGATGTTAAAAGATATGATCTGACAGTACAACCCGATATTGTGACAAAGACAATAGAGGGGAAAAATACAATTACTTATTATGAGGATTTGCCTGTGCGCACGATGCAAATTGATTTGCAACAACCATTAATTGTTGACAGTGTAATCGGAGACAATAACAACAACTATCAATTTAAAAGGGACAATAATGTTTGCTTTGTTTACCTGAGAGATAGTCTCGCTAAAATTAAATTTTTACCGGGGCAAAGAAAGATTACAATCTACTACCATGGCACCCCTAAAGAGGCTATGAGGGCTCCGTGGGATGGCGGCATGATATGGGAAACAGACAATAACAATAGCACATGTATTGCAACTGTGTGCCTTGTTTTGGTGGCATGTTTTTGGTGTCCTTGCAAAGATCAGCAAAGATATGATCCAGATAGTGGAATGACAATTAATTTTATTGCTCCTGATACTTT
>JAOQAJ010000263.1 GCA_025963675.1 Segetibacter sp.
AAACCTACAGAAATGGCTGTTTGGCCTAACGGGTTAGCTGGTCCCGATATTGAAAACGGCGAAAATCCTGTGGTAATAACTACGGGTGAAACCGGCTACGACCGGAACCGCCGCGACTATTTTCAAACTAATGGGCAGGTGGAAATACGAAATCCATGGATTGAGGGCTTGAAATTTACACTTCAGGGAGCGGCTGATAAATTTATCGGCAGAACCAAGCGGTGGCAGACACCCTGGTCTTTATACTTCTGGGATAAAGTGTCGTACGAGGCAGACGGCACAACACCAAAACTTACAAAAACCGTTCGTTCTACTTTTACCGATCCAATGCTTAGGCAAACAGATGAAGAAGACCTTCGAATTACTCTAACAGGGTTGGTTAATTATGATCGAACTTTTAAAGACAACCATACCATATCTCTGTTAGCAGGTGCTCAAAAGGAAACAAGGAGAGGCGATAATTTCTCTGCCTACAGGCGAAACTTCATCTCGCCTGCTGTTGATCAGTTTAGTGTTGGCGGCACTGCTCAACAAGATGTAGGAAATCTGGGTTTGCAGACCAGTATATTCGGGCAGCAGGCCCGCTTGAGTTATTTTGGCCGGGCTGCTTATAACTATCGTGAGAAATACCTGGCAGAAGTTCTCTGGCGCTATGACGGGTCCTATTTTTTCCCTGAAGACAAGCGTTTTGGCTTTTTCCCGGGTGTATTGGTGGGATGGAACATTTTTAAAGAAGACTTTTTCAAGAGTATAAGTTTTGTCAACACCTTAAAACTTCGTGCCTCTTATGGTCAGATGGGTAATGACCGTGTTAATTTGCGAGAATTTGCATACCTGCCAACCTATTCGCTATCGGGAGTACAGGTTATTAATGGTCAGCAAGCTCGTACACTTACAGAGTCAGGGGTGCCGAACCTTAACTTCACCTGGGAAGTGGCGAATAATGCCAACTTAGGGCTGGAAGGTTCAGTGCTAAATAACAAAGTGTTTTTTGAGTTTGACGTTTTTAGAAACGAACGCTCAAGGATGTTGATTACCCGGAGCGGATCTACTGCGCAAACTAGTGGGATAACCGCGTTACTTCCTCCTGTAAATGAAGGCCGTCTTGAAAACAAAGGCTTTGAGTTTAGAGTCGGTTATAATGGTAAAGCCGGTGACCTCACATATAACGTTAGTGTAAATGGCGGATACTCAATAAACAAAGTGTTGGAATGGAATGAAGCGCCAGGTGCACCTGACTATCAGCGGGCTACCGGTCACTCGTTCGGTACGAATGGGTTTGACGTTCTTGCTTTTCAATATGATGGCGTATTTAGAGATGAGAAGGACATCAGCGCTAACAAATTAAATTACACTTTCGAAAGCAATCTTCGCCCCGGCGATATGAAATTTAAAGATTTTAATGGCGATGGTAAAATAGATGGGTTGGATGCTGTTAGGATGGACAAAAACCGTGACCCAAGATTTACAGGTGGGATCAATATTAATATATCTTATAAAAACTTTGATGTCTCAGCACTGATCCAGGGGGCTACAGGTGGTCTGCAGTTCATTAATTTTAATGAAACAGGCGAATTCGGTAATTATACCCAATACAGTTATAATAATCGCTGGTCAGTGGAAAATCCCAGTAATGTAGATCCAAGATTAGTGAGCAGAAATAACAGGTATTATACAAATAATCAAGGCAACAACACTTATTTTTTCAGAAACAACGACTACCTCCGCTTCAAAAATTTCGAGTTAGGTTACAACGTGAGCACAGGTATTATCCAGCGAATCGGCATTAGCCGACTGCGAGCTTACGTGAGTGGGCTTAACCTCATTACCTGGGACAAATTGAAGTTATGGGATCCGGAAACCGTTGCCTCTAATGGATACACTTATCCCCAGGCAAGAATCCTTAGCACCGGAGTTCGAGTAACCTTTTAAAAAAAAAGATAATGAAAAATATAACACGAAGAACAGTGCTTATGCTAATATTGGCAGGCACGATGCTAACCGGCTGTAAAAAAGATTTTTTAAATCTCACGCCCGTTGACCAGGTACAGGCGAGCGAGGCCTGGAAAGACCCTTCCCTTGCAGAGGCATTTGTAAACGGTATTTATGGGGGCTTGTATGAAGGTGGTTTTGACGAGCAAATGCTTGCTTCAATATCCGACGAGGCTATTTTTACCCACCAGGGAAGGAATATCAATACAATCAACCAGGGCGTAATGGATCCTACCAACTCGGGGTGGTTAGCACGGCAGACGGAGTGGACCAATATGTACAGCTTTATACGTACCGCCAACATTGCCCTTGAAAACCTTCCTACTGCGACCATTGACAAAACCTTAAAAGATCGGCTGGAGGGTGAGGCGCGCTTTCTGAGAGCTTATTATTACCATCAATTGCTTCGGTTTTATGGAGGCGTTCCACTTGTTACAAAAGTGTATGGGTTAAATGACGACTATACTATAGCAAGGAACACGTATGCAGAGGTGAGCAGTTTTATAGTAAAGGAGAGTGACGCAGCCTTTGCTTTACTGAAAGGAAAGGCCCGAATAAAAAGTCGTGTGTCTGACTTGGTGGCTCTCGCATTGAAATCGCGTCAATTAATTTATGATGCAAGCGACCTGCACGATATGCCAACAGCCAAAGCAAAATCAACCGTCATTTCGGCGTTTTCGAAACCAGAATTAATAGGGTTTATAAGTGGTGATCGCACGGCACGGTGGCAAGCTGCAAGGGATGCTGCTAAAGCAGTATTAGATGCCGCCGGATCTGGTTATAAAACCGGGTTGTCGGCACCTGTCTCTTCAGAGGAAGGACGCAAGAACTATTTATCCATAGCTATGGCCGGAGCGAGCAAACATCCGGATGCGGACCCGGCAGTAGGTTCCTCTAATGAATTGTTATTCATTAGAACCTTTACTCTTGACAGAAGTGAAGGCGCCCAACAGCAAGGGCTGCGAAACGGGCCAAATGGTTATAATAACTGGGCTGGCAATACACCCATACAGGAATTGGTGGACGACTATGAGATGATGGACGGCAGCCGCTTCGACTGGAATAATGCTGCTCACAAAGCTGATCCCTACACAAACAGAGACCCGCGTTTTTATGCATCTATTTTATATGATGGAGCGCCGTGGAAGCCGCGTGGAAGAGCTGAAGATCCGGCTAACGAGATACAAACAGGTACCTACTTTGCCGGAAGTACTAAAATTGTAGGTCTCGATACAAGACAAGGTCCGATAGAAAACTGGAATGGAAGTTTCACCGGGTATTACTTCCGTAAGTTTATTGATCCAGATCCGACTCTGCGTGACAATACAGCACGCCAGGTTATACCCTGGGCTTACTTTCGCTACACAGAAGCTATATTCAATTATGTGGAAGCTACTATTGAATTAGGGCAGGAGGCCGAAGCCAGAATGTGGTTGAATAAGATTCGGTTCAGGGCTGGTATGCCAGCAGTTACTGAGTCGGGAGAGGCACTTAGGGATCGTTACAGGAACGAACGTCGAATAGAAATGGCGTATGAAGAACAGCGGTTTTTTGATGCACGTCGATGGATGATTGCACCGCAGACCTTGGGCAGGAAAACTAGATATATAATTGTAGAGGGAAGGTTGAAGCCAGGCGCGACTGCCCCGGTACCGTATAGAAAGGATGTAACTAAATTTGATTATACTTACATGCCGGTAATCAATAATGATCTTGAAAACAGGACATGGTTAGATAAAATGTATTATAGGCCACTTACCCTGGCAGAAGTGCAACGGAATAAACTATTGGTACAGAATCCCGGGTACTAATAATAATTTTAGTTCACTTAACTCTAATAAAAAATCTATGTTGCTCCGCAGCATAGATTTTTTATTTTAAAAAAAAGTCACTGGTATGATTTTAGTTTTTGCCTGTTACTGCTCATCTTTCTCCTATTTGTTGTGACGCTTAGGCTCTTCCATTTGCTTTGTATGACCACAATCAAATATTCCTGTTACTTATGATTATGTAAAATTGTATTAAATAGCTGAAAGAATGAAAAAAGTACAAGAGTGCGACGCAAGAGAAGATTGATTTTATTCCAGGATTAATTACAAAGAACATCTCACCTTAATTATTACTTGCCTTGAAGAACAATTTTTTGCTTCGCTTATTTTTCCTGCTAGGATTATCATGTTTATTCGGCTGTAAGAACTCGTCATCAAATGAAGAAGAGTCACTTTCAAAAAATACGCTGTTTACATTATTGCCAACTTCTCAAACCAATGTCGATTTTAATAATGCTCTTGAAGAAGGTTTAAATACAAATGTGTTGATCTATGAGTATTTCTACAATGGTGGCGGTGTAAGTGTAGGAGATGTAAATGGGGATGGACTTGAAGATTTGTATTTTTCAGGAAATATGGTCGAAAATAAATTGTACCTGAATAAAGGGAAGATGAAGTTTGAAGATGTTACGAGTGTTGCGGGAGTGGCCGGAAGACCAGGGCCATGGAAAACAGGTGTTACCATGGTTGATATAAACAGTGATGGGAAAAAAGATATTTATATTTCTTATTCCGGAAAGTTAAGAGGAGAGAAGAGGGTTAAGCAGTTGTTTGTAAACGATGGACCTGATGGAAATGGGGTTCCTCGTTTTACTGAACAAGCGAAAAAGTACGGATTAGACGATTCTTCTTATACTACCCAGTCTGTTTTCTTTGATTATGATAGAGATGGCGATCTCGATGTATTATTATTAAATCATAGTATCGTAAGGCGAACTACCCTTGACGAAGCCACCATCAAGCAATTATTGAAAGAAAATGATCATTTAAGCGGATTGAAATTGCTGCGAAATGATAACGATTTTTTTCATGAGGTAACACAGCAAGTTGGTTTGCAAAGTACGGTGTTATCCCACGGATTGGGCGCCGGCATTGCTGACATTAATAGTGACGGCTTGCAAGACATCTATATTTCTAATGATTATCTTGAACCCGATTTTGTATATATCAATAATGGTAATGGCACTTTTACCGACAAGCTTCAAAAAACCCTTGGACATACTTCTTTTTTTTCGATGGGTAATGATTTGTCTGATATCAATAATGATGGTTTGAATGATATTTTTTCTTTAGACATGTTGCCCGAAGATAATCACCGGCAGAAACTGTTATTCGCTCCGGATAATTATGAAAAGGTTGATATAAACATTCGCTCAGGTTTCTATCACCAATACATGAGCAACATGCTGCATGTTAATAATGGCAACGGCACTTTTAGCGAAATTGCGCAGCTTTCAGGAGTTTCAAACACAGACTGGAGCTGGGCCCCTTTATTTGCCGATTATGACAATGATGGTTGGAAAGATCTGTTTATAACAAACGGAGTATTGCGGGACTTTACCAACCAGGATTTCCTGAAATTTATGGGAGAGTATTTTCAGAACCGGCAGGTTACCAGAAATGAGTTACTTGAAGTAGTAAATAAGATGCCCTCTTCCAACGTAGCGAACTATTTCTTTAAAAACAATGGTGACTTAACTTTTAGCAACGTCGGAAAAGATTGGGGAACCGATTCCACCTCAAACAGTAATGGAGCTGCTTATGCCGATTTAGACAATGATGGTGATTTAGACTTAATCGTTAACAACATCAATCAACCAGCCTTTATTTACCAGAACGAAGCGGATAAAAAAATAGATAACCATTACCTGAAAGTAAAGCTTTTGGGATCCGGTAAAAATGTTGATGGGATCGGAGCGAAGGTTACGATCTACAGTAATGGAAATCAGCAATACATTGAGCAAATGCCGGCGAGGGGTTTCCAGTCCACTGTCACTTCTACAGTGCATTTTGGATTAGGTAAGGGAAGTAAGGTTGATTCATTAAAAGTTGTCTGGCTTAGTGGAAAACAACAGGTCATTGCGAACATAAAAGGAGATCAACTGATTACTCTAAATGAAAGAGATGCTAAAGAAAAGGAAGCTGCCCAGCAAGCTGTTCAATCGTTATTCGCGGAAGTTACTTCACCGGTAGACTATGTTTTTCGCGGAAATAATATTAATGATTTTAAAAGACAGCCTCTTTTAGTCAATCCTTTGTCTTTCTCAGGACCATGCCTGGTAAAGGGAGATGTAAACGGCGACGGGCTGGACGATATATTTGTTGGTGGTGGAAGTGGGCAAGCAGGTGCAATTTATTTGCAGCAAACTGGTGGCGGCTTTGTCAAGAAAAGTCAGGCCGCATTCGATGCAGATAAGGGATCTGAAGATGCAGACGCCGTATTCTTTGATGCAAACAAAGATGGATTTAATGATTTATATGTAGCAAGCGGGGGTTTTCATAACTATGCGTCAGATGACGAACTGTTGCAGGATAGATTGTATGTAAATGATGGTAAAGGCAACTTTACGAAGAGCATAGACGCG
>JAOQAJ010000267.1 GCA_025963675.1 Segetibacter sp.
CGTTTTCCTTGATCCTAATACTGCTTTTGACGCTGGCGTTTGAGAACTACAGTGATTAAAACAGCTAAGCCCAACAAAATATACAATTCAGGAAAAACGCCAAGGGTTGGCATTGTATCTCCAACATAACTATTAAGTGAGGCAGTATCACCGGGTTTATAACTTAATTCAAACCCGCTGGCAGCATATGCCTCACCATAACTGCTAAAGAAATTTGCTGCTTCGTCAGGCATTACATTGTCTTTTAGGTTTTCGTACTCATAATTTCGTAACACGTTGTTTCCTAAGCTCTGCGAACTTCCGGTAAACTTGCTCACATCTTTCTCCTGTATTGTTTTAAAATTTGAAAGCTGCAACTTATGAAGCGACTTTCCATCCCTGATAATTCTGATAGTGTGAAAGATCAATGGCTCATAAGCAGGATCAAAGTTTACAGAAATCTCTGAACTGTTTTGCACCCCTGCTTCAGATACTATCTTATAACTTTTTTTGAAAAAACGCGATTGAGATGCAAGTGAAACCTGTTTCTCAAAAGCAAGGTCCAGGTATCCATCTTCTGCCTCCGCCTCCAGGTTCTTATTGTTGTAATCAATATTGTTAACCGTTATGCATTATGGCTCTTTTTCTGAGCGCAACTTAGAAGTCTGTGCATGTATTGAAAAACCGAAAATAAACTGAGCAGGAATTAAGAGGTAGGGTAGAGTTCTTTTCATATCATTGTTAAACGCACCAATTATTATTTTTTTGCCATCGTAACTGAAATCCTCAAAAACAACCTTGAGCGAAAACAGTTTGACCTACAGATTAATGAACTGGCGAAAAATTATAGTATCAGTAGCCGAACCCTTCAAAGATATTTCAGGGTGTACCAGCTCTGGCAGTAATCAGGCGCTTAAAACAACGCGCATCAGGGAGGCAGTTATCAATCTTACAACCTCTCCTTGTCGTTTTCTTTTTCAAATTACCGATATTACGATTACAGCCATTTTTTGAAGCATCTTGTTCAATTTACCGGTGAGAAATATTTAAAGCAATTTCAGTCTTATCTGCAAAATGAAAAGGAAAATATGACTGGCGAAAGATAATCGTAGCAGGTGTTTTATGGGCCAGACAAAGAAAGCTTTGGTATAACATCGTTGCGTCGCACAAGTTGACAGCAACAATCCTACATCATGTGGATTTATTACAGCTTATACATGTTAAGACCTGAAGACGTTTTTCTTTACCTGTAACTAAAAATACAAACCGGTGTCCGGCGGCAGGTCTTCTTTCTTCTTCAGAAGCGGTAGACCTTTTACGCGATGCTGTAACTTTATTGTTTGCAAAACCCAACCTTTGACTAAAATAATTATAGAAAAAACGGGTAATATTATGAGTGGACACCAAAAGCTGAATAAAGGTTTTCAGTAAAAGTGAGTGACACAACAATGATGAGAAGGGGTAAAACGTCGGTAGAAAAAATGCCTTTTTTTTGCGTTCGGTTTTAGTATAACCTTTGGAGATCAATGTTTTAAAACTAAAAACAGGATATGCAATGTAGAAATGTTTCCTCATCGCTAATATGACTATTGATGTTATTATCGATTAACACTGTTGCAACCAGGAAAGAAGGCGGCAAACCATTTGACTTTAGTGTTACAGTTTTAGTTTTAACCTGTTTTAGAAGTCTGACAAGATTATGCTTAGAAAAAATACATCGGGCTAACTTTTTTAAGTTAGTATTAATGGATTAAATCTTTGTAATTCTATTATCAGTCAACATAAACGTACTTTATGAGGTTATAATTGGAATGTAGGTTAACGACAAAAAGAGACAGAAAATCTTAAATATTTTAAATACAATTTGGGTAATGAAAAAGGTTAGTGCGATTTTAATGTTTTTATTTCTTAGTTCATGGTCTTACAGCCAGGAAGATACACTGCAGGCAAAACTTATATTGATTGGCGACGCCGGAGATTTTAAAGGTGGAAGGCATCCGGTACTAAACGCCGTAAAGCAGAACACGAAATTCGATAAAAAAACTACGATTCTGTATTTAGGAGACAACCTTTATACAACAGGATTACCTGACGAGCAGCATTCGTTTTACGACATCAGAAGAAGCGTATTAGATACCCAGATTGCAATTGCAAACGGAACAGACGCCAAGGTATTTTTCATACCTGGTAATCACGATTGGGATAAAGGTGGAAGAAATGGCTGGGAAGCAATAAGAAGACAGCAGAGCTACATAGATTCAAAAGGCGGCAAGAACGTAAAGTTTTATCCTGAAGACGGTTGTGGCGGGCCAGTGGAAATATCGCTTAGTGATGATGTTACGATGATATTATTCGACAGCCAATGGTGGATTCATCCGTATGACAAGCCAGGGGTTGAATCTGATTGTCCATACAAAACACCCCTTGAAATCTTAAACCAGATTGAAGATATTTTAAGCAAGAATTCAAAGAAGCTGGTTGTACTTGCCTGTCATCATACTTTTAAAAGTTATGGAATACATGGCGGTTACTTTACTGTAAAGCAACACATTTTTCCTTTTACTGATGCCAGTCCCAACATGTATATTCCGCTGCCTGTTATCGGCTCTATTTACCCGATAGCCCGGGGTGTATTTGGCGTTCCTGAAGATCTATCTCATCCCGCCTATGTCAACATGGTACGTGATATAGAGAAAGTGGTTAAAGGACATAATAATGTAATTTTCGTTGGTGGTCATGAGCATAGCCTTCAGCTAATAAAAGATAGCAGTTACAATTATATTGTAAGTGGAAGTGGAACAAAACATACCCGGGTCTCGCACAATAAAAAGGCACCGTTTATTTCAAATTTAAATGGCTACGCGGTTCTCGATGTTTCAAAAAATAAGAACGTTGACGTGACATTTTATACGGTTTCCGATTCGATCAGGAAGGCTTATAATACTCACCTTCTAAATTTCGCAAACCCTCCTGAGGCAGATCGGAAAGATTCAATTCCTATTGTTTATGTTCCGTACTCTGCTGATAGTATAACTGTTGCCGCTAACCCAAAATATGCCATGGCTTCGAGGGTAAAAAAGTTCTTTAACGGAAGCAATTACCGTGATGTTTGGGCTCAACAAGTAAAATTAAGAGTGTTTAGAGTAGAGGAAGAGATGGGGGGATTTAAAGTTGGAGCGATGGGTGGAGGTCACCAGACCAAATCATTACGACTAACAGATAAGAATGGAAAAGAATGGACATTACGCACCATAAATAAAGACATAACCAAAATATTGCCGGGAAATGTGCAGGGAACATTGGCGCAGGAATACATACAAGACTTTATATCTTCAGCTCATCCTTATTCTCCGGTAATTATCCCTCCTATCGCCAAAGCCGTTGATGTTACAGTTGCTACCCCTAAGGTATATTTCATACCAAATGATCCCGCCTTAGGAATATACCGACGGTTCTTTGCAAATACAATTTGTCTGCTTGAAGAAAGAGAGCCGGTAGCGGCAGGAGAAGAGACGAAGAGTGAGCAAAAAGTGGTAAACAAATTATTGGAGGATAATGATAATCATGTTGATCAGGAAGCGTTTTTACGTGCACGTTTATTAGATTTTCTTGTTGCTGACTGGGACCGTCATTTCGACCAATGGAGATTTATAGAAAAAGATACAGGCAAAGGGAAATTTTATTACCCGGTTCCAAGAGACAGAGACCAGGCATTTTCATATTCCAATGGGTTCCTGGTAAGGGCAGCATCAGAAAATTTCATCCCGTTTCTCAAAGGCTTTAGAAAGACGATTCCAAAAATTCAATGGCTTGCATATTGGGCACGTGATCTCGATCGTAACTTTTTAAATTCTTTAGATTCATCTGTATGGAGAAAAGCATTGTCAAATTTTCGATCTAATCTTCCCGATCAAACAATTGACCAGGCGGTCAAAAAACTTCCACCGGAAGTGTATGCAATAAACGGAGCAGAAATTTCTGAAAAGCTGAAAAGCCGGAGAGATCTTTTGCCGAAAAAAGGAATGAAGTATTATAAGTTTCTGTCGAAGCAGGTGAACGTTGTTGGAAGTAATAAAAATGAATTTTTTAAAGTTGAGTCAGTTGGAGAAAACCTGCAGGTAAGAGTGTACAAAAAAACGTCGGCAACAGACTCAGCAGCTATCGTTTATAACCGGGTTTTTGAACCTTCAATTACAAAAGAAGTAGATCTGTATGGGTTAAACGGAGATGATATTTTCGAAGTTGATGAAAACGCAAAATCGAAAATTAAGCTTAGAATAATTGGAGGCAGGGGCTCCGATACTTTCAATATAAAGGGGGATGTAAAGAATTATCTCTATGATCTTTCTACCGAAAAAAATCTGATAGCTAACAAAAGCGAATCTAAAGTCAGATTTGAAAATACGCCTGAAGTAAACAAGTACAGCTCTACGGGCTTCAATTATAACAGGTACTATTTTCCAAATCTAAATCTTGGCTATAATGCAGAAGATGGTTTAATGGCAGGTATTGGCTTTTCGCTACAAACATATGGATTTAGAAAAGAGCCTTATTCAACTAATCAAAGACTTAATACTTTATATGCTTTTACAAGTGGCTCGTATAAGGTAAATTACCAGGGAGAATTTAATGAAGTGCTTGGAAAAAGCGATATCGTCATCAACGGAGAAATGGCCAAGCCAACACTAAATAATTTTTTTGGTATTGGCAATTTTACCAAAGTACGAAATGACAAGGATGTACAATACTACCGCGTTCGTTATAACTATGTAGTTGGAAACTTAATGCTTCGCCGGCGTTTAACTAACGTAGTGAAAGTGTCAGTGGGACCGCAGATTTATAATTATTGGAACCACCTGGAAGATAATCAGCAAAAGATTTTAAACACCCCCTCTCTGGTTGGTCTCGATTCTATTAATGTTTACCAAACTAAGACCTATGCCGGGGGTAAGATGGAGATATTGTTGAATAATGTAAACAATGACTTTATGCCTACAAGAGGCATTAACTGGAGTACACAAGTCACAGCCTTAGGCGGCATTAATAAAAACAGTAGGCCACTCACTACATTAACTTCAGACATGACCCTTTATTCAAGTCTGACTGACCCTGCGCGGGTAGTAAGTGTTTTAAAACTTGGCGGAGGACATATCTTTAGTAAAAGTTATGAGTATTTCCAGGCATTGAACCTTGGCCAGAACAATGTTTTAAGAGGATTTAGGAAAAACCGTTTTGCCGGAACATCGCTTGCTTACGGTAGTTTGACTCTTCTTGTAAAATTATTTGATACCAAATCTTATATTTTCCCCGGATCAATAGGTGTGATAGGATTTGATGATGTAGGAAGGGTTTGGGCGGGAGATCAAAGCAGTAAAAAATGGCATAATTCAATAGGGGGGGGATTGTATTATTCTCCATTCAATATGGTACTGATATCAGCATCATTGGGGTATTCGGAAGAAGAGACTTTGTTTAATATTTCCATAGGTACAAAATTTAACCTGACATTCTAATAATACTTCATGGACTACAGTGCGATTTATAAGAAGGTGGAAGAATATGTAACTAAACTTTTTGAACGAACGCCTCATCCTAAATTGTTTTATCACAACCTTCAACATACTGTAAGGGTTGTTGGCAGAACAAAAGAAATTGCGGCGCATTATCACCTGATCGAAAACGATATGCTGGTGTTAACGGTTGCAGCATGGTTTCATGACACCGGCTACTTGTTTGATGAAGTCTCTTTGCATGAAGAGAAGAGTGCGCAACTGATGAGGGAGTTTATGAAAGACGAGGTTACTGACGCAGACCTTCTAAACAATATCGAAGAGTGCATAATGGCTACCAAGGCCAGTATAAAACCTGCCAACCTGTTACAACAAATATTAGTTGATGCTGACACTTATAACTTTGGAACAAAAGAACTGCTGGACACCACCAACAAGCAGGTTTATGATGAATTCGTAGGCAGAAATGGATATATAAGCAAAAAGGAATGGAACAGGCAAACAGTGAAAATGCTTGAAAACCATCATTACTATACGAGTTATACTAAAGAGTTATTAACGGATCGAAAAAAGAAAAACATAAAGAAATTGAAGAAAAATATAGAAGAAGCCCCGGAAGAGGCAAAGCAACCCCTTATTCCTGATAAGCAAAGTTTAAAGGCAGCGAATAACCTGACTACCAAGGGTATTCAAACAATGCTACGTCTTACATCTGAGAACCACATGAAACTAAGTGATATGGCCGATGGAAAGGCCAACATTCTGATATCAGTAAATGCCATCATTATTTCCGTGATACTTTCGGTGTTAATGCGCAGGTTGCAACAAGATGCATACTTAACCATTCCGACAATTATTTTCCTGTCATCGTCAGTATGTACGATAGTGGTAGCCATATTGGCGACAAGGCCTAAGGTAAGCTCAGGGAGGTTCAGCGAACAGGACATTGATTCTAAGAAAACAAACCTATTGTTTTTTGGCAATTTTTATAAATGCAGCCAGGAAGAATATGAAAGAGCGATGTCTAAAATGATGGTTGATTCTGAGTATTTGTACGGGTCGCTGGTGAAGGATATTTATCAGTTAGGTGTGGTGCTGGCGCGCAAGTACCGCCTGATACGCTGGGCCTATAATATATTTATGTTTGGGATAATCATTTCTGTCATTGCTTTTGCCATTGCAGTTATCATGAGCACTAATGCAGATGCGATTACAAGTCCTGCCGGCTCTCCTTTGTAAGAATTACAACAACGGCAGCCTTAAGCCCCTTTTTTTAATACGGCCAACATAATTTAAAAAATAACGTTAGATGAATAGAAAAAGGCATTACGGGTTGAAAGGTAAAGGGTATTGTTTCTATGAATACCTGCAATAAAAAATATGAAGTCATCATTTAAAAAATTATTCACTTTCAGCTTTGTAAGCAGGTATAGGTTCTCACTTATATTCTACATGTCTATTTTTTGGACAGTTGTTGATTTTGTAATAGTTCTAACCAGGCCAGAACCAGCATACTACAGTTTCGCCTCGGCCATTTTACTTCGAAGTGTTATTATTTTTTGCATGAGCCTTATTATAGGGTACGTGTTAGTTTTTAAATTAAAAAGGCTCTTTAGAAATCGTTCTCTCGCTGTAAGTTTTGTTTTTCGAAGTGGTATTTTATTTATTGCGGCATTTATTATTAACTATCTAATTCACGCAGCAAACATTATTTTCATTCTTCATTTAACTGTTGGTGAAGCTTTGCAGCGTTACGGAGAGGATGCATTCCATCCTTTATGGCTGACGCAGAAAATTGTCTACTGGATGGCTCTTTTTGTTTTCACACAATTAATAATTGAGGTGAACGAGAAGTACGCCCCCGGGGTTTTTATGGATATTCTTTTAGGAAAATATCTTGAGCCAAAAATAGAAAGAAGGATTGTAATGTTTATCGATCTGAAAGACTCGACACCAATAGCTGAAAAATTGGGGCATCAGCAGTATTTTAAATTTATCAGGGAGTTCATTTACCAAATTTCAAATGCACTAATAGAACATGGTGGCAGTATTTACCAATATGTAGGTGATGAAGTAGTAGTGTCATGGCTTTTTGAAAAAAAGAATACCCGGAAGTGTATGGATGCCTTAATTGAGGCGCGAAAAAATCTGCAAAAGCGAGGGGAGCATTTCCGCAGGCGATACGGGCAGATACCTGAGTTTAGGGTGGGAATTCATTTAGGTGATGTAACGGTTGGGGAAATAGGCGTCATAAAAAAAGATATCGCGATGAGTGGTGATACGATGAACACAACGGCCCGTATCAGAAGCGCGTGCAGCGAATTGAATCAAAAATATATTGTGTCAAAAGACTTCAAAGAAAATGTTGATTTGAAAGACTGGCAAACTGAGAGCCTGGGGATAGTTGAATTAAAAGGAAAGAACCACGGAATTGAATTGTTTTCGTTGAAGATTTAAACTGATGAATGGCCTGGGGCAAAGAGAATTATAAACCCACAATATCGGTTGCGTTTAGTTATTTGGTACAAGGGAGTGACACAACGATGATGCTATAAAAAACAAATGTTTGTCTAAAAAAATCTAATAATCCAGCTCTAGTTTTAGCCGATCTTTTAACTCCTTAATCATCGGGTATTGCTCAATGACGCGTTGGTATTTTTCGCGGGTAGTTAAGGTTGCTTCTGAGATCACAATCTCTTTTGGTTGTTCATTTATGCGAATTGTAAAGCCAATATTACGGTTATGAAAACAGCTTTTTAAATACTCCAACAAAGGCAATTTTTCCTGCTCAATAAATTTCTGTTCGAGGCTGGCAGAAACGGTGATGGAAAAATGCTGTTCGTTTACTACCTGCAATTCAGCGTTATTAAAAACGGTAACGACTGAATGTTTCAACTGCTGTTTCAGTTTATCAGTGAAACATTTCCAGTGTTCTTTTAGATTTTCTTCCGTAACAGGAATTGCATCTCTTACATTTTCATTTGATTTATTTGAAAGGTGCTTGTCACGTAAGCTTTGAAGAAGAGATTTCTTGCCTGCTAAAGGCTCTTTTGGTTTAGGAGGTGAAGCCAAAGTTGTCGTAGCACTTACATTTTCAATAGCAATTTTAGTCGAAGCAGGTACGTCAGCAATAGCAGGTATTTTTACGGCAACCTGTTGAACCTCCGGTACTGCAGCAAGTGTTGGCTGCTTCGACTCGATATATAATTTGGCTCCTGTTTGTAACGTATTGGCAGTTGGAGCAGGCTTAATCTGTAATGATTGTAACTGTTCAAACCTAACTGCTACGGGGCCACTAACCCGCTTTTTTTTTACAAGCGTTGAACTCTGGTTGTCGAATGACAACTCTATAGCTTGCTGCAGAAACGTAAGCTTTATCATGGTCATTTCTACGTGCAGCCTTTTGTTTCGGGCCATCTTGTAATTGATCTCTGCTTCGTTCAAAATATTTAGTGCACTTACGAGGTAAGCAGGGCTAACCTTTTTGGCTGTTTCTATATATTTTGATTGAAGACCTTCTACCACATCGAGTAATGATGCAGCTCTTGGGTTTTGACAAACGAGCACATTTCGAATGAATTCCGCGTAACCGTTTAATACCAAATCTCCTTCAAAACCTTTACGGTTGATCTCGTCGTACAGCAGCATTGAGCCTGCCATATCCTGGGTGATCTGGGTATCGAGCAGCTTGAAATAATAATCGTGATCCAGGATGTTCAGGTGCTCCAGCGTATTCTGGTAGGTGACATCGCCATTCGTAAAACTTACAATCTTATCAAGTATACTCAGCGAGTCTCTCATACAACCTTCGCTTTTTTGAGCGATTAATTGT
>JAOQAJ010000279.1 GCA_025963675.1 Segetibacter sp.
CTCCGTCTGTAGACCTGGCTTTTCCGATTAATGCTGCAGATGATCTTTTGCATTGGTGCATGAAAACGGGACTGGCAATAAGTGAAGTGGTGATGGAGAATGAAAATAGCTGGCGATCGGAAAATGAAACCAGGGCGGGTGTGTTGAATATTTGGCGAACCATGAGGGAGTGCATGTTTCGTGGCTGCCTTACCACAGGGACGCTTCCGGGCGGGTTGTTTGTAAAAAGAAGGGCGTTTGATTTAAATAAGAAGCTAACCGGATCTAAATCTTATAGCGATTATCATTCCTGGCTTAAGGTGATAAAGGAAGGTGGGGCTAATTTTCAAATTACACTTGACTGGGTCAGTTGTTTTGCTCTTGCCGTTAATGAGGAAAATGCTGCATTTGGAAGAGTGGTAACTGCGCCTACAAACGGCGCTGCAGGGGTTATACCGGCAGTTTTACAATATTACCTTGCGTTTTGTAACCAGGCTGATTGTAGTAACAATGAAGACAAAATAGTGCGGTTTCTATTAACAGCTTCAGAGGTAGGAAGTATATTTAAAAAAGGGGCAACTATTTCTGCAGCAATGGGAGGCTGCCAGGCGGAAATTGGTGTTTCATCGGCAATGGCCGCAGCCGGATTAACAGAAGTTATGGGCGGTACCCAAAGACAAGCATTAATGGCTGCCGAGATTGCAATGGAGCATCACCTTGGTATGACTTGTGATCCCATTGGAGGGTTGGTGCAGGTACCTTGTATTGAGAGAAATACGATGGGTGCAATTAAGGCAATCACTGCGTCTCAGCTAGCGCTGCAGAGCAGTCCGGACTATGCAAAAGTTTCTTTAGATAAAGTTGTTGCGACCATGTGGAATACCGCTTTAGACATGAATAGTAAATACAAGGAAACTGCAGACGGGGGACTCGCAATGCAATTGCCTTTGAGTTTGAGTGAGTGTTAGGGGAAGAAGGTTGACAGTTGACGGATGACCGGTCAGCGTTGACTAAGAAGGAAGCCACAGAGGATGAATAACAGTGGTCTAAATTAACCGCCAAAATGACTCCTTGTCTCAACGACCCACTGACTTTTTTTAATTCACCATTCAAGTCTATATTCTTCTGTTACATCTCCTTCATATTTTAGTCCGTAAGTTTCTGCTGCATATTTTATAAATCCTGAAAGTTCTTCTCTTTCGCTCGATTCAATGAAGCCATCATCATCCATATTTAGTTTGTCAAATGCTTTTGTAACGATCTCAATTGCTTTCCATATTTCAGATGTCTCTTTGGCTTTTGAAAGATTAAATAAGTATGTATCTAATATTTTATCACTTTTGGCAATTCTTGTTGCAGTAAAAAGTTCTTCACCTTCTATCATTCTCTCAGTCCAGTGAACTGTAGGTTTTTGTTTTACTAAACTCTCCATGTTGTGTTTTTTAAAAGTTCGGGCTTATATACGTCTGCACTGAATTAAAAGTATGCCTTTTAAATAATAAAGTCAATAATTAATCACGTAGAGAAATACGACGATTAATCCGCCTTTTTAAGGCCGGTTAATTCATTCTTTCTATAGTTGAAAATTTCTGATTAAAGCCAGATGAAAGGAAGTGATTGATGGCAGAAACAACAACAATGAGAAAAGATGAATAAAAAGAAAAAGTACAAGTGAGTGACACAACAATGTCCGGTACCGTTATGGTGCTTATACCAAAATTTATAACTTAATTAATTGCGCCTGTGGTGGAAAGATGAGCTGTAATTGAAGTTTATAGCGTGTTGTAATTAACTTTTTTTGATTGCCGGCAGGTTTTATATGAGTGATAAAACGCTTAAACTCTTGACAACGTTAAGGCCTGTTGATGTACTAACCTTTAATGCACTTTTTTACAACGTTTTCAGTAGATGGCTTAAATATGCCGGCTTTAACTGCTTTATCTATGTCCGCATGAATTGTTCCTCGTTGAGGCTTATATAATCGTTGGTAACGAAAGCAGCGAGCATGTAAGAAGCGAGCCTGTAAGAAGATAGTTGCTCTCATCACTTCCAGCTTTAACGCCTAACGGAATTACCCGAACTTCCAAAGCGTGGCTTTTTGGGCAGACAGCGTTAACGAAAAAAGCAGGAATATTAAGCAGTAGAATTTACATCGCATACGGTACATGTGATAATAGAACCGACCTTGGGAATGTAAAGATTAATTGTAAAGAAGATCGTAGTTAAGAGCAGATGAATATGCGATCTAACAGAAGTAAGATTAAAGAAACATTATTTCAGGAACCCGAAATCAACAACTCGTTTCACGTATTTTTTATCCTGGATAACCCACGTTGCCTCATAGCTGCCACCGGCTTCGGGCTTGAGCATGTATACATAAACCCGATGCCCGTCAGCTGATAAGTAAACTTTGTTCTGCGATTTTTGCACACCCTTATCATAGAATGAAAAAACAGGATTGCACAAGTCGGTATAGGCTGCAGGAGGGATTGCTACAGTGTCTCTATCAATCACAACCGTTACGTTTGAAACGTAAGTTCTGGGCACTTTTCCGTAATCTCCGAAATACGGTTTGTTGTCGATTTTTACCAGGTACTTTTCGTCGTAAAATCCAAGTTTATGTTTTGTTTTATCGAAAGGCGCTGATGTTATTTTTACCTGGATATTGTTTTCGGCAAAGGTTATAAAATCACTTCCAAAACCTGTTATCGGTAAAGATTTCAGCGGTAGTTTACCCACACTTTCTTCAATGCCGCCCATACTAAATGAAGCAATATCATTTCTGATTTCTTTTTCAGTAATTCTTGTAAAAAGCTCTTTTTTGCTACGAAAATCAGGAAAGTCACCATTCTGGGCAAAGGAGCAAACAGAAGTTAAAAAGAATAAACCAAATAAAATATTTCGCATAAAACGGTGAGTGATATAATAAGACTTAAAACTACCTTTTTAAACGGTTTAGAATACCTTAAACCCCAGGCAGAAGCAAAAATTAATGTTAATAATGCTTTCGCAAAGTCAATAAGAGTGACTTGGTTGTTCTTCCCCGTTTGCTCTTGTGAAATTGAAGTGAAGCTTGTACCGGCTGGCATGGAATTATTGGTGATAAATTAAAATATTGCATGAAAAAGGTAATACTGGTAATGCCGGCCATAACCTTGTTAACCTGTTGCAGCACGTTTACATTTCACAATAGAAATACGAATACGGGGGTGAAAAATTCTACGCCATCAACTTCAGCCGCTAGCTCTGGAAACCTTGACACTGCGTCTTCTGAAAGTGTTGTTATAACAGGTACACAATATCTTCCCATTGAAGGCAGAAGCGAATTTGGTACACGGCACGATCTTGAAGGCTCGTGGGAACTGGATTCACTAAATGGCAATTTAGTGCCAGGAAAATCAAGTCTAAATATTGAGCCGCAACCAAGCTTACCCGAGAATAAGGAATTAAGAAGAGACAGTACAACTACGACAACAAAAACAAACAATGTCACCCACAGTACTACGACGGTCTTTATTGAGAAGACGGGTCCTGCGGGAAATAAGATCACGCCGCCGCAAGGATCAAATTATCACATACCGGCCAGGCCGAGTATAAACTTTTTCGGGGCAAACGAGACTTTTTCAGGGTTTACCGGCTGCAACAAGTTTTCGGGGCGTTATAGTATATCGGGAAAAGACACAATAAGTCTTCAATCTGCGGCAGCGTCTACTAAAATGGTATGTATAGGAGACTACGACGAAGTGACGTTTTTAAATACGCTACGAAGGGCTAATTCCTATAGGGCTGTCAATGGCCGGTTGGAGCTATTGAATGGAAATGAGGTACTCCTTGTCTTTAACAGGAAAGAACATTGAAGACATTTTGCAAATTTCATCCTACAATAACTGTTGGCTTGCTAACCCTCAGGTTCATGTAACTTGAGCTATCGGTATTTGTACCAGGAGCCGGTATTAAGCAACATTACTTCTTCATTTTCTTTGATCCAGGCGCTTCGTAATAACTGTTGCATTCCAACATAAGTTGCACTGCCCTCAGGCGACAGCAACATGCCTTCGTTGCTCGCAACCTCTGTTATACCTTGTTGTATTTCTTCTTCACTTATCGTAATGACTATACCATGCGATTCTTTTATAACGTCTAACATCAGATCTCTGGCAAAGGGAAAAGGAACTGCTAATCCATAAGCTAAAGATGGTTGGGGGTTATAGTCAGCAGCAATTTTACCGTGCTGAAACATTTGCATCATGGGTGCACAGTTTTCCGTTTGCACAATAACCATTCTTGGCAAACGTCCTTTTATCCAACCAAGTTTTTTCATTTCTTTGAAAGCCTTCCACATGCCGATCAGGCCGGTGCCGCCACCGGTAGGGTAAATGATAAGATCGGGTAATTTCCAATTCAATTGTTCCGCTATTTCAAATCCCAACGTTTTTTTGCCTTCCAGCCGATATGGTTCTTTCATTGTCGACATGTCAAACATCCCTTTGGTCTCTGATAACTGTTTTGCAAGTTTTCCGCATTTATCTATTAAACCATCTAATAGTATTAGCTCTGCGCCAAACAGGCGACATTCTTCTTTCAAAGTTTCTGTCGTGTGTCGCGGCATAATAACCGTTGCTTTTATATCCGCTTTGGCGCAGTATGCCGCAAGCGCTCCACCTGCATTACCTGCCGTCGGTATAACAACGTGTTCAATTCCAAATTCCTTCGCTTTAGAGATGGACATACTGATGCCACGCGCTTTAAAAGATCCTGTAGGATTTACGCTTTCGTCTTTTATTAATAGGCTATAAATGCTATTTTTTCGGGCAAGTTTATCCAGTTGCAGAATTGGTGTCCATCCTTCTCCTAACGAAACGATGTTTTTTTGGTCGAAGACAGGAAGCAACTCAAAATAGCGCCACATGGTAAAAGGCTTGTTTTTGAAGTCTTCCTTTGAGAGAGAAAGGTCGTCATATATTGTTAGCAGAGGTTGATTACAACAAGTTGCATAGGATTGCACAATGTCGATGGCGTATTTTTTATTGCAATTTGGGCATTGCAGCCTGGCAGCAAGCGAGGTTGTTGCTGCTATATTCTCATTTAGTGCTGGCATCGGGTAAAGTTATACTTCGCGCATAACTTTTAGTATTCAATTTGTTTATAAGCGATAGCTTTTGGTTATATAAGTCTTTTGCAAATGATATTAGAATTTTACTCAGTTCGTTTAACGGTTCGCCTCTTCGTTGTACAAAATAAAAGTTCCTTTCAATATCGAGTCCCTGTATATTTATTTCCTTCAATTCACCGTTTTTTAGTTCTTTAAGCACCGATCTTTTTGGTAAAAATCCAAGGCCGTTCGATGCTATCAAAAAATTTTTTAGCGCTTCAGTTCCTCCCAGTCTAACCTTTACATTTAAGTCATTTAAAGTTATATTTATTTTTTCAAGAGATTGTCCCAAAGCTGCTAGTGTGCCACTTCCTTTTTCGCGTAGTACGATAGGCAGGGCGGGCAATTCCTTCAAGGTATATTTTTTCTTTTTTGCAAGATCACTTGACGAACTGCAAACGGCAACAACTTTATCGGTAAGAAAAGGTTCTGAGGTTACCAGTTTCGATTTTATGGGTCCTTCAATTATTCCCAGGTTTATATTTTGTTGTAATAGTGCGTCTAACACTATTTCGGAATTCCTGTTTAAAAGGTTGATTTGAACCTGCGGAAAACGCGAATGAAACGCGGATAAGATGCGTGGCAAAATATATAAAGCAACTGTTGTGCTGGCACCGAGTTTCAATATTCCTTTTGCTGTTAATTGGTCTTTGAGAAATGATAGTTCAAATTCTGTTTGCTCCTGTATGTTTTTTACCTCTAACAATTTCTCATAAAGAATAATTCCGGCAGGAGTCAGTTCTATCTTTAGCCCTTGCCTGTCAAACAATTTTACTTTGTAATCCTCTTCAAGCAATTTTATGCTTTTGCTTATAGCAGGTTGAGAAATGAATAATACTTCGCTTGCTTTGGTAAAACTTTTTTGTCTTGCTACCTCAAGAAAAATAATGTGTTTTGCAGATAGCATATGAAAGTTTAGAGTTCGAAGTTTAAGGTTTAAAGTTAGCGAGCGTTGGACTTATCGGCGCCTTATTCTTTCGATGAATGAATAGAAAATGATATCGCTGCGACTCGCATCGAGTTTGATGCAGAACAACATTAGAACCAGTAAGGACTTTTAAAGCCAGCAAGATGAATGAGTCGATTTTTTGTTGAAGTACAAGGGAGCGTCGCAACGGAAGATCAATAGAAATTTAATTGCTGGTAACAAAAACCGTTCTCTTGTTTTTCAAGCCACTTTACTATTGAAGCTCTATTTAGTTTTCTTATCTGTAGTATCGACGGGGTAGTATAAAAATTAAAAGAGCTGCAAAATGCAACTCTTTTAAAAGTATGAAAATGTTATTTCAATTTAATCGGTAAAATCCATTAATCCCGGTTCTAAATATCTATCGCTTCACCATAAGCCACCGCAGTTGCTTCTTTCAAAGCTTCGCTCATGGTAGGGTGGGGGTGAATGGCATTTAAGATCTCGTGTGCAGTGGTCTCAAGTTTACGTGCGACAGAGACTTCTGCAATCATCTCAGTTACGCTGCTGCCGATCATATGAGCTCCAAGGAACTCACCATATTTAGCATCAAAAATTACTTTTACAAAACCTTCGGTTGCACCTGCAGC
>JAOQAJ010000292.1 GCA_025963675.1 Segetibacter sp.
ATGTTCCGGTAAGAAATGTAATATTTGGAGGGGAAATGCTAAATCCTTCAAAACTGGAACCATGGAAACAGCAATATCAAAGCTGCAAGCTGGTTAATATGTATGGTATTACCGAAACTACTGTTCATGTTACCTATCAGGAGATAGGGTGGCAGCAGATAAAAGGTACTGCAAGTATTATTGGTAGACCAATACCTACTTTAAGTGTATATGTTTTAGATCGAGACATGCAATTGGTACCGGTCGGAGTAGCGGGTGAAATGTATATAGGTGGAGGTGGGGTAGCACGTGGCTACCTCAACAAAGGAGATTTAACAGCACAACGGTTTATTGAAAACGTTTTCAGTCAAGACGATAATGCAAGATTATATAGAACAGGAGATTTAGCAAGGTGGTTGCCAAATGGTGCATTAGAATACATGGGAAGAATCGATGAACAGGTTAAAATCAGAGGGTACAGAATTGAGTTAGGGGAGATTGAAAGTGTATTATTAAAAAGTGGACTGGTAAACCAGGTCGCAGTGGTGGCAAAAGAGGATAAACTGAACAACAAGCAATTAGTCGGCTATGTGGTAGTTGGAAATGGCTTTGATAAACAAGCTGTCACTGCATACCTTCATCATAATCTTCCTGATTATATGATACCGGTTGTATGGGTAGAACTGGAAAGTTTTCCAATAACCGATAATGGAAAATTAAATAAAAAAGCACTACCCGAACCTGATGCAAGCACGCTACTCGCCTACCAATATGTGGCGCCTGAAACTGAAGTGCAAATTAGACTCGCGCAAATATGGAAACAATTACTAGGTGTGGACAAAGTTGGTATTAATGATGACTTTTTTGAATTAGGAGGAAATTCGCTTTTAATTATGCGGTTGGTAACAGCAATTCAACAGGAGTTTGAAATAGAAGTTGCAATCAAAGATTTATTCTTAATTAAAAATATCAGTGATTTAAGTAAATATTTGGAGGTGCAGGTTACTTTCAATGCCGAACAAAGAGATTTGCCTGAAGTAGAAGAGTTTTATATATAAGTCCCCTAATGCCAAATTCTAAAAAAGACTAATGTTAAAAAGAGCTATTGATTTACTTTATTTGGCTAAGATAAATGAGGTTGAGATCACTTTGAGTGGTGAGCAACTGCTGGTAAAGGCTGGTGGGAGTAAACGCATTGACAAAAATTTTCTTAGTGAGATCAAGGCAAACAAGGAACTGCTTGTAGATTTTTTAAAAAATAATAAAAGGAGTAATAAGGGTAACAACAAAATTGATAAAGCCGACAGAACATCCCTTTCCCATATTCCGTTAACATTCAACCAGGAGCGTATATGGTTTATAGATCAATTAGAAGGAAGCATACAATATCATATACCTGCAGTATTTCGACTGAAAGGGAAAATCAATCCGAAGGCATTAGAGGCATCATTAAAAACGATTTTATTAAGACATGAGGTTCTTAGAACAATAATTACGCAGGAGGTGGGAGAGCCTTATCAACTTGTAAAATCGGAAAACGATTGGAAATTAGAGGTTGTTGACGGAGCAAAATATACAGAGAATCCAGAAGGGTTACAACAGTACATCAATAGTCTCATCACGGTGCCTTTTAATTTGTCAGGAGATTACATGTTAAGAGGGCATCTGATTGAAATAGATGAATTCTACCATGTCCTCGTGGTAACAATACATCACATTGCGGCAGACGGATGGTCAACCTCTGTGCTCGTTCGGGAGTTTGCAGAATTATATAAAGCCTACGAAGAAAACAGGGAAGCCCATTTACAGCCTTTAAGCATACAATATGCCGACTATGCAGTCTGGCAGCGCAGTCATCTAAAAGGAGATATTTTAGATGGGATCATGGCATATTGGAAAAACAAGTTGCAGGATGTGGAGGTTCTCAATCTGCCGGCCGATTATGTAAGACCGGAGGTTTTAAGTTCCCGTGGAGAATCGTTAGCTTTTTATGTTGAAAAGGATCTATCAAAACAGCTTCAGGTTTTAAGTCAGCAGAACGGTACTACGTCATACATGATTTTGTTGGCAGCATTTAAGATCCTTTTGTCCCGTTATAGTGGTCAGAAGGATATTTGTATAGCCAGCGCCATTGCGGGTCGTCGACAAAAAGAGCTTGAAGAACTAATAGGCTTTTTTGCAAATACCATTGCTTTAAGGACTGTAATCGATGATAATATTTCCTTTCTTGAATTGTTGCAACAGGTAAAGCAAACATCCCTGGAAGCGTATGAACACCAGGAGGCTCCCTTTGAGAAGGTTGTAGACGCAGTTGCGGGAACAAGAAACCTGAGTATTGATCCTCTTGCCCAGGTGATATTTACTTTTCAGAATACCCCTGATGTTCCGCATATGAAAGTAGGCGAGGCGGAAATTTCTTTTGATACATTTAATACCCAAACAGCTTTATTTGAAATTTATTTAAGCATCAGAGAAACAGCCGACGGTTTTCGCGGTAGTATTCAGTACTCTACAGATCTGTATACCGCTGCAACCATCACTAGAATGATGTCTCACTTCAGGCAGCTGTTGACAGCAATTGTAGCCGCACCTCACGATAAGGTTGCAGTATTATCAATGGTAACTGGTGAAGAGAAGAGGACGTTGCTTGAAGATTTCAACAATACCAAACGAGATTATCCTACTGATAGCACTTTGGTAGATCTATTTGAAGCCCAGGTATTAAAGACCCCGTACGCTACCGCTGTAATTTTTGAAAGCGATCAACTATCCTATACTGAGTTAGATGCGAAAGCAAATCAGTTTGCTAACTTTTTAAAACAGAAGGGAGTTCATCAGGAGAGCCTTGTACCAATATGTATAGAGCGGCGTCTTGAAATGATTATAGGTATACTGGGTATTTTAAAAGCAGGTGGTGCATATGTGCCCATCGATCCGGAATATCCAACTGAAAGAATACAATACATGCTTCACGATACAGGGGCTAAACTTGTTGTTACAACGGAAGCAAGCAAAATAAAAATAATTTCAACAGACAGTCTTGATGTTATAGAAATAGACAAACAGTGGAACGCAATAACTGAATGTCCTCAGGAAAAGGAGAGACCTGTAATTGCTCCTGATAATCTTGCCTATGTTATTTACACCTCAGGCTCTACAGGTAAACCAAAAGGTGCTATGAATGAACATAGGGGAGTAGTGAACCGTCTCCTGTGGGCTCAGGACTATTTCAAGCTTACCCCCAACGATGTCATACTTCAAAAAACGACTTTTAGCTTTGATGTATCTGTATGGGAACTCATTTGGCCATTGCTTGCAGGAGCTAAACTCGTTTTTGCAAGGCCGGGAGGGCAAAAAGATACTGATTATTTGAAGCAGGTTATAAACGAAAAGGGAGTGACAATGCTTCATTTCGTTCCATCTATGTTGGGAGTCTTTTTAACGGATGTAGAAACAGGGGCATTTACAGGTCTGAGAAAAGTTTTATGCAGCGGTGAGGCTTTGAAACCGGCACACGTAAAATTGTTTAAAGAGAAGCTTCCTAATGTGGAATTACATAATTTATACGGCCCTACGGAGGCTGCCATCGACGTTACGCATTGCAGAGTGCCGCTTCAACCATATGAAGTAAAATCGGTGCCTATTGGTAAACCCGTGTCAAATACACAAATACGCATTTTAGACACACACGGCAATTTACTGCCGATAGGCATTGCCGGAGAGTTGCATATAGGTGGTGTACAAGTAGGGCGAGGTTATTTAAATAGACCAGATTTAACTAAGGAAAAATTCATAGAAGACACATTTAGCAAAGAACCGGGGCGCTTATATAAAACAGGAGACTTGGCAAAATGGTTGCACGATGGCAATATTGAATATTTAGGGAGAATAGACGACCAGGTAAAAATCAGAGGATTTCGGATAGAGTTGGGTGAGATAGAGACGGCAATGAACGAGACCGGGTTGATAACTGATGCGATAGTTCTGGCTAAAGAAGACGCGTTGGCAAATAAAAGACTGGTAAGTTATTATATTCCTTCTGAAGAAATAGTAAAAACAAAAGAAAAAGAGCTTTACGAAAATAGAGTATCAAGCTGGGAAGAACTATATGAAACCGAATACGCGACAACTGAAGAAGACCGAAGTGTAAACCAGGAATTTAACTTGGTGGGCTGGAAAGACAGCTTTACCGGACAAGATATTGCAGAACAACAAATGCAGGACTGGCTAAATGATATAATAGAAGTGATTCTATCGGAAAAGCCTGAAAATGTATTGGAGATCGGTTGTGGAACAGGTTTAATTTTTTACGGATTAGCAGGAAAAGTAAAAAAGTACATAGGTGCCGATTTTTCGAGTTCTTCCATCAATCAAATTAAAAACCACATTCATAAAGGGTTGAGAGATTATGGCGAAGCCGAATTCAAAATTTGTGCAGCGCATGAAGTATCTCTGAAGGAAGATGAGACGGTTGATACAATCGTAATTAATTCTGTCGCACAATATTTTCCCGGCAAGGAGTATATGGATGCGGTAATAGAAAAAAGCGTTGCACTATTACATGGTAAGGGACGGATAATTATTGGTGACGTCCGCGATAACAGGTTGCTTGAGTCATTCAAAAGCTTATTGCAGCTCAACAAACTGCAGGATTCCACGGGAATGAAAGAGTTTAACTGGGCCGTTGAGCAGGAGACTCTTAAAGAAAATGAGCTTTGTTTTTCACCTCGATATTTTTCTGATTTAAAGACTTTATATCCGCAGATTTCTGATGTTGAAATTACCTGGAAACGAAGCCTTTTTATTAATGAGCTTACAGCTTATCGTTATACGGTTGCAATACATGTAGGTATTGAAAGAGAAGCAGCTGAATTGAACTGGCAAAGCTGGAATGACCGTTTGGCTGCAGATATTGCAGATCAACTGGAAAAGAACGTTTCGACAGTTGCCATTAGCAATGCTCCAAATCCGCGCCTAAACAGAGAGAGATTAATGAGTAAATCTTTACAAAATGCCAAAGTAAAAACCGTTGGAGATCTTCTGAATGTTATCAATAATGAAGACAGAGAAAGCAAAGAAATCCAAAATATTATTGCTCTGGCTAAAAATAAAGGTTACCAATATTCACTTTTTTTGGATGAAGATCCGATGAATGTAAATATAGTTTTGGATCGTGGTGTTGAACGTAAGTTTATCACCCCCGTTTCTAAGGCTTCAGTTGCTAACAGCAAGACTGCCCTGACCAATGTGCCCCTTTTTATTGAAATTGGTTCGCTTATACAAAAGGACATCCGATTCAGGCTTCACCAGCGCTTGCCTGATTACTCTGTACCAGCTGAATTTATTGCGTTAAGTAGACTTCCATTAACAACGAACGGTAAGGTCGATCGTAAATTTTTGATTGAAAGGGAAGAAAGGAGCCTGACAAGTAGTCTTAATTATGTTGCAGCTGAAACAGAAATAGAACAAATGCTGGCAAAAATCTGGCAGGAACTGCTAGGATTGGAGAGAGTGAGCATTCATGATAATTTTTTTGAACTTGGTGGAGATTCAATTATCACCATACAGGTAGTCAGTAGGCTTAGACGGGCAGGTTTTGAATTACATCCAAAGGATCTCTTCATCCATCAGACTATAGCAAAACTTGCCAGGATTATAGCTGATCGGTCTGGCGCAGAGGCTTTGGGCGAGCAAGGTACCCTTACTGGTGCTGCTGGACTAGTACCAATACAGCAGTGGTACCTGGAAAAGGATCAGCCTCAAATCTCTTATTTTAACCAAAGTGTTTTATTGTCAATAGATAAGTCCGTTACTCATTTTTTGCTGAAGGATGTTATTGGCCAGTTATTATTGCAGCATGATGCCCTTCGGTTTAGGTACTACAAGGAAGATGGCTTATGGCAACAGGAATATACGAAAACTACAGCACATCTAACGACAGAAGACTTACTCTTGACAAGCAATGATTTAGCCCTGAAAATTAAAGAGATTGCAAGCAAACATCAGCGCAGCCTTGATATAGAAGAAGGTGATTTGATCCGGGTGGTCCTAATAAATACCCCTGATTCTGAAGTGAAAAACCGTTTATTAATAATAATTCACCATTTGGCTGTAGATGGTGTTTCATGGAGAATAATATTAGAAGACCTGGAACTTTTATTATCAAGCTTATCTAAGGGT
>JAOQAJ010000301.1 GCA_025963675.1 Segetibacter sp.
ACAATGTAATGCCTGACGAAGCAGCAAATTTCTTTAGCAGTTATGGTGAGGCATATGCTGCCAGCGGTTTTGAATTAAGTTATAAACCCGGTGATACTGCCTCACTTAATAGTTATCTTGGAGATACAATGCCAACCCTTGGCGTTTTTCCTGAATTGTATATTTTTTTGGGCTTAGCTGTTTTATCAGTGTAGTTCTCAAAAGCAGTATTAGGATCAAGGAAAACGGCTGTGGAAATATTGGCATTAAAATTATATACTTCGCTAATATGATCCATCCTCATACAGAGCTTGCATTTATTAGTCCTAAAATTGGATATGGTGTTGTGGCCACCGAATTTATTCCCAAGGGAACCATTACATGGGCGTGGGACAAACTCGACCAGGTTTTTACTCCTGCGCAGGTTGACAGAATGGAAGATGTTTACAAAGAGATTATAAATAAATACACATACCGGGACCAAAAGGGTCATTTTATTCTCTGCTGGGATAATTCAAGATTCGTCAATCACAGCTTCAATTCAAGTTGTATTACCACTGCATACAATTTTGAAGTTGCTGTCAGAGATATTCATCCCGGCGAAGAGTTGACTGATGATTATGGATACCTCAATTGCTTAGAGCCTTTTACTTGCCTGCCAGAACCCCATACTTCCCGCACTAAAGTGATGCCCGATGATTTATTGCATTTTTATAAAGAGTGGGACGAAAAGCTTATTTCAGCTTTTCAACATTTTAATAAAGTCCCCCAACCATTGTCATTTTTAATTCAACCAACGTACCGTAAAAAAGTTGCCTCTGTTGCTAGTGGCATCGAACCGATGGATTCCATTTTAAACTGTTTTTATAGCGACGACGAGAGTAAGATGCTGGTTAAAGAAGGCCTGCTTCATAGTTACAGCTATGCATAGTTTTCCTGGCGAAGAAGAAACAAAAAATTCTAAAAAGTAATTGGGTTCTTTCTGCAATATTCATCTTCTAACTCGCGGAACGACCCATAAAGGCTTCTTGTAATTTCTCCGGGTTCTCCATTGCCGACTGTAACATTATCAATTTTCAGAACAGGCAAAATTCGTTTTGTCGTACTTGTCAAAAATACCTCCGAAGCAGCTTTCAATTCTGAAAGAGTTATTGCTCTTGCTTCTGCCTTGTATTTGTTGCCGGCAATTTCTAAAACCTTTTTCCTGGTAATTCCATGCAATACGTTTTCTGCCGGCGTAACAACAGTTTTGTCTTTGGTAACGATAAAAACATTAGAGCGTGGAAATTCAAGAATACAACCATCTTTAAAATACAATACGTCATCTGCCTTTTGAGCAATCAACTTATCTCTTAAATAAATCGCCATCAGGTAATTAATGGATTTAGCTGTGGGAATGTCCCTTAAGTATTCGTGTAGTATTATCGCAATCCCTTTTTCGAATTTCGCTTCTGATGAAATCTCTGCAGGTTGGTGAGTAATAATGAGATTAGGCGTTGCAGGTTCAAAGCCATCAACTGAATATCCGCCGGTGAGGATGATTTTGAAACCAGAGGTAGGAATTCGATTCTTATCGACCAGTTCAAAAACAATTTTCCTTAAGTCTTCCCTTGTTTTGCGAGGATCCAAATGCAGATAATCTGCAGATCTAAAGAAACGGTCAAAATAATCATCTATAAAAAGAGGCACATAATTGCTCGTTCTAAAAAAATCAAAAATGCCGAAACCTCGTTGGATCGAAAGATCACTTATACCAATGAAAGCTTCTTTTTCATCAACAAAACGATCATTAAGAAATACAATCATTTACACACTTTAAAAAGTGAAACAAAAAATCTATCTACATAATAATATTTTCCTTCAACGCGCTCTTTTCCGGATAGTCAGTATTGAAATGCAAACCGCGGCTTTCTTTCCTGAATGACGCTCCTTTTACAATCAGGTAACCAACGCTTATCAGGTTTCTTAGTTCACACAACTGGGGAGAAACTTTGGTGGAACGATAAAGATCTTCAGTTTCTTCAAAAAGTAAATCCAATCTTTTTAATGCCCTGGTTAAACGTACGTTCGTGCGTACTATACCTACATAATCACTCATCACCTGTTGCAGTTCTTTCATGCTTTGGGTAATCAGGATCATCTCTTTTGGTTCGCGTGTTCCCTCAGCATTCCAGTCAGGAATTTCTGCTTCGGAACCTGCCATCCCTTCTGACCTCAAATACTGAAGCTCTTCAAACTTTTCCGCAGAATGCAGGTAGGCCCTGTGACCAAATACCATAGCTTCAAGTAAACTATTGCTTGCAAGGCGATTAGCTCCATGTAATCCTGTGCTTGCACATTCACCGCAGGCATAAAGATTCCTAATTGAGGTTCGCGCATACTCATCTGTTTTAATGCCACCGCAACTATAATGCGCTGCCGGTGCAACCGGTATCATGTTAATTGTAACATCAATGCCGAGGCTTAAACACTTTTGATGAATGTTAGGAAAATGATGAATGAATTTATCAAGAGGCATGTGTCGGCAATCAAGATATACATGCTCGGTACCATTCTTCTTCATTTCGCTGTCGATAGCACGTGCAACAATATCACGGGGAGCAAGATCTTTTCGCTCATCATAACGCTCCATAAAAGCTTCACCAAACTTGTTTCTTAAAATTCCACCGTCCCCTCTGACGGCTTCAGTTATCAAAAACGAAGGCGATTCTCCTGGTTGAAATAAAGCAGTAGGATGGAATTGTATGAACTCCATATTTTCTATTCTGCCTTTTGCCCTGTATACCATCGCCACTCCATCACCAGTTGCGATGATCGGATTTGTTGTTGTTCGATACGCTTGTCCATTTCCTCCTGTGGCTAAAACTGTAACATTTGAGATTATTTTTTCTATCTCATTTGTTTCAAGGTTTAATACATATACCCCGTAACACTGAATGTCTAAAGTTGATTTGGTAACAAGGTAACCCAGATGATGTTGGGTAATCAGGTCTATTACAAACCAATGATTGATCAGCCTGATATTTGGAAGGCTTTGTATTTTTTGCAAGAGGGCCCTTTCCATTTCTCTTCCCGTAACATCTTTATGGTGCAGGATGCGGTTGACACTGTGGCCGCCTTCTTTGCCTAAGGTATAGTCGCCGTCAGGGTCTTTGTCAAACTGCGCTCCCCATTCTATGATCTCGCGTATTCTTTGCGGACCTTCTTTGACAACGATCTCTACAATCTTTTCATTGCAAAGGCCATCACCGGCTATTAAAGTGTCTTCTATATGTTTTTGGTAACTGTCATTTTCATCATCCCAAACACCAGCAATTCCACCCTGTGCGTACTTGGTATTGGTTTCATCAGAATGGGCTTTGGTTATTACAGTGACCTGCTTGTCAGGTCTCGCTTCTGCAACCTTTAATGCATATGTAAGTCCTGCTATACCGCTGCCAATTACCAGAAAGTCTGTTTGCATGCAATTCGTTTCTTGCTTTAATGATTATTCATTCTTCAAAATAATTTTAAAGATAAACGTCTTTCGAATAAAGTTGTAAAAAGTGAAATGCGAAAAAGTCAAAGGTGAAAAGTGAGATCATTTTTGAACCGGGCAATATTGCTACTAGTTGGCCCCGGTTGCGTCGCACTCTTGTGCTGTATATCTTTCGATGCAAACAACAATTGCCGCTGATATTGCTTTTGAGAAAAAGAAGTAGTTTTTTGAAAAATTTAATAAATGCTGATTTTTGTTTTTGTGAAAACCCCTACTTTTGCAACCCCGCGGATGTGGCGAAATTGGCAGACGCACTAGACTTAGGATCTAGCGCCGCAAGGCATGTAGGTTCGACCCCTATCATCCGCACTAAAAACCTGGCTGTAAATAGTCAGGTTTTTTGTTTTGATACTACAGGAGAGCGATGTTGCGATAGTTGAACGGAGCGTCGCAACAAAAGTGACATAAAAAATATGCGGCTGATTTACAAAAAATTAAGTGCATTAGCAGCAGCTCCTGTTTTTATAGGGTTAAAAATAATTATGTATACTTTTTTTCGGCTCTAAAACTTACCTTCGCAGCCCGAAAAATTCAGCAGGCTATCGTTGTTTGCCGAAACGTTATAAAAATTTATATAAAATTAATTAGTATGGCTACGGTTTCAAGAGAGAATATTGGTAAGCTGACAGACAAGTTAACTGTTAAGCTTTCTAAAGACGATTACATGCCGGCGTTTGAACAATCGCTGAAAAAATATGCTAAGACTGCAAACATTCCCGGTTTTCGTAAAGGAATGGTTCCGGCAGGAATGATAAAGAAAATGCATGGTGCACCCGTGTTTACCGAAGAAGTCCTGCGTACCGTTGAGAAAGAACTCAACAAATATATGCAGGACGAAAAGCTGGATATATTTGCCCAACCCCTGCCTCTTGAAACGGATGCCCGCCAGTTGGATATGAACAATCCTGCTGATTACGCATTTGCCTTTGAAATTGGTTTAAAGCCTGCTATTGATATTGATGTTAAGAATATTACCGTTACCCGGCACAAGGTTGATGTAACAGATGCAATGATTGACGAAGAAGTTGACCGCTTAAAGGTTCGTCATGGAAAAATGACTGACCCGGAAGAGGTGACTACTGAAGAAAATGTGCTAAACGTAACCTTTGCTGAAAGTGATGCTGAAGGCAACGAAATCGAAGGTGGAATAAACAAGGGAAACTCTGTTTTGGTTAAATATTTTGCTGAGGGATTTCGCCCACAGCTAATGGGAAAGAAAAAAGACGATACGCTTGTATTGCAGTTGAACACTGCTTTTGATGAAAAAGAAAGAGAGTGGATTACAAGTGATTTGGGAATTGCGGTAAATGAAGAAGGGGCAGCCGATAAGTTTTTCAAAATGACCATCACTAAAGTTGGGCTGGTTGAAAAACCTGAAATGAATGAAGAATTCTTTTCGCAGGCATTTCCGGGACGAAACATAGTAAGCGAAGATGATTTTCGTAATGCGGTGAAAGAAGGCATTCAGGCTACCTGGGATGCTCAAAGTCGTAATCAATTGCACGACCAGATTTACCATCAGCTGATCGACCATACCCCAATTGATTTTCCTGAGGACTTTTTAAAACGCTGGATGCAGCAGGGGCAGGAAGAGCCTAAAACTGCCGAAGAGGCAGAAAAGGAATATCCTTCTTTTGCCAACTCTCTAAAGTGGACTTTAATAACAACGCAGCTTACTACTCAGAACGAAATAAATGTTGATCCTGCAGAAATAAAAGACTTTGCCAAGCAACAAATCATGGGTTACATGGGTGCTCAAAGTCTTGAGGAAGCCCCATGGTTAGACAGCTATGCCGAGAGTATGCTAAAAGACAAAAAATTCATTGAAAACACTTATTACCAGTTACAAACTAGCAAGTTGTTCAATGTGTTGGAGCAACAGGTAAATGTGATTGAAGACATAGTGACGCCTGAGGAATTGACTGCTATGCAGCATAATCACAGTCACTAATGCAGCACAAATATTTAAAATAAGGTCAGGCTAAGGTCTGGCCTTATTTTTTTGCATATATCCCTTTATAAAAAAAGCTCTACATTTTAAAAAGATAAATATGTGTAGGTGCTATTTTGTCGCATTTCTTATTTTGCATAGTATTTGAATAAACCCACTATTAATTAACAACTGTTATCTTCACTTCAATAAATTATACTAAATGAATTTTGGAAAAGAATTTGAAAAATATGCTGTGAAGGATCGCGGCATCAGCAGCGCCACGTTGCACAATGTGCAGCAGCACCAGATAACCAACCTTACTCCATATATCATAGAAGAAAGGCCCTTGAATGTGGCGAGCATGGACGTATTTAGCCGTTTAATGATGGATAGGATTATATTTTTAGGCGAAGGAATAAATGACTACGTAGCCAATATTGTTACCGCTCAATTACTTTTTCTGGAAAGTACTGACCGAAGCCGTGACATTCAAATGTATATAAACAGCCCGGGAGGTAGTGTGTATGCCGGCCTTGGTATTTACGATACTATGCAGTTTATCGGTCCTGATGTGTCAACCATTTGTACAGGTATTGCAGCAAGTATGGGTGCAGTATTGATGTGTGCAGGCGTAAAGGGCAAACGTACTGCACTGAAACACAGCCGTGTTATGATGCACCAGCCTAGCGGTGGCATAGGTGGGCAAGCAAGCGATATTTTGATTACAGTAAATGAGATCAAAAAGATCAAAAAAGAATTGTATGATATCATTGCCTTCCATTCAGGAAAAACGTCTGAACAGGTAGCAAAAGATAGCGACAGGGATTACTGGATGAGCGCCGAAGAAGCCAAGAACTATGGTCTCGTCGATGAAGTACTGCTAATTAATCCCAGGAAACAGAACAAAGATTAAGAGAAGCGAAAAGTGAGTAGGGTTGATCTTTCACAGCACTTCAAAATTTTAAAAAAATTAATATTATTACGAAAATGATCACATCAGAATATATAGTTAATCCTTACCGGATGGATGATGAAGAAGAAAAACCGAAAGAAGAACAACCATCTGCTGAAAGTAAACTTTTGGCAAAAAAGATGGAAAAACAATTCTTTGAGAAAAGAAGCGTTTATCTATGGGGAGTAGTTGATGATAAAAGCGCGAAAGATGTCGTTAGTAAACTTTTATTATTAGACTCAGACAAGCCGGGAGAGGAAATCAAATTTTACATAAATAGCCCCGGCGGTGTAGTCACAAGCGGCATGGTTATTTATGATACGATTAAATTAATCAGTTCACCTGTAAGCACCATTTGTATGGGTCTTGCAGCAAGTATGGGTTCTATTTTATTGAGCGTTGGCGAGAAAGGAAAACGTTCTATTTACCCGCACGGCGAGGTCATGATTCATCAACCTAGCCTTGGCGGTTATTACCAGGGAACCAGTGCCGACCTTGAGATACAGGCAGTACAAACACAAAAGACGAAAGAGTTGGGAGCAAGAATATTGGCAGACAATTGTGGAAAGTCTTTTGAACAGATCATGAAAGATTTCGATCGTGATTACTGGATGGATGCAAAGGAAGCGGTAGAATATGGAATTGTAGACAACATATTAGAGAAACTGTAGATTTTTGTTAAATTACCGCCGCTACCCTGATAAGCTGAATGTTAAAGCTTATTTGGTAGCGGTTTTTTGTAAATTCGCAGTTCCTTCATAAGAATAATAGAAATTTTGCAATCTACCGCCTGCTTTTATTAATATATTCTTATGATAAGGATAATTTCATTTTATGCCTAAACAAAGTCATCTACATTGTTCTTTCTGCGGAAGAAGCCGTGATGAGGTTAAGATTCTTATTGCCGGTCAGGACGGACATATTTGTGAGAACTGTGTTGAACATGCACAGGAGATCATTTCGCAGGAACTCCAATTAAAAACTGAATCTCAGCCAACTTCTTTCAAGCTTACAGTTCGTAAGCCAGTTGAAATAAAGAAGTTTATGGACGAGTACATTATTGGCCAGGATGATGCAAAAAAAGTGCTTGCAGTAGCGGTATATAACCACTATAAGCGTTTACAATACCGTCAGACAGAATCCGATATTGAGATAGACAAGAGCAACATTATAATGGTCGGCGAAACCGGTACTGGTAAAACACTACTTGCCAAAACCATTGCCCGCCTTCTGAATGTTCCATTTGCTATAGTTGATGCAACCGTTTTTACTGAAGCAGGTTATGTAGGTGAAGACGTCGAGAGCATGCTGACGCGTTTGTTACAGAATTGCAATTACGACGTCAGTTCTGCAGAAAGAGGAATAGTTTACATTGATGAGATTGACAAGATTGCGCGCAAAGGGGATAATCCATCTATTACCCGTGATGTGAGTGGAGAAGGTGTACAACAAGGATTGTTGAAAATGCTTGAAGGAACCGAAGTGCTGGTACCGCCTCAAGGTGGACGCAAGCATCCGGAGCAAAAAATGATCAAGGTAAACACACAGAATATCCTGTTCATTTGCGGAGGTGCCTTCGATGGAATTGATAAGGTAATTGCCCGTCGTGTAAATACCAATGCAATTGGTTTCAATGTAAACAAGCAATTGCAGGATTACCAAAGAAAAAACCTGTTACAATTTATAAACGCGCAGGATCTAAAATCTTTCGGATTGATTCCCGAGTTACTGGGTCGTCTCCCGGTAGTTACATACTTAAATCCCTTGGATGCTGAAACGTTAAGAGCGATTTTAACCGAACCTAAAAACAGCATCATAAAGCAGTATAATCGTTTATTCGAATTAGAAGGAATTACTCTTACTATCGATAATGACGTCTACGATTTTATGGTTACGAAAGCTATGGAATACAAACTGGGTGCCCGTGGATTAAGAAGCATTTGCGAAAGCATTTTAACCGAGGCAATGTATGAATTACCAAGTTCAGGTCAAAAAACGCTTCATGTAACTCTTGAATATGCTGAAAGACAATTTGGCAAGAGCAAGATAAGTATGCTGAAAGTAGCGTAATTGATTAAGACATAAAAAAAAGCCCTGGATTTTTTCCAGGGCTTTTTTTGTGTCTTTTACTTAAGTATCCGGATTTTATCAGTGACCAACAAGATTACATCATTCAACATGGTTGTGTCACAGTTGTTAACGCTTACCAATTCTTCATTGTTTATTTACAAATTATATGGCCGTTCCTATTTTTTCTTCATCACGTTTTCATGATTTTCTACCCTTTTTTGAAGAAACGACCAAAAAATGTTATTACAAGAACCTAATTCAAAAGGTCATTCTTCAATAAATATTCTGCAATCTGAATAGCATTTGTTGCAGCTCCTTTACGAAGGTTATCGCTTACGATCCACATATTGAGTGTGTTTGGCTGGCTCTCGTCTCTTCTTAGTCTGCCAACGAAGACGTCGTCTTTTTCGTGCGCCCACAAAGGCATTGGATAAACCTGCTCCTGGATGTTGTCCTGTAAAGTAACTCCGTCAGACTCAGAAAGCAATTGCTTCACTTCATCAAGATCAAAATCATTTTCAAACTCCACATTCACGCTTTCGCTATGTCCGCCCATTACAGGAATACGCACTGTAGTTGACGTCAATCGAATGCTATCATCCTGCATAATTTTTCTGGTCTCGTTCACCATTTTCATTTCTTCCTTGGTGTAGCCATTCTCAAGAAAAACATCTATTTGAGGGATCACATTGAGATCGATTGGATACTTATAAGCCATTGGACCTTCCTCATTTTTTCTTTCATTCATAAGTTGTTCAACCGCTTTCACACCCGTACCCGTAACACTTTGGTATGTGCTAACCACAACCCTTGTGATCTTATATTTTTTATGCAAAGGCTGCAGAGCAACCACCATCTGTATGGTAGAGCAATTAGGATTTGCAATAATTTTATCTTCTTTAGTCAGTACTTCAGCATTCACCTCAGGCACTACCAGTTTTTTATTTGGATCCATTCTCCAGGCACTCGAGTTGTCAATTACAGTTATTCCAGCCTCTGCAAACTTTGGCGCCCATTCAAGTGATGTACTTCCGCCTGCCGAGAAAAGTGCTACATCAGGTTTCGCTGCAATTGCGTCTTCCATGCTGACCACTTTATATTTCTTTCCCTTAAAATCAATTTCTTTCCCAACCGATTTTGCTGAAGCAACCGGCAATAATTCTGTTACCGGAAAATTTCTTTCTGTCAGAACCTGCAACATTTTTGTTCCGACAAGGCCTGTGGCGCCTACAACTGCAACTTTCATTTTAAATGGTTTTTTCTGTTTTGTTATAAAAATTTATAATTGAGCCAACATCAGATCTTTTTTCAACATCGTTGTGTCACTCACTTGTACTTTTTCGTTCTTTATTGAACATTGTCCTTTGGACATTGAACATTGAACATTCAGTTTCAAACCTGAGAAATGTTCAATATTCAACGTTCAATAATCAATGTTCAATTTAGTGCATTATAAAAACGCTCTCCCTTTACTCCCCTTCAGGGGTTGGGGGCAACAAAAAAGGCCTTCCGGTTAGGGAAGGCCTTACTATTATTTATACATGTACAAACGCAGTAACGGCTTCCCTTAAGGGAGCTGTTTCTTTGTAGGTTTTGTATTTGTAATTATTTGTATCACCGCCGCGAAAATAAATACAAAAAAAACGAATGACAAAATTTTTTTCCCGACATAGATTCTAAATGCTTTTATATTATTTAAATTTTTAATCCTTGTAAAAGGACAGTATATTTAAGATGCAGCATCCAAAAAGCTGTTTATGCAAAAACTTCTGCTAATCTTAATTGCCTTTTGTTTTCTTTTTTTCTTTAATGTAACAGGCCAAACTCCTCAACGATTTGATATTGTGATTGATGAAATACTCGCGGACCCAACTCCTGTTATTGGTTTACCAAATACCGAATTCGTCGAAATTAAAAACACAAGCGGAAAAAATATAAACGTGCAGGGCTGGAGGTTAAATAGTCTGCATACAAGAAGCTCGTCCTTTCCTTCTTACCTGTTAGCCGCTGATAGTTTTCTTATCATCTGCAATTCTGCCAACAGTTCATCATTTACGCCTTTTGGAAAAGTCATCGGAATTTCATCATTTCCTGCGTTAGATAATGCGGGCACCACTTTGTCTCTCACATCGAAAGAAGGAGTAACGATGCATTCGGTTAGTTACAATAATACGTGGTTTCAAAATGATGTAAAAAGTAATGGCGGCTGGAGTTTAGAAATGATTGACCCAAAGAATCCTTGTTCAGGCTTTAGTAACTGGAAAGCGAGTACATCTGCAACCGGTGGATCGCCGGGTACAAGAAATTCTATTGATGCTAAAAATCCTGATAAGATAGCTCCGGCGTTAGTAAGATCATATGCAATCGACGGTTTGTCCGTTGTGCTAACATTCAGCGAACCCGTTGATAGCGCCGGGTCTTCAATAGCTTTAAACTTCAATATCAGTGATGGTATTGGCTCTCCTATCAGTGCAACGGCATTAGCTCCCGATTTCACTAATGTTAAACTTAACTTTTCACACACCTTATCAGACACTAAAGTATATACGGTAATGGCTAATAATGTTGCTGACTGCAGCGGTAATATTATTCACGCAGCTAATTTTGCCAGAGTTGGTCTTGCCAGTGTCGTCGACACATTTGATGTAATCATCAATGAAATATTATTTAATCCAAAACCGTTCGCAGTTGATTATGTTGAGATTTTCAACCGTAGCAAGAAGGTATTTAAACTAAAAGATTTTTACATAGCAAATCGATCTTCAGTAACCAATGCTTTAGGCAGCCTTCGGCAATTAACAACTGAAGATATTTTACTCTTTCCGGGAGACTTTTTTGTTATTAGTGAAAATGCCCCTGTTGTTAAGGCAAACTATGCTGCTCACAATCCTGATAATTTCATAGATGCAGTAATGCCTTCCTTACCGGATGATGAAGGTGTGTTTGTGCTGCTGAATTTTCAAGGGAAAATTGTAGATGAGTTGCACTATTCATCTAAGTGGCACTTTGCATTAATAAATAATGAAGAAGGAATTTCGCTTGAAAGAATCGATTATAACAAGCCAACTCAAAATAAAGACAATTGGACATCTGCAGCATCAACAGTTGGTTTTGGAACCCCCTCCCAACAGAATAGTCAGTTCAGAACCGATCTTTCTTTAAAGGCAGACATTACGATAACACCAAAAACTTTCTCACCTGATAATGATGGGTTTGATGACTTTACCATAATTAACATTAAAATGTCCGATCCTGGTTATGTCGCAAACATCACCATTTTTGATGCTTCAGGCAGACCAGTAAGATACCTTGCTAAAAATGCAATCCTTGCTTCGACAGGAACAATCAGATGGGATGGATTAGATGATAAATTCCGTAAAGCGCCGATAGGTGTCTATGTAGTGTTTACAGAAGTATTTAATTTAAACGGAAAGAAGAAATCGTTTAAAAATACAGTTGTAGTGGCAGCGAGGTTTTAGCAAAAAAAGAAAAGATGTTAGTTATTAGACTTAGCAATTTTTACAAATCCCTGTCACCACAACATCAATGACTTTTGGCTTAAATCCACCCGGTAAATTTACTTCAGGAGAAACAACTGAGTCCAGGCAATAGGTGACATTACAGTTATCACATACAAAATGTACGTGATTGTCATGATGATGGCCGGTAGAAGAACAATCATCTTTACACAAGGCATATAAAACAGAATTATCCGGGGTTGGAATAGTATGTATAATTCCTTTTTCGACAAAAGTCTGAAGAGTACGATAAATGGTTACCCGGTCAAATTTCTCATCTGTTTTTTTCTCAATATCACTATGGGCCATAGCGCCATTATTTGCCTGAAAAAGTTCTAATATCTTTTTCCGGCTGTCAGTGATACTAAGTTGGTTTCGCCTTAATAATTCGTCAATCGAAATCGTTTCCATCATGTAAAAATTATTTGTTTTATCGGGGATTATTTCCGAACACCCCATTAACAAATCCGTTAGGCCCTGGGCTCTCTTTCAAAAGCCCTGCTATGTCTTTACTCAGCTTTTCCATTTCATCTTTCTTCAACGTATCATACACACCACCTCTTACGTTGCCTGCTTTATCAACAAGTGCGAGAAACTGTGTATGAATAAACTGGTCTTCCAATTTCTCAACATTGTTCGCAGGATCATCCAGCAAATAACTTGCTCTTGCTGCCTTGTACAAACTATCTTTTCTACCTGTAACAAGCACCCATTTCTTTGTGTCAATCTTCATACTGTCGGCATAAAACCTCAATCTGGGAACGCTGTCTTTTTCGGGCTGCACCGTATGCGCCAGGATCATAAAGTCCGGCTCTTCCTTATATTGCGAATAGAGCTTTTTAAGGCTTGTATTCATTTTCGGGCAAATTCCCTTGCATGTCGTAAAGAAAAATTCAACAACAGTTACTTTCCCTTTCAGGTCGTTTTCGTCTATTTGTCGTCCATCCTGGTCTATGAAAGCAAAAGGTTTTACATAGCTGACAGTAGGTAGTTTCGCCTTCCAATTATCAGTACCGGCAAAGACAAAATATAAAAATAAACCTGTCAGAACAACAAAGAAAATACCATATGCAAGTAACCTTTTTCTCATGATTTTACATTAAAACGCAAAGGTACACCGCCCACTGTTAAGGCTTTTATATTTAAAAATAACATTTCTGGATATTGCAACTTTGTTGCAAATTGCTATATTTGCCTTCCTTTAGCATGAATAAAAAGATAAATTGGGACGCACTAGGTATTACAGCTTCATTGGCCTGTGCCATTCATTGTGCTCTTTTGCCGCTGTTTTTTACCAGCCTTCCTGTTTTTGGTGTTAATGTTATAGAGAATACCTTCTTTGAAATCCTGATGGTTGCGGTGGCTTTTATCCTGGGAACTTACGCGTTGTATCATGGTTATAAAAAGCACCACCACAGCGCTTTGCCAATTATTGTCTTCTCTGTTGGGTTTGCTTTTTTAATACTAAAACTATTCTTTGCCGAGTTTGAGCATTGGTTACTTATACCTGCTGTTTTCGGAATTATATCTTCGCACATCATCAACTACAAATTCTGCCAATTGCACAATCACGCGCACACCGAAGATTGTAATCATTGATACTTTTTGTTGGCCAACATTGAAATCTCTTTTGTACATCGTTGTGTCACTCACTTGTACATAAATCTTTATTCGGCTTTCCTTAGATTACAATTGTCTTTTGCGAGGTATATGTACATTAGACATGCTTCAAAAAAAACGTTGGTGTAGTTACACAACTGACGCCAGAAATTTTAAATATTGAGCTATACAAATGAGTAACTGATATTGCCATCTTTCTCGTCCTTTAAAGCAATCCCTAACTCCATTAGTTGCTTTCGAATGATATCTGAAGTAGCATAATCCTTTTTTGCTTTTGCCTGCTTCCTCAGTTCAATAAGAACCTGCAACACTCCTTCAAGTTTGGTGTAATCACCTTGTAGTTCACTCTTTAATCCAAAGATGTCTTCAACAAACAGCTTCATTTTGCTTTGCATCACAACAAAAGTCTCACGACTTAACAATGAAGGCAAGATATGTTTATCCTTTATAGAATTTATTACCGGCACAATTTCAAACATGCTCGCCAGCACTTTTGCAGTATTTAAATCATCATTCATAAACTCATCAAACTCGGCAAGCAAAGTCACTACTTTATTATCAAGTTCCGCATCAATTTTCTCAGGATCGAATTCATCCTCTGCTGCCTTCATTTTTTGCAACGCCTCATGCGCCTCCCAAAGTCTCTTAAGACCTTTCTCTGATGCCTGCAATGCATCGTTGCCGAAGTCGAGCGTGCTGCGATAATGTGTTTGTAAAATAAAAAATCTAACCGTCATTGGACTATACGCCTGCTCTAAAATAGGATGGTCACCACTAAACAACTCACTTAGTTTAATGACGTTGTTATAGCTTTTTCCCATTTTTCTGCCGTTAATGGTAATCATGTTATTATGTATCCAATAGGTGGCAGCCAGTTTATCGTTGCATACGGCGCTTTGGGCAATCTCACATTCGTGGTGAGGAAACTGAAGGTCCATGCCTCCACCGTGAATATCGAATTGGTCACCCAAATATTTTGTACTCATTGCCGAGCACTCGATATGCCATCCCGGAAACCCTTCTCCCCATGGGCTTGCCCATCGCATAATATGCTCCGGTGGAGCTTTTTTCCAAAGAGCAAAATCCTGTTTATTTCTTTTTTCTTCCTGGTTATCGAGATCCCGGGTAGTATCTAACTGATCGTCTAAAACCCGACCGCTCAACATGCCATACGGCAGTCCTTTTTTTGAAAAGTCAGCATTATATTTTTCGACATCGAAATAAACACTTCCGTTTGCTTCATATGCATATCCATCTGTAATGATCTTTTCGATCATAACAATTTGCTCAACTATATGGCCTGTCGCTGTGGGTTCAATACTAGGTTCTATTGTATTGAATTGTTTCATTGCCCAATGAAATAAGTTGGTGTACTTCTGAACCAGTTCCATTGGCTCGAGCTTTTCAAGCACTGCTTTTTTGCTGATCTTGTCTTCTGCCTCACGTCCTTCTTCTTCAAAATGGCCGGCGTCAGTTATGTTTCTCACATATCTGACTTTATATCCCAGGTATTGCAGGTAGCGGTAAACGATATCAAATGTGATGTAGGGTCTTGCATGTCCCAAATGGCTTTCGCCGCTTACGGTTGGTCCGCAAACATACATGCCAACAAGACCAGGAGTAATGGATTTAAACTCTTCTTTTTGACGTGTCAAAGTATTATACACTTTAAGTGTAGACATTCTATTATTTATTAATTAAACTAAATTTCTGTTTTGAAAAAGAGGCACAAAGGTAACCTAACGGCTTAGCAGCAGCAACAACAGCAAAGAAGATTATTTATAATTCTAATAATGGCTTTCATTATTAATAGTTAATACCAGAAGAGGTTGTAAACTACAAAAAAAAGGCTGGATTAATGATGCTCAAATCTAACTATTTTTACAGGCTGTCGAAGTTCTTATTGCAAAACGACTCTTCCCTTGCTTATAATTAGTGATGTTTATTCAGCTTTTTATAGTCGCATTAGGTCCACTTCTCCACCTACTGCAATATCCGGATACAAACATTTGTAAGAACCTTTTTCAAGAGAAAAAAAGTATTTTTATTAAAAATTGGGTATGGGCTTAGTTTATGCCGATATAACTCTTATAAGTGGTGAAGATTTAGTGTTAGCCAAAAGAAATATCATTGGTGACGAAGAAGTGAAGCAAATGACGGTAAGTATGCTAGTTGATACAGGGAGTGTATATATGTGTATTAATGAAACAATTAAGGAGCAGTTACAGTTACCCATTATTGAAAAGCGTAAAGGTCAGTTGGCAAATGGTGAGGTAGTCGAATACGAGTTAGTGGGGCCGCTAGAAGTAAAGTTTAAAAACAGGCGTTGCAATGTTGATGCGATGGTTCTGTCCCGAGATAGTGAACCTTTGCTCGGTGCCATTCCTTTAGAAGACATGGATGTACTTATACACCCTTATCGTCGTGAACTAATTGTGAATCCTGAACATCCATATTTTGCACAAATGAAGCTGAAGTAAAATTGAATATTTTGAAGAAATTATAAAGGGTGTAAAAAAAGCCCCTAAAGAAAATTCAGCAGAAGTGTGCGACGCAACGGCTGCAGAAAAAGGATATACTGCCTGCTACCAAAAAATCCTGCTATTTAATTCCGATGTCGGCTACAAGCATCAGGTGATCACTAAGGTCTTCATCCACTAAATCAAATTGCTGCACATAAAAGTTGTTATCCGGCAAAATATAATCGATTCGCAAGGTAGGAGCAAGCGCTATGTAGGTGCGACCAATACCTAATGAAGTTGCAAGGAATACATCCTGCCAATCTTTTCTTATATGAAAATAGGTGTAACTATTTGGTACGTCATTAAAGTCTCCGCATATAATACTAGGATACGGCGAATGGTCTAAAGCATCCCTTACAATATCTGCCTGTTCACCTCTTTTTGTGTAGGCCAGTTTCATTTTTTGCAAAAGACTTTTTGAAGCGGGTAAGGTTTTGTTTTCCGTATTTTTTATGATCTCGATATCCTCGTAATCTTCCTGTTTAAACTTAAACGATTGAAGATGGGTGGTAAAAATTCTCACAATTTTTTTTGGCGTTGCTATATCAGCATAAATAAGACTTTCGCTTGAGTTGCCGGGAAAACGAACTTTGCCGGAGTCTACAATTGGGTATCTTGAAAAGATAATACAGCCAGCCTGGTACCCTTGTTTAGGTCGTTCAAAATCGCGTGAAAAATAGTGGTAGGGGTAATTTTCTTTAAACCTCCGGAGATTGTTTTGTGTAGCAGAGTTATTGAATTCCTGCAGGCAAATAATATCAGGCTTTTGTGCTATGATCGTTTCAGGAATTGTCGCCCGATCAATTCTTTTTTTGTCTGCTTTATTACTTAACCCTTCCAGGCTCCTGGTATTCCAATCAACAATGCGAAGGTAGGTGCTGTCTTTTTTTTCGGTAAATGTCTGGTATTTATGGGTGGCGAATAAAACGCTCAACTGTTTCCAGCCAATAAGTAAGGTAATTATAGGAATCAGCGAAAGTGATGGCTTTACAACCCACCAGAAAAACATAAAAAATACCAACAACAACGCCATATATGGAACTGAAAGGCCAATAACGCCCATGAACCACCAGGTAGATGGATTGAGATAGGGAACAAGGCAGGCAATAAGAAACACCGCCGCTATCAGGCAGTTGATAATTACAAATATGCGGTTAAATACTTTTCTGATCTTTCCACCGGCCATGTTGTAAATATAAAGCAATTAGTTAGCAGCGACTTATAACAGAATTTTTAATTATTTTTTCCAGCTTACATCAACAAATTGAGGAAAGTGATCAGATAAATACACATCGTCTTTACGAAAATTTGATATAGTAAATTGTTTATCGACTAGTAAAAAATCGATGCGAAGGCTTTTAGGATAGCCATCCATCGTAGTTCCCAGTCCCCATCCTTTTTTCGTAAACGGATCCTGCAAATGCTGAGACATCAGATGATAGGGATAAGAGGTTGGAACGGAATTCATATCAGCAGCAAAAATTACCGGGTAAGGACTATTATTAAGTGCATCTTTTGCAATCACAGCTTCTTTGGAATGTGCCTGAGCAAATGCTTTTAGTTTCTCAAACCTGGTGCTCTCATATACAAAGTTTGAGTCTCCGTAAAAAAGAACTTTATTTCTAGAGCTTGCAGGGCCGGCAAACAAATTAATTGATTTGAAGTGAGTAGTAAATATGCGCATTTTTTTATTTTGAAATGCGATATCTACAGCACCCAAATATTCAGTGTAAGAAGGATCGCCCAGCAGTACTTTAGCGGAATCGATAATGGGAATTTTTGAAAATATAGCAGAGCATGTTATTATCACTCCACCCGGATTTTTATTTACTACATCATTTGTCAGGTACATATACCCATAGCCTAATTTTCTTAAGTCTTCGGTGTTCGAAAACGTGCCCGGTAAGTAATGCTGTACAAACTCCTGCAGGCACAATACATCAGGATTAATTTCTGAGATGTATTTAAACATCTGAGTCCGGGCCGAAGTAAGTGAGTCTGAACCAATAGAAGGGTTGTCGAAGCCTCTTACATTCCAGCTTAGGATTCTTAAAGAAGATGAATCCTTTGAGACCGCTGTTTTGGAGGAAGGATTAAGGGCGATTGTTGATACAAGGTTTTGGAAGCCGGCAAACAACAACAGAAATAAAACTAAAGCGACTTTTCTCTTGACGAGTACCCATATAAAGGCAAGAATAAGAATAACAGCGGCCAGGTATGGAAAGCCTAAAGCTAAAAAAGCCATAGGCCAAAAATCAACCGGACTCACATAAGGAGTTAAGCAGCTAACCAAATAAGTAAAGGCAAGTATAAAAGTGATAAACGCAAAACCTGCAAAAACGAATTTCTTCATCACTTATAACTCCTCACTGCTGGCTTTTTTCAGGAACTCTTTTTCGTCTTCGGTCAGCGAGTTATAGCCTTTGTGATGAATTTTATCAAGTAAATCATCTACCCGTTGTTGGGTTACATGAGGCGTCTTTTCGAAAGGTTTCTGGTTAGACTTATAAAACAACTGATTTTTAGGTGGGTTTTTAAAATGCTTTTTTTCAGGTCTGAATAAATCGTCAGCCCAATTGACCACATCTATCATCCACTGGCTCCAGTCATTTCCTTTTTGAAGTTGCCAAACAAAAACGTAACCTACAAGTCCACCTGCCATTAATGCGGCTATATGACCAAAATTACCACCCTCAACAGTGCCGAGACGAATTAAAACAAAAACCGCGGTTAATACCCACAGCGGAATATTAATCATCGGAAATATCTTATATCTCGGAGCTAGTGCTGTAGTCGCTACTGCCAGGGCCATCAATGCAGGACCAGCACCTAACAATGGAGAAATACTGTTTACGTTTTGGCTTAAGGATGGGATGAGGTTTACAGCGAGCAAAAAGATAACAGAACCGGCAAGACCGCCATAGAGATAGACAGGAATCAATTTCTTGTTACCTGCCAAATCCTGGAAAATGTAGCCAAACCCCCATAACCATAACATGCTGCTCACCAACTCTAACAATTTGTAATGCGAAAACATGTATAACAGCAACGTCCACGGACGTGTAGCAAAAACCGCAGGCTGAGCCGGAACCGAGATGTAACTCAAAACCTGGGATTCGAAAACACCTGCTGTACCATTATTCAGCATGTACACCATCCTGGTAAAGTTGAGCAGAATGTAAACGATTATGTTGAATACTATCAGCAGGACAAGCGAGTTACCGTCCTGCCCTAATGAAATCCTTTTCCTGCTGTTTTGCTGCAATAAACTCATTTCAATGATTATTAGCGATCTCTATATGTCCGTAAAATTTCTGCGGTCATTTCTGTTCCACGTTAATACTAACAAAAAACCAACCAAACCACCACCAATGTGCGCCCAGTGAGCAATATTATCGTTGGGATTATTCTGGAAAGCTGAAATAACTTCATACCCAAAATAGGCCAGGCCAATCCATTTGGCTTTTACCCCCAGTACAAAATATAAATATAATTTCCTATTAGGAAATAAATAAATGTAAGCAGCTAAAACTCCGAAAACAGCGCCACTCGCTCCTATAGTCGGTTCGCTTAAAACGGAATAAGTATAAGATGAAATATATTGAAGAACAGTATTTGCCGCGCTGCTATTGCCGGGATCAGCCAAATACATCTGCAAGCTGGTTCGGGCACCCTCATACTGATTTAGTCCAAATTGATTATAAAATGCCTCAAAACTTTCAGCAGATGGATGAAGGTTCACAGCATAAAACTGGTTGACCAAGGGATGCCATTGAAACCACAACCACAGCAATTGTATGAGTGCAGCGCCAATGCCGCACAAAAAGTAAAAGGTAAGAAACCTTTTTGGTCCCCATCTGTCCTCAAGCTCAGAACCGAACATCCACAAGGCAAACATGTTGTACACCAAATGCATCAGCCCGCCATGTAAAAACAGATGTGTAATGATTTGCCATGGTTGAAAAAGTGGAGACTTCACATGATGAAGACCGAATAGAGCTTCCATATTTATGGAACCCCCTTTTCCAATAGTACTCTGTGCAAGAAACGCAAGTACGTTTATAATAAGCAAATTTTTAATGACTGTGGGTAGGTTCTGATAGCTGCTCGGGCTGTATTGATTCATGATACTTGATAGGTTAACAAAGGTATGCCGTAAAAGTTAGCGAAGTTTTAATTGCACGACGTTCTCAATATGTAAGGTATGGGGGAACATGTCTACCGGTTGAATTTTAGTCACCTGATATTTCTCATCCAGTATTGCCAGGTCGCGAGCCTGTGTCGCAGGATTGCAGCTGACATATACGATCGTCGGAGCTGCTATTGCAAGCAACTTCCTTACAAGTTTTTCATGCATACCAGCGCGTGGCGGATCAGTAATTATGACATCTGGTCGCCCATGGCTTTCAAAAAAAGCATCGTTGCAAATCTCGATCACATCACCGGCAAAAAAGGCAGCATTTTCAAGATGGTTTAAAAGTGCATTTTCTTTTGCATCCGCAATTGCATCTTCAACAACTTCGACACCTACGATTTTATTTGCCAGCTTACTTACAAAAATGCCAATGGAACCGGTGCCGCAGTATAAGTCATAAACAGTTTGCGTTCCATTTAGTTCTGCAAATTCACGTGTTACCTGGTATAATTTTTCCCCTTGCGCCGTATTGGTCTGAAAAAAAGATTTAGGTGAAATTTTGAATTCAAAGTCTTCAAGCTTTTCTATTATATAACCTTTCCCGGAATAAATGATCGGGTCAAGATCATTTAGACTGTCGTTTCTTTTAGGGTTAATAGTGTAGAGAAGGGTAGTTATTTCAGGAAACTTATTTTGAATAAACTGCAGCAGATCCGGTGTTATTTTTTTGTCTTCATAACCAACTACCAGGTTTACCATTATTTCACCTGTAGTTGCAATTCTTATTAAAAGATTTCGCAGGTAGCCGGTATGGTGACGAATATCGTAGTGCGTTAACTCATGTCGTTTGGCATATTCCCAAATTGCCAGCCGGATAAAATTGGTAGGTTCTGTTTGTAAATGACATTCATAAATCGGAACTACCTTATCAAAAAAACCTCTTGCATGAAAACCTGCCACATTTTCGTTTGGAGACACGTCGGGGTTGTTTAGTTCTTCGGCTAAAAGAAACCTTTTGTTCGAAAAAGTATATTCCATCTTGTTACGGTACCGGGTAGTATGTTCAGCACCAATGATGGGCATCATTTCGGGCAAGACTACTTTACCAATCCGCTTCAGGTTATCTGCAACCTGTTGTTGCTTATATTGTAATTGTTGTGCATAAGGAAGCATCTGCCACTGGCATCCTCCGCAAACGCCGAAATGCTGGCAAAAAGGCTCAATTCGTAAATCGCTGTATTTATGATAGTGTAATGCAATCCCTTCCCCCCAGTCTTTTTTATTTTTTTGAAGTAACACGTCCACTTCATCGCCCGGAATTGTATTCTCCACAAAAATCACTTTTCCTTCAACCCGTGCAAGCGATTTCCCTTCTGCAGCATAATTCTCCATAACCACGTTATGCAAAACAACTTTCTTCCTTTTCATGCTGCAAAAGTATAGTGAAGTGAAACGTGAAATGTGAAACGTAAAACCTTTATGCTTTTGTTTTTTTATGATACCAGCAAAAGAATATCCATTAAACATTGTTGTGTCACTCACGTGTACTATCGATAGTTGCTTCTGCTGAAAAGACTTCTTATTTTAGCTTTATTCGTCCTAAGCGAATCGGCATTAAAAAAACTTTAGACCCCGAACCAAAAACATGAGCAGTTCTACAAATGAAAATTCAGGTTCAGGAGAAGCTTTAATTATATCGTACCTAAACCTGCGGAAGTTTGTTGGAATATTAGGAGTTGCGCTACCCTTTGTTTCGATTGTTGGGACTTATATTTTTAGTGATTGCAGAACCCTGCTTCCTTCAATAAGTCAGTATTATTATTCTGTAATGGGAGACTTTTTTGTTGGAACCCTTTGCGGTGTTGCCATCTTTTTATTTTCCTACAAAGGCTATAATACCTGGGATAAAGTATTAACGAACGTTGCAGGGGTATGTGCTGTCGCTTCTGCCTTTTTCCCAACACACATTAACAGAGATTACATTTTATGTTATTCAACTGATCGTGATGTTACTAACTTTTCAGATATAACCCATACCATCACTTCAGGTCTATTCTTTATTTCACTTGCCGCCATCAGCATTTTTTTATTTACCAAATCTAAAGGTGTGATGACTGCGGAAAAGAAAATGCGCAACAAAATATATCGTGTGTGCGGTTATACTATGATTGCAGCTATCTTATTAATTGGTCTATATAGAATTCCTGCGATTCATGTTTATTTCGAAAGGTATAAGCCAACAGTTATTTTAGAGACCCTTGCTTTAATTGCATTCGGTTTTTCGTGGCTTACCAAAGGTGAGTTCTTATTGAAAGACGAATGATTCGGGCCGTCAACTTAAAAGCAGTTTTTTATTTCGCTTTTAAAAAAAAGAACAAAACATTTGTTGTCTCCCTCTTTTAAGTGTTCACGAGGACACTTAAAAGTAAAAGAAAAACCGGGACCCGTACCGTTGAATGTAACCCAACCATCCTCGCTCCCGGCAGTGCAATCATTTTTCATATAGCAACTCGTGTTAATAGCAAAGGTCGCCTGTAAAAAACAGGCGACCTTTGCTATTATATTAAGTGATGCTGAATGTTTATTGTGCGAAAGATGCTCTTGGCCCTCCATTAGAGAAAACTGCAAGCATTCTATCTCTTTGCCCGTTTGTAAACATATACATGCATTGGTCGTAAGTATAATCCATGTAGTTCATAGTCATTTCACGCGGCGTGCCTGTGCAAGTGCTTAAGTGAGGCTGTGCAGGGCAACCACCATTTGAGGTATTGTGTTGAGGTGTATCTCCGACCTGGTCAGTACCACAGGTAGCATCACCCCAGATATGACGAAGGTTCATCCAATGGCCTACTTCGTGAGTAGCGGTTCTGCCTAAGTTGTAATTGCTTGTATAAGTACCTGTCGCTTTGGTCTGGCTTCCAAAGGCTGAATAAAGTATTACCACTCCGTCAGTGGCTGCATTTCCACCTGGAAACTGTGCATACCCCAATAAACCCCGTCCAAGATTACAGGACCACATGTTTAGGTAATACTTGGCGTCGAGAGGGTTGCTTCCGCCTTTGGCAGTTCTCTTAACATCATCATTTGAGCTAAAACTTGTTTTTTTAGTTGGTACACGAACGATCTTATCTAAAACAAACCGAACGCCTACTTTCGTTTGCTCATCCTTAAATTCAAGAGGCGTATTTGCCCCGTCTGCATTGGTATTATTAAAATCCTCATTCAAAACAGTTATCTGCGATTGTACCTGAGCGTCACTAATATTTTCAGCAGCAGTACGGTACACCACATGTACTGCCACAGGAATTTCAATTACTCCATTTACCAAACGATAGGCACCTGGATTCTTAATTACTTTTTTAGTGTAAGCTTCGATCTCATCCATATGTCTTCTCAACGATGGATCTGCGGCGATCTGTTCTTCCAGAACTTCATGCGACGCACAACTGCGTTCCATTATAACAGGAGTTTCTAACTGCTGTTCTTCTTCCCGGGCAATTTTTGCATCCTGCTTATTACAGGACAGAACGAGCAATAGCAAGCCTAATAGTGAGGTGGATAGTTTTCTCATGATACTTAAATTTTTGTTAACTTAAAGGTATTAGTAATATAATAACTTTTATAATATTTAATTAATAGATACCGGTCATATTGATAAATGAGTAATGGTACAAAAAACGATTACCGGAATTGAGCAGGTTGCTGAAGCAAGCACAGCAGTAAAAGTGAGTGACACAACGATGTTCAATTATTTATTCGACCGCTTGTTACCCAAAAAAATACTTTCGCTATTTTATTAAAATAACCAGAATTACAATAAAAACCATTTTCAGAGGTTATTACATTTGGCCTTGGGTAATTAACAAATTGAAAAAAACTCTTTGCCATTTTAAAGATATTTTTACAACTAATCCTATATTAGAAAACAGTATGAGGCGATTCGTATTTACATGCATGGCAGTTATATTGATTAGCCTGGCATCGGCAGCACAAAATAAAACGGTAAAGAAAACGGCCGGTACTCCAGCAAAAACCCCCGCTGCGGCAGCAGCAAAAACATCTGGTGGTTACAATATTCCAATTACACTTACACCTTTTAAGAACACCTGGGTTTATTTGGGATGCTATTTTGGTAAATATAAAAATCTGTCTGACTCGGCATGGTTAAACGAAAAAAGCCAGGGGGTATTTAAAGGAAAAGAGAAATTGCCTCGTGGAATCTACTTCGCCGTATCACCACAGAAATACCTGTTATTCGAATTTTTGATGGATAAGGATCAAAACTTTTCGATCAAAGCAGACACAACCAACCTTTCAAATGTTACTATAACCGGCTCTGCAGATAACCAGATGTTCCAGGACTACACAAAATTTCTTGCTCAAAAAACCCCAATGCTGTCCGCTTTGCAAAAACAATTGAGTGAGGCAAAGACAGCAAAAGACTCTGGCTTGCTAAGAACTGCAATGACGAGGGCAAATAAAGAATTACAGGATTACAGAGAAACGTTCTCAAAAACGCATCCGACCTCAATGCTTGCAAGTTTTTTTTACGCGATGAAAAGGCCCGAAATTCCTGCTATTCCAATGGGTAAAAACGGCAAGGCCGATTCGTTGCATCCTTACAGATATGTGAAAGACAATTGGTGGCAGGGTGTGGCATTTGACGACGAAAGCCTTGTACGTACTCCTTTTTTTGAGCCTAAGCTCGAAGAATATTTTAAATATTATGTTGCGCCGGAACCCGACTCGGTCATTAGTGAAGTAAACTATATGCTGTTGGTATCGCGTGAAAACCGCGAAATGTTTAAGTACCTGCTGGGTAAGTTTACCGATAAATACATCAACCCTGAATACATGGGCCAGGAGAAAGTTTTCCTTTTTCTTTTTGATAAGTACTATAGCAAAGGCGATACGGCGTGGCTTAATTCAAAACAGACAAAGTTTATTTTTGACCGAGCGTACAGCCTTATGGCCAACCAGCTTGGCGAGCCGGCAGCAGACCTGGTTATGGCCGACACAAGTGGAAAACCGGTTTCATTGTATGGTATCAATGCTCCGTACACGTTTGTTACATTTTGGGATCCAAATTGCGGCCATTGTAAAGAAACTGTTCCAAGGATTGATTCGATATACAGAGCAAAATGGAAAGGCCTTGGTGTAAAATTAGTTGGCGTAAATGTAGATGAGGGGGCAAACGAGGCGTGGAAAAAGTTTGTGAAGGAGAATAAGCTTGAAGGATGGGCGCACATGTACCAGACAAAAGCTGCAAGGGATGAAGAAACTAAAAAAGGGGTGGCGAATTTCAGGCAGTTATACGATGTTTATAAAACACCTACTTTGTATCTGCTCGATGCTCAAAAACGAATCATAGGTAAAATGCTGAGCATTGAACAATTCGATGACGTGCTCAAAGCCAAAATTAAATCTCCAACCACTGCTAAATAATAGTTCAACTTACATGAAGAAAGTTGCATTGGCTTTTGCTTCTGTATTACTCGTAACTGCGTCTTTTGCTCAAAATATTTTTTATTATGGTAAAAATGCTGTTACAAAAGATGAATTTGTAAGAGCATTTAATAAAAATCCAACGGCCGGAACAGATCGTAAAAAAGCATTAAAAGAATATTTAGATCTGTACATCAATTTTAAGCTGAAAGTTCAAGCTGCATTTGATGAAGGCATGCATAAAAATGCTACCCAGCAATTTGAGTTACAAAATTTTAAGAAGCAGATTGCAGACAATATCATCAACGATGAAGCAAATGTAAAAACGCTGGTAAAGCAGGCGTTTGACAGAAATCAGAAAGAAATCAATCTTCTGCAGGTTTTTGTTGAGGTACCTACCGGTGGCGACACGATTGAAGCATTTAAAAGAATTCAATCCGCATACAGGCAACTAAAAGAAGGGAAAGATTTTGGTGCGGTGGCCCAGGAATTTTCAACAGATGAGGCAACCAAACAATCTAAAGGTAATCTCGGATTTATCACCGTTTTCACGCTTCCTTACAATATTGAAAATGAGGTTTACAAGTTAAAAGCAAACTCGTTTTCTACTGTAGTAAAAAGCAAAGCCGGTTATCATATTTTCAAAAATGCGGGTGAGAGAAACTCTTTAGGTTCACGACGTGTTGCACAAATATTAGTTGCCGTTCCACCTGATGCTACACCTGAAGATAAAATTTCTGCTGGCCGAAAAGCTGATAGTTTATATAACCTTCTTACAACCGGAACTGATTTCGCAGAACTAGCTGTAAAAGCCAGTAACGATGCAAGCAGCAGCAATAACGGAGGAGAATTACCGGAGTTTTCAACCGGCACTTATAATTCAGATTTTGAAAATGTGGCTTTTTCTTTAAAAAACGTCGGTCAGGTTTCGAAACCTTTTCAGACAACATTCGGTTACCATATATTAAAGTTGATTGAAGCAAAGCCCGCCGCGACTGACATAAATGATCCGGTAACGTTCGCTGCTTTTCAGGAAAAGGTAATAAAGGATAACAGATTGGAGCTTTCAAAAAAGGAGCTGATTCAAAAGAAATTGGCGGTTATTAAATACAAAGCTTCTGCCTTTAATACAAACGATCTGTACGCTTATACGAACAATGCCTTGCAAAAAGAAAATCCGGTTGCAGTAAAAGGAATCAATGGAAATACGCCACTGTTTTCATTTGCTAAACAAAACATAAAGGCATCAGACTGGGTAAAGTTTGTAAAAGGTCATCCTAATAATTCTTACTTAACGAATGTAGAACGGTATAAGGAATTGTATAAAGAATACGTAGGGACTGTTGCAAACGAGTATTATCAAAACCATCTTGAAGACTATAATAGCGAATACTTAAAACAGGTGCAAGAGTTTAAAGAAGCCAACCTCTTGTTTGGAATAATGGACAAGAAAGTTTGGGGGAAGGCAAACATCGATTCTTCAGGGTTGTTGCAATATTACCATCTACATCAGTCGAAATATGTCTGGCCTGCTAGTGCCGATGTCATTCTTGTTACCAGCAAGAATGAAATGATTGCGCAGGAAATGCAACAAAAACTAAAAGGAAATTTGAATAACTGGAGACAACTTACCAGCGATAAAGGTTCGGACGTAACTGCTGACAGCGGGAGATATGAACTAGCGCAATTACCTGTGTTGGACCGAACAAATTTCACGGCGGGTTTAATTACCGCGCCGGTGAAAAATCTATATGATGGTACGTCTACCTTCAACTGTATCATTAAAGTGTACAACGAACCGGGGCAGCGAAGTTTCGAAGAGGCACGCGGAATGGTTATAAGTGATTATCAACAGGTGCTTGAAGATAAGTGGATCGCTGAGTTGAAAAAGAAGTATTTAGTTAAAGTAAATGAAGCGGTTTTTCAATCAATAAAATAGGCCCTGCAAGAATTGGTGATAAAATAAAAAGAGGGAAATTTCCCTCTTTTTATTTTATCACCAGATTACAAAAATTATAGTATTTCCTTGACTACATTCCAGATAACTTTTGGCTTACCCAGGGTGTAATAATGCAAGACAGGTACACCAAATTTCTTCAATTCCCTGCTTTGTTGGGTAAGCCATTCCTGGCCAACCTGTTCGCATTCCTGGTCATTCTTACACCGCATAATTGCGTTTGAAAGATCGGTCGGAATATCAACATGAAATATTCTTGGTAAAATCGTTAGTTGCTTTTTGCTGGTAATTGGTTTTAAACCGGGAATGATAGGAACATCAATTCCAATTGAGCGACATGCCCTTTCAAAGTCGTAGAACTTTTGATTATCAAAAAACATTTGAGTCATTATGTAGCAAGCTCCGGCGTCAACTTTTTCCTTTAAATAGCGCAGATCGATCTCAAGATTTGGCGCTTCAAAATGCTTTTCAGGATAACCTGCAACTCCTATACAAAAGTTCGTTTTCCCTCCATTCTGTATGTCTTCGTCAAGATAGATTCCGTTGTTTAAATCAACAACCTGTTTTAACAAGTCGATTGCATAACTATGTCCGCCTGCCTCTGGTTCAAATGACGATTCGTTTTTAGCAGCGTCGCCACGCAATACCAGGACATTCTCTACATTTAAAAAATTCAGGTCAATTAATGCATCCTCCGTTTCACGTTTATTGAAACCGCCACATATAAAGTGAGGAACCGCGTCAATTTTATAATGGTTCATTATGGAAGCACAAATTCCGACGGTACCCGGACGTTTACGAACTTCTACTTTTTCGAAAGTTCCATCAGGCTTCTTTTTAAACATCGTCTCACTGCGATGATAAGTAACATTAATCCAGGAAGGCTTAAACTCCATTAAAGGATCGAGGTGGTCAAAAATTGATTTGATGCTTTTACCTTTTAATGGTGGCAGAACTTCAAAAGAAACAAGCGTATCTTTTGCTTGTTTAAGTTGGTCAATAACTTTCATCCTTTATATTAAAATTGTTGCAAACATAAGTTGTAAACGGCTAAAAACAAGGCAAAAGAAGACCTTGAATGTCTTTAGCAAATCTTTTTGAAAAGGCAATAAGGCATTGTTTACACCCGGCGTTGTATGTTTCGTATTTGTTTTTGATACCAACATTGCCACCCTGATTAATCATCGTTGCGTCGCATTTCGTTCATCTTCATAACTAGCTGAAGCTTGTTTTTGTTTTGACAATTGTTCGGCATCTGTCAGAAGTTAGGCAACCCGTCTCAACATAAGTTTGTGAAAAGCTGCATAAAGATTTTCTGCACAAGGGAGTGACACAACGATGGCAGGTAAAGGACCGCTGCTGGCGACAAAAAGACGTTACAATCCAACAAACTGTTAAGAGGTAACAGCTATTCATATTAAACAGGGTATTACTGTATTTTTGTTTAAATATTTACGTATTGAGCCTTATCATTCATACCGAGGAACTTATTAAAAGCTATCGTAATCGCACTGTGGTAAACCATGTGTCTGTAAATGTAAAGCAGGGCGAAATTGTTGGTTTGCTTGGGCCAAACGGAGCAGGAAAAACCACTACGTTTTATATGGTGGTGGGCTTAATAAAGCCTGACGAAGGAAGTGTGTTTTTGAATGACACAAACATAACTAAACTGCCCATGTATAAGCGGGCTCAAATGGGCATCGGTTATCTTCCACAGGAAGCAAGTGTTTTTAGAAAACTTTCTGTTGAAGATAATATTAAGGCTGTGTTAGAGATGACGAAGCTTACGAAAAAAGAGCAGAGAGTAAAACTAGATGCGCTTCTCGACGAATTCAACCTACACCAGGTTCGTAAAAACAACGGCGACAGCCTCAGCGGAGGTGAAAGACGCAGAACAGAAATTGCACGTGCGCTTGCTGTTGATCCAAAATTTATTTTACTGGACGAACCGTTTGCAGGTGTAGACCCAATAGCAGTCGAAGACATTCAGACCGTAGTAGCTAAATTAAAGTACCGCAATATCGGCATATTAATTACAGACCATAACGTAAACGAAACCCTTTCAATCTGCGACCGGGCGTATTTGCTAATTGAAGGAAAAATCTTTAAGCACGGAACCGCTGAAGAGTTGGCAGGTAACGAGCAGGTAAGAAATCTTTACCTGGGAACGAATTTTGAACTGCGCCGTAAGGACTGGATCATTGATATGGAAAGAGACAATGCATTGTTACGAGCCGCCGAGGAACTAGCTGAGGAAGAAAAGGAATAGGGTTATTTAGACTGAAGAAAAAAGTAACTTTAGAGAGTGCAATTGTTATTAACGAAATGACTATTCAAGATGGCTTACGATATCTCAGAAATTAAAAAGCTTTCTACTAAAGAGAAGCTACAAATCATAGACGAGTTGTGGGAAACTATGGATCCACCTTAGGTTGATGCAGAAGAAACTTTCGATGAAGATCCTGAAGTGGTTGCAATGTTACAGGAACGGATAGAAAAATATGAGAGCGGAGAGGGTGAATCATTGGGGAAGAGGCTAAAAAGATGCTTTTTTCTAATATTGACAAAAGAGAAAATGGGAAGTAATCTCTCCCTGAGTGTCTCATCTTCCGCCTTAAAAGATATTGATTCAATTACGGCATGGTATCATAAGATAAGTAGAAAACTGCCAATGAGGTTTGTTAAGGAGATAGAAAATTCTTTAATTAAAGTAGCCAATTCTCCTAAAGCTTTTTAGCGTTTTTAGAAACTATAGTTCGGTACGTAGAAATAAAATGAACGTCTTTCCCTTTATGATTTTCTATCACACGACCTCTTTACATATTTGCGATCATTCACGCCTCCCGTTCACTTCGCTACATAGGCCGCGGGTTAAAATAATCAGACGTTGTTCATATCATTTATATATTTGTCTTTAATACAATCTAATGAAGCTTTTAAGTCCTGCCATATCAAGATTAGCGCGGTTTAGGCTGTGGCGAATTGAACATTGGATGAATAATCCCGTTGCTGTTCAATTCGAATTGTTGCAGGACCTCATAACATCTGCACAATACACAGAGATCGGGCGGAAGTATGGCTTCGAAAACCTGTATACAATCAAGAGCTTCAAAGATGCAGTTCCCATTCACGAATACGACGATCTGAAACCTTACATCGAGCGTTGCATGCAGGGCGAACAAAACCTTTTATGGAATACTCCCATAACCTGGTTTGCCAAAAGCAGCGGCACAACAAGCGAGAAAAGCAAATTCATCCCGGTTTCAGACGAAAGTCTTGAGGAAAGTCATTTTCAAGGGGCTAAAGATGTTCTTACCTTATACTATAATTATAACCCCGACAGCGACTTGTTAATGGGTAAAGGACTGGTAATTGGCGGCAGCCACCAGGTTAGCAAACTAAATGAAGAAACCCAATATGGAGACTTAAGCGCTGTTCTTATGCAGAACACTCCCTTTTGGGGTCATTGGCTTCGCACGCCGGAATTATCAATTGCATTATTAGATGAATGGGAAACCAAGATAGAGAAACTTGCCACAGCGACGATAATAGAAAATGTTACCAGCATCAGCGGGGTTCCTACCTGGACGCTTGTTCTAATTAAGAGAATACTTGAAATCACAGGCAAGCAGTATTTAAAAGAAGTTTGGCCGAACCTCGAATTGTACATTCATGGCGGGGTGTCTTTTACTCCTTATAGAGAACAGTTTGAAAAACTGATAGGTGCACCTATAAATTACGTCGACTTGTACAATGCAAGTGAGGGGTTTTTTGGTGCCCAAAATAATCCGCTTGAAGAGGGAATGTTATTGTTTCTTCAACACGGCATTTTCTACGAGTTTATGCCGGTAGAAGAATACGGAAAAGAGAAGCCCCACACTTTGCAACTGGATGAAGTTGAGACAGGAAAAAACTATGCAGTGGTGATCAGTTCAAACGGTGGACTATGGAGATACCTGATTGGGGATACCATCCAGTTTACTTCATTGGCTCCATTTAAGATAAAAGTCTCAGGCAGAATAAAGCATTTTATCAATGCATTTGGTGAAGAGGTCATTGTAGATAATTCCGACAGGGCGATTGCTTCTGCAAGTGAAAAAACCGGCGCTGTAGTTAAGGACTACACTGCAGGACCTATTTATTTCAGCGAAAATGGAAATGGCGGTCATGAATGGCTAATTGAGTTTGAGAGGAGCCCTTCAGACCTTGGCCTTTTTACATTTGAACTGGATAACGCGTTAAAAAACGTAAACAGTGATTACGAGGCCAAGCGACATAAAGACATTGCTCTAAAAATGCCGGTTGTTCATTCATTAAAAAAAAGTGTCTTTGAAGAATGGTTACGGAGCAAAGGTAAATTAGGTGGTCAGCATAAAGTGCCCCGGTTAAGCAATGATAGAAAATACATTGAAGAAATCCTGGCCGTTGCCAACAATGAAAATGCCAACTCTTGCTTTTGATCAATCCGTCCGCTCAAAGCAACTTTTTTTGTTGAATCATTCTTCTTGCACCTCGTAGTTTTCGTTCTTCTGTAGACCTTTGTGTAGATTGGTTATGTAATTTTTTACTTCCCAGTTTTCTTTACCAATACTAATGCTTCAATTTGCTGATGTTCAGAAATTTTATGGCAGTTTTTTAGCCATCGATATTCCTTCTCTATCTATTGAAGATGCTGGCTTTGTCTTTTGTTCTTTACAATGCCTACTATTATCACTACGAAAAAGAATACAAGTGAATTTGTCAGATCGATTAGGCTTAATGAGAAAAGCGTCATCAAAACGCTATCAATAATTAATCTCCATTCCCTCATTATTTAAGTAGATCTTTTTGCCTGAAGCCGTCTCGATCTCGTATACATCAGGCTTTCCCTGCACCTGTAATTTATAAATTGTTGCTGCCCGGAAACCGGCAGGTTGTTTCGCAATATAAACGCTAACTGCACGCGGGGGTTGCACCAAAGGAAACTCAGTACGCATATCAAGCCTTTGGCCTGATGCGTTATAATTGGTAGTTACCCATTGTGCGCCCGATCGATATCTTGCTGAATAAATAGTTGTATCTACGTTGTTTCGCGTCCAGGTAGCGCGGTTCGACTCGGGAAAGTCTTTGTTGAAAGAGGCGGTAATGGGTGGTGGTATAGTCCATTGGCTTTCACCAACGGTGCTCCTGCTGTTTCCCCAATTGGTTTGGCCAAATTGCGCTTGCCCTGATCTGTCAACTGCTCCGGAATTAGTAGTAACACCGCCTTGCGTCATAGTCGTATTTACATTAAAAGTTGTATCGTTTCCACCTCTTATGGTTGTATTGTTGGCTGACCCTGTATTTAGATTATTCCGGTTTGCAACTGTATCAAAACTCTTTGCTGCATTCTCACCAGGGTGAACGCCGCCAACAAAAGGGCTGTTATTGTTGGCCCGTGTTGCAGGACGTTGAGTAGTATTATTTCCGTTTCTGGCGGGACCATTCAGATACCGGTCCGTAGCAGTTTGCCGGGGAGCTAAAGGCTGGGTATGATCGGTTGTTTGAGGATTAACTGATCCAACAGGGGGAGCGGTTCTGGGGGTGGTATTAGGTGTTGCCCTGCTAACCTTTCTTTGGCCCTGGCTAAATGCATTGAGAGAAAAAACAGTTAACAAGATTATTGCCCAGGTCTTCATAGGATTTGGTTAAATGGTTTACAAAAGATAAGGTTAGCAGGTTTACACTTTTTATGGAACCCTATTTCTCCCTGTTTATTAGTTTAAAGAAACGGCTTTCTTTTCCACCTGAGGTGTGATCCTGGTAAAGGAAGGCAAGCTTGCGGTCGTTGAAAGTTTCATACCACTCTTCCCAGGAAATCTCTTCTAAAGTGTCTTGCCCGGAATACCCCGGAAAATCAATTCGTAACACTCCTCCA
>JAOQAJ010000369.1 GCA_025963675.1 Segetibacter sp.
TAAGTAAAACGCCCTTCTAAGCAATTAGGAAGTTAGAGTTAGTTTTTGGAAAGTTTTTTTGGTAACTGACTAAAGTACCTTGATCAACATTGTTGTGTCACTCACTTGTACTCTGCTGCGTGTACTCATCTTTTTTCTAAAAACAATAGAACACGGATGACACGGATCAAACTGATAAAAACCGATTTTAAAATTGTTTCCCTGGTAATATCACTTCGCTAACGCTGTTTTTCCGGATAAAAACCGATTGGTTTAGGTTTTCTTACCTCGGTAATCTGCCTAATCCTCTCAATCGGTGTTATCCGTGTTCCAAAAAAACTTGTGTGCTCACCGTAGCTCTTGTGCTGCGACCATTGCGCAGACGAAGGAGTCGATAATTTTCCCTGTTGCCTGCAACAAAAGAAGTTGAAGTTTCTTCCGCTTAACTTTAATAATTTTTAGAGGTTATTTGATCGCATGTAAAGCTGATCATACTTAGATCTACCGCTCTGCGTTTTTATTTCATCAATACATTCTACTAAAAACTGTTTAAAATCTCCGTTATAATTTTCGCGAAAAGACTTCGCAATCATTTGGGTCTTTAAGATTCAATTTGTGGTGTTATGATTGTTTGTTGCCTCCTGAGCTGAAGCGCGCAATGACATTGAGGAAAGAAGAATTACCTGCAGAAAAAAGGGTAACCGGTTGAAAAGACCAGGTAGCATATTCGTCTGATGAAATTCCTTATAAGTTACTTCAAACTGAGTAAGCCGCATTCTTTATTCGACTACTGTTTTCATTCCTATGAAATTGCCATATCGTTCTGCGGCTTTAAAAGCTAGCTTTTTTTGCTGCTTTTTGTTCGTTTTGAAATAATGGCTTTCTATAACTAGGCTATCTTTTTTAAAACTACGTTTCCAATAACCTGTTACTTTTCCATCTTCAACAATAATGGGTCTAAAGATTCCATTTCCCGAAATGGTTTCCTTTGCAGCGGCTGGTTCCAATGATGCTGATCGGTCTTTATAGCTTATCATGAATTCGTCGTATGCCGGTAAAAAAAGAATGGTCTTAGAATGACCATTTTCCTGGAAATTTTTAGGGTTAAACCAATAAGTCTGGTTGTCAACTGCTGAAGAATCGAAATTATTTTTAACTAACTCTAAAGCAATTTTACAATCGGTTAATGCTAACCCTGACCACCAGCCAAAGTCTTGCAAAGTTGCAGGGCCGTGGCTGGAAAAATATCGTTTTGCCAATTCAGCTAATGCTTCGATCCTGGCTAATGATTTGCCTGCAGGAACTCTTTCGTGAAGCAAAGCATAAGTAAATTGTTTGCCCCGCATCGGACCATTACAAACCAGGCTATCCAATTCTGCATCCATCATGATCATGGCTGAACGAATATCGTTTGTAGCAATCCTTTCTTTATTTAACTCAAGCATGATTTCTTCACGTGTACAATGTTTGTTTCCTGACAAAGTTTGTTCGATCAATTTCCTACAGCGCTGTAGAGTTAGTTCACTAAGTTCAAGTCTCCGACACATGCCCGCGAGCACTCGTTTTAGATGAGGTGCTGTTAACTCAAGCATCCACCGTATGTCGTTGGCAGATACAAAATGCCAGGTTGGACGAAGAAGGTGCGTTCGAAGAATTTCCCCGCCGTTTATGGCTTTTTCAATTACTTGTTCATTTGTATTAGATCTGATTCCAATAGCCCATTTTGCCATTGCATAATCCTGTGCCTGCATTGCACCAAAATGGTTTACGACTTCTGTCGGAGACGTGGGTTGTGGCTTCAGTAATTGTTGATTAAAAAGACGGTATGTTGCTACATCTTTTAAAGTCATTATTGCGCCCAATTGATTTTATTAAGGAGATTTTGCAGAAACGCTGAAAGTCGAATTCAATATAAACAAAATTTGGAGTTTTTAGTAATACGGGTAGCCCTGCTTCGAGTAAGTTGAGGAAGGTGTTGGCTTTAGGCGATGCTGGCTTATATAAGGTACAAGAGAGTGACACAACAATGATGACATGAAAACAAAATGCTCACAACATAAAAATAAAAACACGTCAAGGGCAATAAATGATAAAAAACAAAAGCTGCCTTTTTCGGCAGCTTTTCTAATAAATAAAAACTTTAGAGCTTTTCGTATAATGCTCTCAACTTTTCCCTTGTCATTATTTTTTCCCAGTCTTTACCAAGTGCATTTTCCCACAGGGGTTTCATTCCCATGCTTACATTGATCATTGCATCAAATTGCTCATCAGAAAGTCCGCTGCAAATGCCTTCTGGTATTTCTACATTGCTTTTTTCAACCATCTTTTTAAATTCTGCCGTTCCGTCCGGATAGTATTCTTCAAGATGATTCATCACTATACAATTGCCCACTCCGTGCTTTGTTCCAAGCAAAAAAGAAAGGCCATAACTAACGGCGTGTGCAACGCCTACCTGGCTGTAAGCGATACTCATTCCGCCGGCATAACTTGCCATCATCAGTTTGTCATCGCTTACCTCGTCCCATGTATCTTTCTCTAAAAATATTTCCTGGCAAAGCTCTAAGGCTTTTTCACCATAACTTTTGCTAAACTCGTTAAGATAGGTTCCCTGCAAACTTTCTATGCAATGTATGTAACAGTCCATACCAGTATAAAATCGCTGGTTAACGGGTACGTTCGCTATCAAGGCGGGATCAAGTACAATTTGATTGAAAGGAGTAAAGTCGCTGTTCATGCCTAATTTTCGTGTAGGGCCGGTTAACACGGTAGTTCTTGATACTTCTGCACCAGTGCCACTAAGAGTTGGTATCCCTGCTTTATACACTCCCGGTAACTTCACCAGGTCCCAACCCTGGTAATCTGCAGATGATCCGGGGTTGGTCATCATGAGGCTTACCGCCTTTGCCAGGTCGAGGGTTGAACCGCCGCCTATTCCTATAATTCCGCTAACAGTTCCGAATTCTGCTTTTAGCTCATTGGCTATTTTATCGACGTAAATTGTTTTTGGTTCGTATGTTACATCACTAAATATTACTTTATCCTTACCTTGTACCGGAATTCTGCCAACCAGTGATTTTCCTTCGAAAAAGTGATCAACAAGAAAAATCATTGGCGCATCACCTTTACGATTTGGAGACAAGATTTCGTCTAACTGGTTAAAACTGCCTCTCCCATATATCACATAATCAACCATTTTGAAATTGCGAAACTTACTCATTTTCTAAAGTTTAGGGCACGAATTTACATCTTTGTTAATAGCGGCAATTGGCTTGGTACTTATCCACTATACAAATTCATAAGGTGTCAATAGTTGAATTTTACGTTTGGACAGAAAATTTAAAGAGATATGGCTTTTGGTTGGAAAACACAGTATGAGAAAAGGGTACCTGCTGAAGGATTGAATAATTGGGAGATTTTTAGCATTGTACGACAGGCCTGCAAAGAACTTGAATGGGAATACCTTGTCGTGGATGAAAATTTGTTTACTGCAACGACGCCTACACACTGGACTCTAAGTGAGGAGATCATAAAAATCTCTGTCGAAAATGATCAGATCATTTTTAGAAGCCGCAGCGAAAGCCTCGAATTGTATGAGGCCGGGCGAAATCAAAAAAATATAGAAGAGTTCCTGTTGCCACGATTTAAAAAAATTAAGTCTAGCTGGAAAAGTGAAGAATTGCATCGAACAGCAAATGCGTTGCGCGATGATACGCTTAAGCAAATAAAATCAGGAAACCGCGTAACAGGTGAAAAGGTAACTTTTGGACCGAAGGATCACGGGATGACATTTTTTCTGCTGGCAGTACATGTTTTGGTATTTATTGCAATGGCAATAAGGGGTATAAACCTGATAGAACCTAGCGCTGCAGACATTATAAATTTTGGTGGAAATGTTAAGTTTAATGTTACCGGAGGCCAGTGGTGGAGGCTGATAACAAACATCTTTGTTCATATTGGAATTCTGCCATTGCTGGTGAATCTTTTCGGGTTATACTTTATGGGTTTGATGGTGGAGTCAATACTAGGTAAATTGAAATTTCTGATCGCCTACCTCACTACCGGAGTCCTGGCAAGTTTGATAAGTATTGTATGGGTTTCTGAAGGTGTGGGAGCCGGTGCGACAGGGGCAATATTTGGTATGTATGGTGTATTCATCGCTTTTGTAACCACTCCTTACGTTAATAAAAAGTTCTCTCCGCTGTGGCTTTTTGGCGCGATTGCTTATGCGGCTTTCAATATCGTTATCGGCTTCAAGGGTGGCAATGATAATCCTTCTATGATAGGTGGATTTATTGCTGGCCTGGGTACCGGTTATCTATTTTATTTCTTTCACTTCAAAAGAGAACTGGCAAGGGCTGGTGGAACAAGGATCTCAATTGAAGTGTTATTACTTACTACTTTAATCGTCTATTTCTACCTGCGTGTTCACGGAAGAAATGACTCTCTCCGGTTTGAGCGCGAGGTAATGAAGTTGAATCAAATTGAAGTAAAGGCGATGGTGCAAATGCAACACCTTCAATCGGCCCAAAGTAACAATGAGGCAGTATCAGTAATTCGAGACAGTGCCCTTCCACAGTGGAAACACTTTCAGGAAGAGATCACTAAAACCGGGGCATATAGCCTGAGTAGTGAGTATAGAAAAAAGAGAAAGTTGTTGAATGAATATGCCGGACTTCGTGTTCGTCAAACAGAGTTGATGTATAAATCGATTGCTGAAGGAACAGACAAGTACAATGGAGAAATTGATGAGGTTTCTGACAGAATAGAAAAAATAATTGATCAGCTCGGTGACTAAAGGAATTTGGCTGCTCTTGCCAGGTCTTCGGGAGTATCAATTTCGACCCCCATATAGTCTGTTACAACCATTTTTATAGGCACCCCGTATTCAAGGTATCGGAGGCATTCAATTCTTTCAGCGTGCTCTAACGGTGTCATTGGCCAGTTTGTAAAATTCATTAATGCCTGCTTTCTAAACGCATACACCCCAATGTGTTCGTAATAGGTTATCGGCACTTCAGCACTTCTCGGATAGGGAATTACAGAACGGCTAAAGAAGATAGCATTCATATTGCGGTCTACTACCACCTTCACATAATTTGGGTCTTCAATTAATTTTTGCTCTTTTAATTCCTGCATCAAAGATGCTACCTGCACGTTTTTACCTTCGTCACCTTTAAAGACTTGAAGCAATTTTTCAAGTGGTTCCTTTTGTACAAATGGTTCGTCGCCTTGTACATTTACGACTATGTCTATGTTTAGGTCAGCCACTGCTTCGGCAATTCTATCACTGCCACTTTCATGTGGTTTTCTGCTCATCACAGCCTTTCCGCCATTGCCGGTTATCTCTTTGTAAATGATGTCGCTGTCAGTGGCAACAATCACTTCGTCAAATAAACCGGTTGAAACAGTATTGTCGTGCGTATGCAGAATGACGCTTTTATCTCCCAACTTTTGCATCAGCTTTCCGGGAAACCTGGTAGCAGCATATCGGGCTGGTATGAGGGCCACGACAGAACGAGGATTTTCAGGGCTTTTTAAAGAATCTTGGTGAAACATAAACTTGTTTTAGTACTGCTTAGCACAAAAATAAGTTTTTAAAGAGGAAGTAATATTTAGCATGCAGTATAACTTACTTCAACATCGTTGTGTCACTCACTTTTACTTCGCTTTCTTTATTCGCCTTAGATCTTCACTCCCTTCAATTTGAAAGATTTGAAAAGTTGGGTGCAAAAGATCAATACTATAAGAAGCTGCTATTATTGTAGGTGCAACCAGCTGAATAGAGATTTGAAAGTACAAGTGAGTGACACAACCAAAGCTGAGTAATTAGCAATTGCTGGAAAAACAAAAATTCCTTTCAAAAAGAATGAAAGAAATTTTTTGTGCAACTAGCAGGATACCTGTATTTATGACGTGGAGATCAGACTGTATTTAAAGAGGGAGGGCTCTGCCCAATATGTGCGGCTGAGCCCTTTTTCCCAACTTCAACCTAGTTTATAAAGCAAACTTTATCATCAGCATATCACTGATGCCTGGAACGTTTGCTACGGCTGTATTTGTTTCGGCCGCTTTTACTTTTTTCGTTTCTGGAGCAACTGGTCTGTAACGATATCGGGTACTATCAACCCGTGTGCTGTCTGATTTTTGCAATTCACGATCTATCTCCTGCAACTCTTTTAGCTTTTGTTCTTTTTCACGCTGCATTTGCTCTTTGCTTTTTCTAAATTGTTCTATGGTCTCGTTGCTGTTATCCTCTTCGTTATTATTATCGTCATCCGACAGCCGATCTACTCTTTCAAGACCTTTGTTTGTCATTACATATTCTACATTATGATTCCAGCGGAGTGATGCGGTTTCCATGTTGTTTTCCCAATCCCAATAATCGTCGTCACGTCCCAGGCTAACTCTCACATTATCGTCCCAACCTACGTTGTCATTAATATAAATTCTTTTACCCACCGGAACGGCTACGGTAACAATGACCTGCTGATTGCGAAATTTTCCTTGTCTGGTTATTGGCAACCCTTTATCTAATAGTAGCATACTATCGCTTTGAACGATGTTGTACCTGATCTTAGATACATTTTGCTCTGCTTCGTCTTTACTGCTACCATTTGCCATTTTAACCATAAATACCTGGAAGCTATCAGTATTTGATTTGATAATCCTTAAGCGCACATTCTTTACGTATGCAGTATCATCATCGAAAGATGCAAACGGTTCTAGTCTTAACCAACTCTGGTTATAGTATTTTCCAAAAGATGCCGCCTTTACTTCGAGCTTGTCAACCCTGGCGTTAGTTAATGCAACTCTTTGTTCCGAAGGATAGTTTCTATATCTAAACTCGCTGCTGATAGAGATCAACAGGTTTACAAAACAGATGACACCTAAGATCCAGAATGAAAGGAATGTTAGACGTATGATGCCGCTGTTGCCTTTTTTGCCAGTCAGCTTTCTGATGATCCATGTTACAATTGCTATAACGGGAACCCAAATGAAGAAGATAAGTGTACACCATGCAAGTATCTCCTGGTAACCGCTTTCAAGTACATAAGAATAAGCAGGTAATAAACCAGTTAACACCACACCTAATCCAAACAAACTTCCTACGATTGAGAGTAGAATGCAACCAATAAAGAAGTAAACAAAAATCTTTACAAGAACTTTTATTACGTGGCCGATGCCCCCACCCGTTCTTCTTCCGGCAGCGCTAGCTTCAGCTCCAAACCTTTTGCCTGCTGAGCTTAATTCCTGACCCATAGATTGAGCACGCTCTTTTAGCTCACTTCCAAATATTTCTGCACGATCTTTAAAACCTTCCAAATCTCCCTGGATAGTAGTTTTAATATTATTCAGGTCTACTTTCTCACCTTTCATTTCAAGTTTATCTGCCGCAGTTTTAGCTTCCGGCAAAATCAACCAAAGTATAATGTAGATGAATATTGAACCGGGGCTGAAAGAGAAACTCAGAAAGTGAGGGAAGTCCCACCATCCCCAATGACCCCAGCGGAAGACAAAAGAAAAGAATGGTATCAGAAACAACACCCGAGGTACCCATAGTTGCACCGAGAAGTATTGCGCTAACCCGCTACAAACACCTGCAATTATTTTCGTTTCTGTATCTCTGAACAATCTTTTTCTTTGAGAACCGATCAGTAACGAAGAGCTACTCGGAACGGCAACCCACAGTATCAAATACGGAATGAATGTTATTCCAATAAAGAGTACAAACAATATCCTGATGATTAGTGGATCTACAGCAAAGTAATTTGCAATGCCGCCGCAAACCCCGCCCAATACTTTGTGGTTTTCGTCGCGGTACAGCCGGCCTCTGCCGTTTGCTTTAGAATGCTGATAAGAGTAGTTGCCGCTTTCAGCTCCCAGTTTAGAGTGTACTTTTTCTTCATCAGCCTCAAAATCTTCCGGCCGACCCATGCTGTTGATGATGGTATTTACATCAGCGTCAGTTATGCAGATGCTGCCCTTTTTCAGGGTTTCGCCAAAAAGTTCGGCTATTCTTCCTTCTATATCATTTATTATTTCATCTTTCCCCTCCTCGTTTGCAAAAAACAGGCGGAGGCTTTCAACATACCTGGTGAGCATGTCATAGGCAGTCTCCTCAATCGGTATCACCCTGCCCTGAAAGTTTATGTTAATTACCTTTTTCATAATTCTATTTTTGTGCTTTCTAACGTTCTAACGTTATAGTCTGCGTTGGTTGGTTAAAGTTGGTTGTCAGAAGTAGTTTGTTTCTCGCCTCTTGCTGTTAGTGTGTTAACTGCGTTTGCCAGTTCATTCCAGGTTGCTTCCAGTTCGCCGTAAAAAGCAAGGCCTTTTTCTGTCATGCTAAAGTATTTGCGTGGCGGGCCGCTATTACTTTCGACCCAGCGGTACATTAGAAAATCAGCATTTTTTAGCCTGGTCAATAATGGGTAGAGTGTTCCCTCCAGAATGTTGAGGTTGGCAGCTTTCATTTTCTCCACAATATCACTGGGATAAGCTTCTCCCTGGCGAATGATGGACAGAATGCAAAACTCCAATACCCCCTTCCGCATCTGGCTCTGTGTGTTATCAATATTCATAACCGGAGTTTTTTTGTGACCTGGCGCCCATAAGTGAGCAAATGTTCAAGTCTGTTATTTTTATTTTTTTGTTAGTCAACTGTTTCTCTTTTATCTGACATCGTTGTGTCACTCACTTGTACTTGTATCAATTTATTCAGCATTTTTAGCAATCGTTGATCGGGTTAGTCGTTGATCG
>JAOQAJ010000382.1 GCA_025963675.1 Segetibacter sp.
GTTGGCAATTTAAATGAACAGGCCTCACACCTCCCCCTGAAATGAAAAAAGCCCTGAAAGCTAGTGCTATCAAGGCCTGTAAAATTAAAGGGTGGGCCCACTAGGTCCATAAACTTCTTCTGAAAGCCTTGCTGCTATTGCGTTTCAGCCTTTGAATTTTGATTAGGTTACCGAATTTTGATATTCAGATATCAAACCCTGCCAAATCTTGGCAAAGATAATTTTTGCCCCGTACGCCTCTGCGTTTTGGAATGAGGGAGACTTCGCACCAGGTTGTTCCGGAATTGATAAACATAGAAACGACAAGGCCGAGTATCTTTCAAGCCTTAGAGAATAATTTCTGAAAAGAGACGCACGAATAGATTGTTGGGATGGCGACCCAAGAATTCGGAAACCTGCTTTCGAAAAAGATTCTTGGGTCGCCATCCCAACAATTGAAAAGCGCATTAGCAGCCGAGGAACAGGAAAATTTGAAAGCGTAGACCTATTTTATTCAATAGGTACAAATATTAGTATACCTCAAAAGGTATAACTCTCTTTCTATAAGAAAAACTATACCTGATTGGGTACATCATTTATAATTTTCGTATTTTTATACCTAATTGGGTATAAATGACAGCAAACAATAAAGGAAGTATTGCAAATTTTGTACGGTATTCGCGTAGCAGACTAAAGATGACGCAGGTGGACCTCTCTGAGAAAGCCGGAGTGGGGTTGCGATTTGTAAGGGAACTCGAGCAGGGCAAGCAAACACTTCGGGTAGATAAAGTAAACCAGGTGCTGCAACTTTTTGGCTATACACTATCTCCCTCGCCTTTAAGAATAATCGATTCCTATGAAATTCTTCTAAAATATCTAAATAAGAGTGTCCGGATTTATCTTAAAAATAAAACAGAAGTAACTGGTTTTATTATCGAAGCTATTACTGAAGGAATGGAGGTTAAAGCGTGGAAGTTTCTATCTGGCAATAATTACCTCAAATATCAAAAATCAAAAGATCAGGAACTGTTACAGGTAATCAACCATTCAGATATAGAAAACATCGAAAACGTGTAGTTATGCAACGTAGCGGAAGAGTATTATTTAAAAATAAACGTGCGGGGATCGTATGGCAGGATGAAGATGGCTACGGTTTCCGTTATGATGAAGACTATTTGAAGTCTCTTAGTGCATCACCAATCAGTCTCACCTTGCCATTAAGACAAGCTGCGTATGTAAGCAATACAATGATCCCTTTTTTTGATGGCCTTATTCCTGAAGGTTGGTTGCTTGACATAACAGTAAAGAACTGGAAAGTAAATCCGAATGACCGGATGGAATTATTACTAGTTGCCTGTAAAGATTGTATTGGAGCAGTAGGTGTGGAACCAATAGAAAACGAAGAAGAATAATGCAGGAAAACCGCTGTTTATATTGTTATCAGCCTTTACAGGAAGTTGGCAAAGACTTCCATGAAAAGTGTAGCCGAAAATTTTTCGGCATACCCATCCCACCTGCTTTAGATTATAATGGAGACCAAATGCAGGAGCTTGCAAAAGAGATTGTTCGCAGAAGTGTTTCAGTGACGGGAGTTCAACCAAAGCTTTCATTAACAATAGAAAAACAGCCTGGCGATCCAAAACATTCGAGATTAACGATTGTAGGGCTATGGGGAGACTATATTCTTAAACCTCCCTCTCTGGAGTTTGAGCATTTGCCGGAAAATGAAGATGTAACAATGCATGTAGGCAAACTCTTAGGTATTCAAACAGCAGACCATAGTTTAATAAGATTACAATCAGGCGAATTAGCCTATATCACCAAACGCTTTGATAGAATTAAAGGAGAAAAGCTAGCCGTCGAAGATATGTGCCAGTTAACAGAAACGTTGACCAATGATAAGTACCGCGGATCTATGGAAAAGATAGGTAAGCAAATTGCGAAGTTCTCCTCCCGGCCAGGATTAGACTTCCTAACCTTTTTCGAAGTCGCTTTGTTTTCTTTTCTTACAGGCAACGCCGACATGCACCTAAAAAACTTTTCGCTCCTTACTACTTTAGAAAATGAAATTCATCTTTCACCAGCTTATGATATGCTATGTACTAAAATACCAATGCCGGATGATAAAGAAGAGATGGCGCTCACTATCAATGCTAAAAAGAGGAAATTAAAAAAAGCAGACTTCGATGTGCTTGCAAGCAGTTTGAAAATTCCGGAAAAGACAATTCAAAATGTATATGCGAAGTTTTCAAGAAAGATGAAGGATGTAATGGCATTCATTGATATTTCTTTTTTACCTGCGGAAATGAAGGAGGAATACAAAAGGATATTGGAGGAAAATGCTGGTAAAGTTGGAGTGCATTGAAAGTTTAGAACTCAGTAATTGAGACGATTTACCTCGTCAATATTGTTGATTCGCTATCTGTTATTTAACCAGTGCACCCAAACGTACCAGGATCCTCTGCTCTCAGTGGTGTTCCGCAGGACAACTACGGAGGCAAATGAAAAGCCAGACTGCGTCTGGAATTTGGAAAACACCTGCTGCATATTTCAGCTACAATTGTTATTCGAACTACAGTCCCTTGAATTCCGGCTTCAATCCCGCTTTTGAACTACACATCCTTAATCTAAAACATAGGTATAGCATGTAGGATGTTTAATTCATATTCTGGCGATGAACGAAATGCGACGCAACGATGATCAATCGGAGATACTTCAGCTTGTACCACAATTCTAATTACACAAATTTCAACCAATCAAATAGTTTCTAAA
>JAOQAJ010000400.1 GCA_025963675.1 Segetibacter sp.
CCCTGAATCGCCTCAATAATAACTGAAGAGATTTCGTGACCTCTTTGTTCGAAACAATCTTCCAACGCCTTTTCATCATTATAACGAAGGAAAATAACATTGTCTGTTTCATTGATCGGGGCAACAATGGCAGGATTATCAGTCACTGCTACAGCAAGCGAAGTGCGGCCATGAAAAGACTTACTGAAGGCAACTACCTTTTTCTTTCCATTGTGAAAAGATGCCAATTTTAATGCATTCTCAGTTGCTTCAGCACCACTATTTATCAGGAATAAGTGGTAGTCTTCTTTGCCACTCAACTTGCCCAACTTTTCAGCCAGTTGTAGTTGAATAGGAATTTTTACGGAGTTAGAATAAAAGGCAATCTTATGCAATTGCTCTTCAATTCTCAATACCCAATGAGGATGTGTGTGACCTATGCTAATGACTGCGTGGCCACCATACATATCTAAGTATTGTGTGCCCTGATCATCCCAAACATAAGAGCCTTTTGCCTTTGTAATGGTGATGTTGTTGAGTGGATAAACGTCGAATAATTTCATGCTTCTTAGTTTTGCCACAAAGGCACTAAGACGGGAAGAAGCGCAAAGATGTATCGCGAAACTTCGTGTCTTCGAGCCTTTGTGGCTATTAAAAATAGTTCGCTTTCAATTTTAACCCCGCAGTCTCATCCAACCCGAACATCAAATTCATGTTTTGAACTGCCTGGCCACTCGCCCCTTTTAATAGGTTATCTATTGTAGAGTGCACAACGATCTTGTCTTCGGCTTTCTCAATATGAATAAGACATTTGTTGGTGTTGACTACCTGCTTCAGATCTATCATTTTATCACTTACATGAGTAAAAGGTTGATCGTGGTAAAAGTCATTATATAGCTTGTTCAGTTCATCTAAAGACAAACCACAGTCAATAGTTGAACTGATATAAATACCTCTTGGAAAATCACCACGCCATGGAACAAAGTGTAGCCCCCCCGCCCCTGAAGGGGAGCTGGAGAAGGAACGTTGCAATTGATTTAGTGACTGGGTAATTTCTTTCAGGTGCTGATGAGTTAAAGTCTTATAAGCTGAAATATTATTTGCTCTCCAACTGAAATGAGTTGTTGCTGATAAACTTTGACCAGCACCAGTTGAACCTGTGATACCGGTGGTATAAACATCTTTCAGCAACCCGGCTTTTGCCAACGGCAACAATCCTAATTGAATGGCAGATGCAAAGCATCCGGGATTGGCGATGTTATCCGCAGATTTAATTTCTTGTTTGTTCAGTTCCGGTAAGCCATATATAAACTTTCTTGTTCCAAACGTCTGATTTGCTGTAAGTCTAAAATCCTGACTTAAGTCAATTACTTTTACTCCCTTTAGGGTTGGGGCTTCCTCTTCTAAAAATTTCTTTGCGTCTCCATGTCCAACACACAAAAACAAAACATCAATTTGATTTGAAAGGTCAGATGAAAATACAAGATCAGTTTCTCCCAACAGGTCAGCATGAACATTGCTTACAGGCTTATTTGTGTTGCTCTTGCTGTTAACAAAAGAGATGTGAACATTTGGATGATTGATTAAAATACGAATCAATTCTCCGCCTGTGTAACCAGCACCACCTATGATTCCAACCCGAAGGCCCCCGGATCCTGAAGGGGAGCTGAAACCGCCGGTTGCGGAAGTTGAGTTAAAGTCGGTTGTGAAGTTATCATCCATTGCAATTACTAGTTTTATTGTTGTTCGGCATTGCTTTCATTTGCTTCCACTACACTAAATTGTGCCTGTCGTTTGTTGTAGAAGGTTGCGAGCATATTAAAAATTCCAGCGTTTGCTCTTCTTCTTTGTTCATTATTCTGTGTTGTCGACCTGCTTCCATATGTAATCCTTCGCCTTCATGCACAATCAGAATAACCTCGTCGACTTCGAAAACAGCCCTGCCTTTAAGTATGTAAAAGAACTGCTGCGAGTGATTGTGATAGTGTAAAACTTCTTCAGTTCCGGCAGGCATCTTTTCGAACTTTACACTTAAGTCTTTGTTGTCAACAAAATGCCACGCTTCGCAATTACTGCCCCACTTGTAATATTCAAGCGGACGAGATGTTGAAACGACTGAAGGTGAAACGCTGCCCCCAGCCCCTAAAGGGGAGTATAGAAAATTATGGTAAGTATCTTTCATGAAGAATTATTACATCTTAATGTTTTTAATGATGATGTGTAATCTCACTTCGTCCTTTAGGGCCGGGGCTGACTATCCTTTACCTGGTGCCAGATCATTGTCTGGTTACCGAAAATCTTACTAAATCCTCGCACATCCTCACCTGTCCAGCCATTATTCATTTCACCGTATTTACCAAACTTGCTGCTCATTAAATCATACTTAGACTCTATACCTACGATATGAAAATGGTAAGGCTTCAATTGCACAAATACATCGCCTGTTACATTCTTTTGAGTATTTTGTAAAAACGCCTCAATATCTCTCATTACCGGATCGAGGATCTGACCTTCATGCAACCAGTTACCATAGAAAATCGCCAACTGATCTTTCCAGTTGAGCTGCCATTTGGTGAGCACATGCTTCTCTAATGCATGATGTGCTTTCAAAATAACCATTGGCGCTGCCGCCTCGAAACCTACACGTCCCTTTATACCGATAATTGTATCGCCAACATGAATATCTCTTCCTATCCCATAAGGACCTGCAACGGTTTGCAAATATTGAATTGCTTTTACAGGCGTTTCAAAACGCTCTCCGTTTACCTCGGTTAGTTCACCTTCTTCAAAATGAAGTTTAATTTCTTCGGATCCTGTTTGCGTTACTTGTGTAGGCCAAGCCTCTTCAGGCAACATGCCATAAGAATTAAGCGTCTCTTTTCCACCAACACTTGTTCCCCACAAACCTTTATTAATAGAGTAGACAGACTTAGCAAAGTTCATATCTACATTCTTATTTTGAAGAAATTCTATCTCTTGTTCACGACTCAACTTCAGGTCACGTATTGGAGTAATAATCTCAACGCCGGGGATCATGATATTAAAAATCATGTCGAAACGGACCTGATCATTTCCTGCACCTGTGCTTCCATGAGCAACGGCATCTGCGTTTAGTTCCTGTACATAGTCAGAAATGTGTAAAGCCTGAATAAGACGTTCGGCACTTACACTCAAAGGATAAGTATTATTCTTCAAAACGTTTCCGAAAATCAAATACTTGATGATGCTGTTGTAGTAGCTTTCTTCAGCTTCGACAACCTTATGAGTCTTTACACCTAAAGCACCGGCGTGATGTTCAATGTGTTTTAATTCGTCTTTTGAAAAACCGCCGGTGTTTACAATAATACTATGCACCTCGTAACCCAATTCTTCAGTAAAGTATTTTACACAGAAAGAAGTATCCAATCCACCACTAAAGCCAAGAACTACTTTTTTTGACATTTCAGAAACTGATTTACATTTTTTAAGTGAGAAATTATAAATTGAACAAAAGGCTTAATAGCAACTTTGATTTAGCCTTAACCTGCGGGTCTTTTTTTTTCAGAAGTTTTAGCAAGCGGCTTTTCTTCACGTTCATAAACCTTTCGTACAGGTTTGAATTTTGTTTGAAATCTGCGGCCGTTTCTTCGGGCTCATAATGGTCAGCGGGATCATACAACATTGCCGTGCAGAAACAGTTCTTCCTGTCTTTGCTCATCAAGGTATCGTAGTTTACGCATGCCTTACAACCCGCCCAGAACTGGTCATCGTCTGTTAATTCAGAATAGGTAACTGGTTCGTAACCCAACTCGCTATTAATTTTCATTACGGCCAAGCCAGTAGTTAATCCAAAAATTTTTGAGGTTGGATATTTCTCTCTTGACAAGTCAAAAATTCTCCTCTTAATCTGCTTGGCTACACCACTTTTGCGAAATGCCGGCGCAACTATCAACCCGCTGTTGGCCACATATTGATCATGGCCCCAGGCCTCTATGTAGCAAAACCCTACCCATGTACCGTCTGGAGTATGGGCTATAACCGCTTTGCCTTCTTCCATCTTTTTTGCCACATATTCAGGGCTTCTTTTAGCAATACCGGTTCCCCTTGCTTTTGCAGAGGCTTCCATTTCGCCGGTTATAGTTTCTGAATAATGAACATCGCCACTATTGGCTACCCGTATTATGATTTGCTGATCCACGTTGATAAAAAATTAAAACAATGTTGTAAAGAAGATCGTGCCAAAACAGGTACACTACACCTGTTTTTATCCTGGAAAAAGTTATAGTGTTATCTCAGATGCGTGGTCGTCGGATAAGATATAAGAAGTATTCGGAACCCAAGTGATTTACAGCACCGCTGAGAGAAGGGTGACTTGCAGAAAGGTATGTATGGGTAATAAAATTTTTCAACTTCCTAAAACAATCAAAAATGTAAAAAAATATTTTGAAGATGTAAAAGTATAATACTTTCAATTTTTTCTGCAATATTTTTTATTAAAGTTTTGTTTGGATCATCTGCGGCATTAGCTCCTGCATGGTAAACACAAGCAACCTGGGACGTACATCAGGGGTTTCTTGTGTTAAAACTAGGTGTGTTTATTGACCAGGTGGTCGCATTCCTTCTCCCATTCCACGCATTCCGCCTCCTCTAAACTGTCTCATCGGATTATCGCCATTGCCGGCAGGAGCCGCTCCAAACCTTCTTAGGTTATATGTGAAGCTTATGAGAAAATACCGGGTAAGAACCTGGGTCCTGGTATCTACGATTGAGTTTTGATCTACCGTACGAGTAATACTTTTGTTTTGATTGAGCAAATCATACACGTTGAATTTCAGTTCACCACGCTTGTTTTTAAACATGATCTTTGAAAGGCTTGCATTCAAAAGTGGAATTGATTGATTGAAACCTGCTGACTGGCCCCTGTACATCGTGTAATTGAAGTCGCTTCCCAATACCCAGCCACTTTTGGTGGCGTAGGTAGGTTCGATAGAAAAAATTTGAGTGAAAGAATTTGCGTTTTGATTAGTGATGGTTGCATCAGCACTGTACTTCACGACATTGAAGTTTGAGGTACTAAAAAAGTTCAAGTCAAGACGCTCCTGCAAATTCATTGTTAACCTTACAGTTTCTCCTAAAATGTAATTGTTAGTCAAAATCTTTACATCGGCCGGATTAGTGTTTACTTCAGTAAATGTTCTTGACAGGCTTGCATCCCTGTTAACTGTAACCCTGGTTGTAAAATTCAGGTTTGATTTCGGTTTTTTTAATGGAAACCCATAGTTAATGAAGCCGGACAGATTGAAGCCGCCGTTAATATTGATGGGTTTGGCAAACTGTGCACCTGGTAACAAAGTGTCATTTTCTGTAGCTAATATAACCGGCGAGCGTGAAGAGTTTATGATATTATAATTACTGATCCTGTTTGTAGCGACGCCGCCATTAAGACTTACTGAAAAGTTTTTGAAAGTGGAGACATTAAAGCTCGAGTAATTCAGGTTGATATTATGGTTGAATGCTTGCTTGAGGCCAGGGTTACCAATAGTGTGATATATGATATTGGAAACTTTATCAAGCACATCCTGTAACTGGGTAATGTTAGGTTGTTGTGTATTGCCGCGATAGAAGAACCTGAAGTTTTGTGTCCTGTTCTTGCTGTATTGCAAGCCTAGCATCGGGGTTAGGTTATTGAACGACTGGGCGAGAAACCTGTTTTTGGTAATATTATTACTAGTTAGATCAGCATGTTGAACACCTAAACCAACTGTGTAGTTCCACAGCTTATTTAGCTGCTGTCTGTAATTCAGCGTCAGCCTATGAGAAGCATTTGTGTTTTCAAACAAGTTGGTAAGGGTAGTGTCGACAAGATCGTACAACTTGCTGAACTTATTCATGCTAAAGGTTCTCTGATCAGAGTTACTGCCGTTATAGTTATAGTTATAGTTTACCTCGATTTGGGCTGTAGCACTTATAGGCTCTGTATACGATAGGGTTCCACCAAATGTCTTTCCATCTCTGTTGGTAGTACTTGTACGGTCTGTCGTATCGTTGCCTCGGCTGGTTGTATTGTAACTAAGGTTATTAGAGGTACGGTCATTTGTATTTAATCCTTGTGTGAAATTCAAGCTTAACGTGCGGCCACGTTTTTGAAAACGATGACGAAACAGGATCATATTGTTAAGTGTATAGCCATTGTTATGAGAGTTAGTCATTGATTGCACGTTATTCAACGATACTAACTTTCCCCTCGTTATTCGTGTCGTAGTTTCACTCGAGTTATCAGATTCCTGAACGCTAACGTTTGGTCGAATGAGCAAAGAGTTCATAGAGTCAAAACGATGTTCAATTTCAAAATTTGCCCTTTGATTCTTATTGCGATTAAGAGAGTTATTTATATTGCTATTAAATGTAGAAGAGTCGTTTGTATTAAACGTTTCGGTGTATCTCTCAGAATTATTACTGGTTTTTACATTATTGTAGAAATAACTTCCATTTGCAGTTGTCTTTTTACTCCATGCGTCGTTATAGTTGAGCCCTGCAGCCATTGTGCGTGAAATTCCCGGTTGACTTGCAACAATAAAGTTGCCTGCGTTGCCCCCACCAAAATTTCCACCACCACCTTGACCACCCTGGCCCCGATTGCCGCCCCCGCCAGGATTACCTCCACCACCGCCGCGATTACCACCGGCAGCCCCACCACCACCACTATTCGTTGCGCCAAGTATATCCTGCATTGAAAAGTTTTGGTTGTTCACGTTGTTTGCCTGCCCAATAAATGATAATTGCTGATTACCATTGAAGCGATTTACACTTAAACTGGCAGAGTAAAGGCCTTTATCTCCAACAGCGATTGTCCCCTTACCAAATTGACCTTTTCTCCGATCTTTTTTAGTAATGATATTAATGACCTTTTCCCGGTTTCCGTCATCAAATCCGCTAAAGGCGCTTTGTTCGCTCTGCGCGTCAATCAAAGCAATTTTATCAATCATGTCTGTGGGGATGTTACGGGTGGCCATTTTTGGATCATCTCCAAAAAATCGCTTTCCATCTACCATTACCCTGGTCACAGTTTGTCCCTGGGCAGTTACAGCACCCTCCTTATCTACTTCGACACCCGGCAATTTCTTCAACATGTCCTCCGCTGTACTGTTAGGCTTTGTCTTGAACATGCTTGCGTTAAACTCCGTTGTATCTCCCTTAATGGTGATGGGCGAAGTGCGAACGGTAACAGTACCCAAATTAGCAGGCAACGACGTCATGTATAATGTGCCTGCATTGTAATCAGGCTTTTGACTACTAATAGAAAAGTTTTTTTGTATTTCAAGAAATCCCTGAAAGGTTACGTAAAATATATAACTGCCAAAAGGGACATTTTCTATTGAAAAGGTTCCGTCAGTTTTAGATAAACCATATTTGACAAGTGAAGAGTCCCGGGGATTTAAAATAGATATGGTTGCATCTTTCAAATTCTGTTGGGTAGCAGAGTCAGTTAATTTACCTTTTACAGTTCCTGAAGTTTTTGATTGGGCCATTACCATGTTACCAGCCAGCAATAAAAGAAATAGAAACGAAATTCTCATAGTAGTGGTTTATGTCTTGTTTCAAATCAATCGACCTGTAATGTACTTTGATCGGTTTCTTTCGGGAAATGAAAACGGTAAAAATGAGTTGTTGATGGACTAAAAAAAGAACATTATCCCAAAACAGAACTTTTGTTAGTGGTTGTAAACAAAACGTTTAAACAATAAAATCTCACATTTTTGAGAATGTTCCCTAAGCCCTCAGCTAGCGAGATTGTTGTAATTAAAGACGGCTTATTAAAACGTGAGGGTTTTACAACTCCTGAGGGCATTGTATTTGCTTCCGTTTTCGATCATTAATTCTTAATTGTTTTTCAATTTTCAACATTTCTGTGGAAGGCAAGGAAGGTTAAAAGAATCAAAAGCAGAAAAGAAAAAGCTATGGCAAAACTACAATTATCAGGAAAGGATTTGAGAGGAATTGGGTATCCTGAAAGCCCTATCATTAGCCTTGCCATGGATGTGATGGAAAAAAATTATAAACGGAATTCAAAAGAGCATGCATTAGGATTATTAAAAGCGGTGCTGGTTCGGCCGCGCCAATATGCCGAAGACGAGATACTCGGGAAAATTGCACGGGCATTGATCGAGAGGGAGGAAAAGTTGACAGCTAAAGCGGCTGCCACTGTAAGTCTGAACGTTACAGGGGTTTCGTACAATATTTTTGGAGCAGAGTTTATTGAAGAGGGTGCAATGACGCAAATGAATAACGCCGTAAGATTACCCATCTCTATTTCCGGCGCTTTAATGCCTGATGCTCACCAGGGCTATGGCCTACCGATAGGAGGCGTGCTTGCTACAGAGAATGCAGTAATTCCGTATGGAGTGGGGGTTGATATTGGTTGTAGAATGTGTCTATCAATTTTTGATATCGATCCCAAAGAACTGGAGGTTCGGATAGATTATTTTTCCCGCGAATTAAATGAAGCCACGTTATTTGGAAGCGGACGTGAGTTTAAAAAACGGTCTGATCATGAGGTATTATATAGAAAAGAATTTAGTGAAATCGCTGTACTACGCACATTAAGAGACAGAGCCGAAAGCCAGTTAGGTTCTTCAGGCGGAGGTAACCATTTTGTTGAATTTGGTATAGTTGATATACCTGAACGAGACGACATTTTAGGTGTCGAAGCAGGGAAATATGTAGGCCTGTTGTCTCACAGCGGATCAAGGGCGATCGGCGCAAACGTGGCAAATCATTACACCAAACTGGCAAAAGATAAAAGGCATTTACCCCCCGATGCTGCTAACCTTGCATGGTTTACATTAGACGAAGAGGAAGGGATTGAATATTGGCTTTCGATGAATCTTGCCGGAGATTATGCAAGTGCATGTCATCATGTTATTCATGATAAAATTGCTCAGCAGCTAGGCAGGCAGCCGTTGAAGATGGTTGAAAACCATCACAACTTCGCCTGGAAAGAAATGTATGAAGGAAAGGAAGTGATTGTTCATCGTAAAGGTGCCACGCCCGCCGGCAAAAATGTTTTAGGTATTATTCCGGGAAGCATGACAGCACCTGGGTTTATCGTAAAAGGTAAAGGCGAAAATGGCAGCATTAATTCAGCCTCTCATGGCGCAGGTCGTAAGATGAGTCGTACGGCAGCACTCAACTCCATTACCGCTTATGCCCTTAAGGAAGAATTACAAAAACAAGGTGTAAAGTTGATCGGTGGTGGATTGGACGAAGCTCCTTTTGCTTACAAAGACATTCACACTGTTATGAATGCTCAAAAACAGTTGGTAGAGACGGTAGGATCATTTATTCCTAAAATTGTGAAAATGGACGATACGCCACCAAGGCAAAGAAAAAAAGTGAAAGAGGTTTTGGGAGAATAGAACTGCAAACTATTAAATTAAAATGGCTATAAGCAAACCCTACAAATCCAACCTTCAAGCTTACCGGAATTTACCAGGTAAAAGTCTTTATAAGTGGCAAGAATATTAACCGGTTTACCCTCAGCAAGAATAGTCTTTCGCGCAGCAAGCGGATGTGGCTGATCTAATAATGGTTGGGTGGCTTTTAAACTCATTTTTCGTAATGGTGAAGCAGAAAGTTCAACATCAGCACCAGGCACAAATACTGTTTCTCCGCCCGGAGTCGATACCTTGTACCGGTTGGCTGAAGCCGCTTGAACTTTTAATGCAGTATTTGCTTCAACCGTTAATTCTTCATCTTGATTAAATGAATTTTTTGCCGATATTCTTATTGCCCGGGTAGTTCTTACCCATTTAGCCAATTTGTTTAAAGGTGCAGTTATTTTATCGGGCGTTTTTATTACACGATTTATAAATGGCAAAGGGTCAATTGCCCCGGTATAAGTATATATTCCAAAATGTAAGTGGGGGTCAGTGGTGATGGCATTGCCGGTATTACCAACAAGACCAATTGAATCACCAACACGAACTCTTTGCCCCGGCTCAGCAATTTGTTTTTGCAGGTGTGCATAGTACAAAGTATAGTTCTTATTGTCGGGCCTTAGAAACACAACTTTCCCCCCGAGTTTGTTTTCTTGTACACGAGTCACAATTCCATCTGCAGCCGCAACCAATAGTGTTCCGCGAGGCGCAAAAATGTCTATGCCTTCGTGTTTGCGCGCTCCCGCATCTCTACCTGCGCCCCAAAAGCTGGCTATAGTGCTCTTAACTTTAGGTGTTACCGGAAAAGCCAGGGTTGGTCCGGTGCTGATTGACAAGGTATATTCTCCGCCTTTCAAGAGTTCGGGCTGTAGGCGTAGGATAAAGTTCTGGTCGTCATCCACCTCGTATTCGAGGGGTTGTGATGTAGTATCGGCTGATCTTAATAATGTTGGTTTTGAATTAGCAGTCGGTGCATTTTCCCATAAATCCATAAAAATGAGATAACCGGTGGTTGGTCTTTTAGTCAAGGTTATCGTTAGCTTTTCACCACGTTTTGCCCGGAATGTTATTCCGGCAGCTTTTGGCTCTTCCGCGGCAAAATATCCTGTTTCGCTATAAGGAAGATTTACCGAAAGTGGAGATGCAAGGCTTTCTTCTGCGGCAGCAAACCATTGTCTTCCCAGTGCCGTTTCATTTAAACCTGCATTTTTGATCTTGTTTGCGTATTGGTCGTGAAGATTTTTTTTCCCGAATAAACCCGGTGGACTATTTGTATCGCAGGAAGTAGCTATTACGACGATGGAAAGAAAAATACACGCTAACCAAAGGGCACTTGATCTATTACACATCCTGTAGACGTTTCAAAATTTACGCCATTTGAAAAAACAGTAATTTTTAAAACCTATACAGTAAAATGATGCAACAGTGCCGGTATGTTGATCTTTCTACATTTACCCTATTAATTTTGATTTTCACCGATTTGTAGGAAATATAGTTTCAGAGTTTAAGCGATTTTATTGTTTCAACAGTTAGCCTGTCATTTCTGCTTTATCTTTATCGGCCTGTACCATAAATGTTATCTCTAAATGAAATATGCCTTTCTTGGAATGTTGTTTTTAAATTTATTTGCTATTTCCTGTAAGAGCAAAAAAGCGGAGCAAAAAAAAAATCAGGCTGCCCCTCCACCCGCTGTGGATGTAATTATTACAAGCTCACAAACTATTGCTAACACATTAGAGGCGAATGGAAGTGTAGTGGCAGGCGAATTTGTCGAAGTAAGACCTGAAATCAGCGGACGGATAACTTATCTAAATGTAGCAGAGGGATCACCTATTGCACGTGGAAGTGTAATTGCGAAAATTAATGATGAAGACTTAAGAGCTCAACTAAATAAAGTAAAGGTTCAATTGGAGCTTGCAGAAATCACTGTAAACAGGTATAAAAAATTATTAGACATTCAGGGAATTAACAGGGCTGACTATGATGTTGCTTTAAACCAGGTTAATAGTTTAAAAGCCGATATGCGGATCATTCAGGCTGATATTGCAAAAACAGTTGTACGTGCACCGTTCTCAGGTATTGTCGGATTGCGCCAGGTAAGCAGAGGAGCATACGCCTCCCCAACAACTATTCTTGCTACCTTACAACAGATGGGGCAAAGCCGCGTTGATTTCACTTTACCTGAAAATTATGCTAACTTATTAAAGCGCGGAAACACAGTAGTTGTTCAAACAGATGCAAATGGAGGCATAAAAAAGAGAGCTACAATCATTGCAATTGAACCACAGATAAGTACTACCACCCGAAACGTAATCATAAGAGCAAGGCTGCAAGAGAATGCTAACGTAAACCCCGGAAGTTTTGTAAAAGTATACGTAGATGCAGGTGAGCAAAACGGCATGATGATACCAGCAAATGCAATCATACCTGATGCAAGGGCAAAACAAGTTGTGATCGTGAAAGGAGGTAAAGCAAAATTTGTGGACATAGAAACAGGAGTTCGGCAAGTAGGAGCAGTGCAGGTTACCAGCGGATTAAATGCGGGAGACAGTGTGGTTGTTAGTGGTGTTTTATTTGCAAGACCTAATGCACCGGTTAAGGTTCGAAGCGTGAAAAAACTGGAAGATGTAATAAAGTAAAGGATTAAAAGACTGATTAAATAAAAGGAAAAGGTTACTTAAAAGGTCTTTTATTTTAGTGATTCTATAATTCTTGCAATTAGTACTTTTCATCATTTGGTATTGGATAGCTAGCATCGCCGACGAATACAGCAAGAACAGTAAAAGAGTGCGACGCAAGGATGTTGAAAAATGGGATAGCGCTGGCCAAATTAGAAAAAATTAAACTGAAGATTACAGTATACAAATGAATATTTCAGAATTATCACTAAGGAGACCTGTACTGGCAACAGTAATTAACCTGCTGATCATATTATTTGGCCTGGTAGGTTTTAGCTTTTTGAGTGTGCGCGAATACCCGGCCATTGACCCGCCGATAGTAAACGTTGGAACCTCATACCAGGGTGCGAATTCGGATATTATTGAAACGCAGATCACAGAGCCGCTTGAAAAGGCGGTAAACGGAATACCGGGTATTAAGAGTATCACTTCATCAAGCAGTGCGGGATCAAGCAATATAACAGTGGAGTTTGACCTGAGCGTATCGTTGGAAGAGGCAGCAAATGATGTTCGTGACAAAGTAAGCCAGGCAGTTAGAAGTTTGCCGCAAGATCTGGATGCGCCGCCTGTAGTAAGTAAGGCAGATGCAAACAGCGAATTTATTATTTTGCTGGCGGTGCAAAGCCGTACCAAAGGGCTGCTCGAACTAAGTGACTACGCAGAAAATGTGCTGCTTGAAAGGTTTCAAACCATAAATGAAGTAAGCGGTGTAAATATTTTCGGGCAGAAAAGGCCGGCAATGCGCATCTGGTTTCAACCCGATAAATTTGCAGCATTTAATGTCTCCTTTACCGAAGTTCAGAATGCTTTAAACAGGGAGAACGTAGAGCTACCTGCCGGAAAAATTACCGGTAATAATACTGAACTTGTTATTAGAACTCTTGGAAGACTAACAACTGAAAAAGATTTCAGTGACCTGATAGTGCGGCAAGATCAAGCGGGCATTATAAGGTTAAGTGATGTTGCAAAAGTGGAATTGGGTCCTGAAAATGAAGAACAAAGCTGGAGATATAATGGCGTGAATGCAGTTGGTATGGCTATTACTCCTCAACCCGGCGCTAACTATATAAATATTTCGGACGAGTTTAATAAAAGGCTTGAAGACATCAGGAAAACTGAAAAAGCTGATGTTGAACTAAACGTTCTTGTAGACACTACCCGTAATGTTCGCCGGTCTCTGGAAGAGGTTAAAGAAACGCTTATCATTTCACTTTGCCTCGTTATCCTGGTCATCTTTTTCTTCTTTAGAAATTGGCTAATAGCCATTCGCCCCTTAATAGATATACCCATATCGCTGGTCTCTTGTTTCTTCATCATGTACGTAGCCGGGTTTTCGATAAATGTATTAACGCTACTTGCAATTGTGTTGGCTACGGGTTTAGTGGTTGACGATGGAATTGTGGTTACAGAGAACATTTTTAGAAAACTCGAAGAAGGAATGTCAATAAGAAAGGCGGCCTTACTAGGTAGCCGGGAAATTTTCTTTGCAGTTATTTCAACTTCCGTTACGCTTGCTGTAGTATTTCTGCCGGTTATTTTCCTTGAGGGATTTGTTGGAAGGCTATTCAGGGAATTTGGTGTGGTGGTAGCAGGCGCGGTACTGGTGTCGGCGCTGGTGTCGTTAACGATCACTCCTGTGCTGAATGTTTACATGACCAAAAAGAACACCGGACATGGCAAGTTTTATGAAAAGACCGAACCTTTTTTCCAAAAAATGGAGAATGGCTATAAGAGTGTGTTAACGAGGTTTATAAGAGTCCGCTGGATGGCATGGGTGGTGATCGCCGTTTGTGGAGGGATTATCTATTTAATTGGTAGCGGTATCCCAAATGAAATTGCGCCGCTGGAAGATAAAAGCAACGTTCGGTTGAATATAACAGGTCCTGAAGGCGCTAGTTATGATTACATGACCAAGGTAGGGGTTGACCTTGTAAACTACCTCTATGATTCTGTACCTGAAAGAGATTTTGTATTTGGATCGATACCGGGTGGTTTTAGAGGTTCCGGAGGTGTGAATTCCGGCAACCTACGGCTAGCCTTAGTTGATCCGGATAACAGGAATAGAAGCCAGTCAGATATAGCAAAGGACTTGCAGGGAAAACTAAGAAGGTTTAATAATGTTAGAATCTTCCCTATTGAGGAGCAGACAATATCTGTTGGTGGTGGACGGGGATCACTTCCGGTGCAATTCATTATACAGAACCTGAATTTTGAAAAGATAAAAGATGTAATCCCCAAATTTCTTGAGGAAGCAAGGAAAGATCCCACCTTTAGCAACGTTGATGTTAATTTGAAATTTAATAAGCCGGAGCTTCAGTTGCAGATAGATCGAATAAAGGCAAAAGCACTCGGACTTTCTATTACTGATATTGGAGGTGCCGTTCAAAGTGCTTTCAGCGGAAGAAGAGCCGGTTACTTTACTATGAACGGACGCCAGTACCAGGTAATTTCGCAGGTAGAACGCTCTAACCGAAATGAGCCGGTCGATATCAATAATATTTATATTTCTACTGCAACAGGGGAGAGAGTTCCTTTAAGCTCGGTGGTAAGTATGATTGAAACAAGTAATCCGCCAACACTTTTCCATTATAATCGATTTAAAGCAGCCACGATGTCTGCTTCGCTTGCCGAAGGAAAAACAATTGGTGATGGGGTTGCGGCTATGCAACGAATTGGTACAAAATTATTAGATGAGACTTTCCAAACTTCATTAAGCGGGCCTTCAAGAGATTATGCTGAAAGTTCTTCTAACACCACATTCGCATTTGGTCTTGCACTTATACTCATATACCTAGTGCTTGCTGCACAGTTTGGAAGTTTTACCGATCCATTTATCATCATGCTAACCGTTCCTCTGGCACTTTGCGGAGCATTGCTAAGCTTATGGATATTTGATCAAACCCTTAATATCTTTTCGCAAATTGGTATGATCATGTTAATCGGGCTCGTGACCAAAAACGGTATCCTGATTGTAGAATTTGCAAACCAGAAACGCGAACAAGGCATACCAAAAGTTCAGGCAGTACTTGAAGCGGCAGCTCAACGGTTGAGACCAATCTTAATGACAAGCCTGGCAACTGCTTTAGGTGCATTACCAATTGCGCTTAGTATTGGTGCCGCAGCTACCAGTCGTATTCCTTTAGGCATTGTGATCGTTGGTGGCATTATGTTTTCACTTATTCTGACATTGTTAGTGATTCCGGCTGTTTACACTTTTATGTCCGGTGAACATAAAAAAGATGCAAACAAGGAATATGATGAAGTGCACAGGCAGGAAAAGCTAGAGGAAGAAAAACTGTTACATTCAGAAAACGGAATAAGCACTGAAGCCGTTAGACTTCAATAATGCTATCAAAAAAAACAGGATGAAGAGAATCGTTTTAATTGGTTTACTTTTTTTTACATGCGATCAACTAAAGGCCCAGGTTTTGACTTTGCAGGAGGCGATAAATATTGCACTTAAAAACAGCCTTGATATTGAAATTGCCAGGAACACAGCTACAGCAAATGAAATAGGTAATCACCCAAGTTTTACTGGTGCATTGCCTACAGTTGACGCGAATCTTACCAATACACAATCTCTTACTAACCTTACCCAACAGCTTAGCAACGGTACAACTACGAAGCGAAATGGCAACCTGAATAATCAGTTGAATTCAAGTGTTTCTGCCAATTATCTTGTCTTCAACGGTTTTAGAGTTCATGCCACAAAAAGACGCCTCGAAGTGCTGCAGCAACAAAGTGAACAACTGGTGAACGTTCAGATTCAAAACATCGTAGCCAATGTGATGATCAAGTATTATGATGTTGTAAGGCAAAACAATTACATCGAAACCATAAGGCAGTCAATTGAAGCAACCCTTCAACGAAAGAAAATTATAGATGTAAGGCAAAGTGTTGGTCTTGCAAACAATGCCGATACATACCAGGCTCAACTTGATTTAACCGCAAGTCAGCAGGAACTGCAAAGCCAGGAACTGGTGTTGATGCAAGCCAAAACAGACCTGTTGAATTTAATGACCCAGAGGCCCGATAGCACCTTCGCCATCCGTGATACAATCGTCGTCGACAGTTTAGTAAACTTTAGCTTGGTAAGGGAAAACATAAAAAAGAACCCTGAACTGCTATCGGCTGAACAGGAAATCACGATTAATGAATTAATCGTAAAAGAAGTTGGTGCCCAGCGTTATCCCGCCATTTCCCTCAATTCCGGCATCAATTATTCACGTAGTCAAAACGCCGCAGGATTTACCTTATTGAATCAAAATCTCGGACCTTTTGTTGGTTTCAGTGTAGGTATCCCAATCTTTAATGGTGGGTTGTATAAGAGACAGCAAAGGGTAGCAGAGATCTCAATTAAAAACGCGACAGCAACAAGGCAGATCCTGTTAAATACGCTTGAAACTTCGGCGGTAAGATCGTGGCAGGCCTACCAAAACACCCTTCAAAGGCTACAACTTGAAAGAGAAAATAATCGCATCGCCTCTGCCCTTCTTCAGCTTACGCTTCAACGATATGAATTATCGGCAGCTACCATCATCGAGGTGCGTGAAGCTCAAAGAAGCTTTGTTGAGGCTGGGTATCGCCTGGTAAACTTATCGTATTCAGCAAAACTTGCCGAGATAGAATTAAAGCGTTTATCAAGTCAACTACTAGCGGGAATGTAAGTGTAAATCGAATTGGTTTCTGTAAGATTATTTATGTTACCAGCATAAATTCTTTATTCGTCTTTCGTTGTGTCACACCCTTGTACTGTAAATTTTTGGGCATCTTTTGTATCCGGGCCTAATTGTTCAACAACACCGCTTTTAGATCTAATTTTTAAAGATCATTTTCACTTGTTCACTTTACAGCAATTTCCCAAAACGTCCTTTTTTTAATGCATTTACCCTGGCTTATAATTTGTTCGGTTTTCATATAACAACGTAAATTTTATGAACAACGACGATAAAAAATTGTCAGGCGATAAAGACTTAATGGTAAACAATAACCAAATTGACAGCGATAAGAATTCGAAGTTGGGAGAGGATGAAATAAGAAGTTTCGACGAGGTATTTCCTAATCACAAACCACAGGAAGATGTTCCTGAAATCTCTGGTACAGATGACGTTTGAATTCTTTCTTCAACAATTCGCTTGATTCGCAAAAGCTCCTTCAAAAGCATCATTAGCACACCTCTCTATAAGCATTATAATGATTGCTTGGTATTCGGTAAACTGTTCTTTTTTATAAGAACAATAAAACATCGCTGTCTTACCATGTCGTTATTTTTCTCACCCACTCACCGGTCTAAATGCCGCCAACTTACTAATACTCTTCTAATACCATTTGACCTAACCGCTTACTGATCCCTTCTTCACTTCGCTCCAAACGGTTCAACAAATGCCCCAATTGTGCTAACCCGTTTTCTTTGGCAATCTTCA
>JAOQAJ010000403.1 GCA_025963675.1 Segetibacter sp.
ATAATAAGGGCAAGATCTTTGAAAAACATACGGAGTTAGGTAAGGCAACGACTTATAGAATTGTACTGAATAAGTAGTTTTTTTAAGCGATTGATTTTACTACATTTGCGCTCCTGCTGCGGAGGTGGCGAAATTGGTAGACGCACTACCTTGAGGTGGTAGCGGGGTAACAGCCGTGGGAGTTCGAATCTCCTCTTCCGCACAAAAGTCCTTGATTTTTCAAGGACTTTTTTTATTATTAACCCCCCAGGCACAGTGACCGCACAGGAGATCAGTTGTACAAATTGGGATAACGAACGCCAACAGGTTAATCGTACCAGTGCGTGGTTAGAAGGAGTGACATCATAAAAAATTCGTTAAGAAAATTAGCAGGTCAGGCGTTAAGAAATGAAATAGATGTTAGTGCCTGGCCGAAGTTTGCTGTTTCATAATTTTTAATTTTTAGCAAAACTCTTCTTTGCAGCCATACATGGACTGCTGCCGCACCGAGACCTTTTACATATAGACTCACTTGTACTTATGAAAGCTACGTGCAGCATAAAGGTTGATCATACCTTTAGTCGCTTTCCTGTCTTCAAAAATATGTTCTACGTTGTTATCGACTAACACCGTTGGTTAACTCACCACCTTCCTCTCAAACGACGTCAAATTACACTCCCATGAATCCCGGTCCCAATTGGCGGTGTTTGCTGCTGCTTCGTAAGTGCTTTGCATAAATTGGAACAGAGCAGTTTCAGGGTCTGCAGATTTTCGTACAGCATCGTAAGGTAAAATATATTCGCCCATTGGTTCACTAAAAAAGGCTTCAGCAGGAGCAACGGGCTGTTTGCTAAAATCGGGCGTTGATGGATAACCATAAGCATAAAAAACTGCTTCCGGAAGTTGTTCATTTCCTGGCCAAAAACCGCAGGAACTTAATTCATGAGAGTACGCTTCCTGCATTACACTTGCCGGTACATTAGGAGCACCACCGGGATGTAAAGGTGCAGTTCGGCCAGAGAAGCGGGTTACAGCCAAATCAAAGCTGCCCCAAAAGAAATGAACCGGGCTGCTCTTACCTCTAAAACGTGCACGAAAACGGGTGAAGACATTATGCACTTTTACCAAAGCCTGCCAGAAAAGGTTCACTTGCTCTGCATCGTAAGACTTGTGCAGTTCATCCTGGTCAAAAGGTATTGCCGGATCCACCTCGTTAGGCGCACCATGTATCGTTGCTTCAATACCGGCTGCTTTCAGGTTTTCCATTAATTCCTTGTAAAAGCTTGCAACCGATCTCGGGTATAGTTTAACGACTCTATCTTCTTTACCCGTTTGAATTATTACCTGGTGCTGCACAAAGTCAAAATCTAATTGAAACAATCCATCACGATAAGGAATGCTGCCGGTAGTAAGTCCTTTTGGAGAAACATACAAGGTGACGTGCCATGAATGATTAAGCCATGGTAAGTGGCGCAGGCGGATCTTGCCAACTATTTGTGTCCATAATTGAACTGTATAAAGCGTTTCCTTCCACTCATTAAAATCTAACCGCGGCCATTCTTTATCTCTATTCATAAGCTTAGTTTACCAGTATCAAAAAGATTGTAACATAAGTAAATAATAGTTTGATCGGGGGTAATCTGTTATCGAAGTTTTATGAAGAGAATTTGTATTAATAGATAAAAGAGCGGTTTAGTCAACTGTGTTTGATAACGACTTCAAAATACTTAAACCACCTTTCCAAACCTCGGGCATTCATTTAGCTTTTGCGGCACTTCGGCAAGTTTGTTATTATCTATAAATGATTTAATGTTATAGGCTGCAGTGTGACAAAACGGGCACGAATGTACATTGCCCGCCGAGTCAATATATATGCTACGGCTTCCTGCAAAACAACCAACCCTTCTCTGATGAAAACCATGATAGCTAAACGTTGGGTAATTGCTTGTCTCTTTACTGTGATTGACACTTTTAAAGAAATCTTCCAGCATTTGAATATGCATCTCATCGAGCAAAACATCCTGGTCTTTGTAATTGCCAATATTCCTCGGTTCAAGCAACTGAACAAACTCTACACCCAATTCTCTTGCAAATTCTGCATATGGCCACAGATGTCCTGCAGCTAAAAATGATTTTGTTACACAAATACTTATAGCGGTAGCCAGTTGAAGTTCCTGCGCGTATTGCACCGCTTTCAAAGCTGCATCATAAGATCCTGCCTTACGTCTAAAAGCGTCGTGCAGCTCAGCGATGTAATGATCTATACTTACTACGATACCCTTTAAGCCAGCTTGTTTCAATAAAGAAAGATTTTCTCTTGTACAATTGAAACCAGACGTCAGTACCCAGAAGTCTACTTTGTTTCCATGCTTATTCAACAGCTCCCCCATTTCTCTTACCCTAAGCATAGGTTCGCCACCGCTTAAATGCATTTGAAACATTCCCTGCTTTTTGTAATGATCGACTATCAAATCCAATTCCTTTGCAGTAAATGTTTCTTTCTTATTAAGGTTATCCCATTCGAAACAGTGTTCGCATCTCAATGGACATTTTCTTGTTATTGCAAAAAACACAAAAGAACACGAATGACTTGTTTCATGAAAAATTCTTCTCCTGGTTTCTCTAACAATCATTTCGTCATACTGCTTCGATGGCCATGCCGGGGTGTATTGATTATAAAAATACTTACCACCAACACGGTAGATTTTTTTCATGTTGCCATTCCAAACATTCTCTCTGAGGTGTATGATTTGCCGGTAATATTCGATTGCCTTTTTTAAGGAACGAACAGTCATTATCACTAAAAAAAATATGCGCAGTTTAATTGCTAACCAGATAAAAAAATTGTGTAATCCCCTCACCTGTGTCTTGTGACTTTTACCAACAGCAGAGCTCGCGCTCTTATACCCGGTTGCATTTTTGGGGCTGTAGTTAATCTTTACTTTCGTTGCTGGAGCAGATAGATCTATCATGCCTGATTATTTTGATTTTGTTGCTACTGAAGAGTTGATTTGCTGAAACCGTTGCATACTGAACTTTGATAAAGCGAGCGGTTCTTTAAACTTTTTCAAAAACTTTATATCAGCCATTCCCTTGAATGATCTTACATGCTCGTAGTATCCGTTGGTGTGTAAAATGTAGGTGACTGCTTTGTCTTTCCTGACTACTGTCGTATCAAAACTTAATGTAGCCACATTACCCGGAACAGGTTGGTTGAGAAATTGACCATCTTTGGTTGAAAGCAATTTCTTTACATCTTTACCCAGCTCGTCTGTTGCTGTAACAGGATGTGATTTGCTAATTGTGTAAGCGCGTGCAGGCGTGTAATCCAAAGCCACCCGATCAAGTTCCCAAAACATAAAACCAGAGGAAAGTCTTACGGTGACGTCACGTCCTTCTACCTGACTTAGATCTAATGGAATTGCCATTTCCCGATAAGCAACCGGACCAACTGTAGTAAGAGTTGTAACCTCTCTCCATCCTGTTGCAGTTTTCATTTCTATGGTTAATGGGATAGATTGTTCATTTTTCCATTTAGTCAATTGCTCAGCCGATTTATTTTTTTGCTGTTTGCTCCATTTATTAAAATACCTGCCCATATGTTGGATGAGTTCACCATAAATGAAATCGAGCCAATAAGAGTTTTTTAAGTGGAGTATTAGTTTACCTGCATTGCTTTCATCGGGCTTTGAAAATGTTAACTGCAACTGGCTTACACCGCTTTCCTTTTTGTTATTGAACGCAAAATAATTTTCATCTTTTTCAAAAACCTGGTTTAAAACATCATGTCCATCTACAGTTGCAGTTGAAGGTGTGTGCCCTTTGGCAACTGAATAAAGATTGCCTTGTTCATCAGGTAGAATCTTTAAATCCTGATCATGTTCGATAGTCCACAATTCTGCCACGTCTGTATATTGCCTTTCCTGCAACTCGTTACTGATTTTCACCCTGAGTTTACCGTCTAATGGCTTTAGACGTAATGGCAAGTAATCGTCCCTTTTAAGAGCGGGATATATAGCACCGCCATAAATTTCTCCCTGCAGCTTGAATTCCTCTCCGTCGTACCCGCTAACAAATGGACAAGAGCTTTTAGTGAGCGCGACAATGACCCCTACCAGTGCAAATACTGAAAGTGTAACACCTACCGTACTCAGAACCATGTTGGCAGTTGTACCAGCTTTATCTTTCTCAAGCAACTCCAGCTTATTGACTTTTTCAATAGGGAGAATAAGTGGTTCATTTAAGGCGTATGAAGGTGTGTCTTTTAAATAGAGATGAATTTCAGTTAGTACGGGCGACTGCCCTTTTTTTGACTTATACACTCTATGCCGTGGACGCGTTGTATAGACAGTATGAGGAGTATCTAGTTTGTCGAGCTTCAACTCCAATTGTTGCTTTTCCCTGTTTACTTCTATGGTAGAGATGGCATAGGTTTTTGAGCCGGAATGTAAAATAAAAAAGCGGTCCTCTTGCTTACCTCTTTCTAACGCCACCGGGTATTGCGCTGTTGCCTTAACTGGTACCACTTTAAAATAATGTTGAAAACATCCCGAACAAGCGCACGAGAAAATAAAAGCCAGCAGCACCTGGCAAATGGATTGGAATATTCTCATATGGCAGTATTAGGTTGAGATTATGGCTATCGAAAAGTAAACAAGTTTTCGCGAAATCCAAGCATTTGGAACAATTATTATAACCCTTATTCGTCCTGTTTAAATCTTTGTCAGGCTGATATGATGAATAACTATAAGTGAGGCAATTCAGATGAGGTGTATAAATAATCACGCAGCGCTTTTAATATCAACACCCCTTTTTTTGTTTGAAAATAATAGGAGTTTTGAAAGGACAAAATCCATTATTTCTTAGCAAAAAAACATAAACAATGAAAAAACTGTTGGTTATAATATTATTGGTTTTACCGGGCTATGGCTTTTCGCAAATGATCAATGACAGCACCTATAAAGCAACGACAGGACAGGTATTTACAAGCGGGCAACAAGTAAAAATCGGCCTTGGATCGAGAGATGATGGGTCATTTAAATACATAGAACATGTAAACGCCAAAGGCGAAAAGGTAAGCTCTGATTTTGCAGCACAGCCGGTAAAATTATGGAGTGTACGAAAGTTAAGAAGCAAAGACACTGACGTAGTCTTTGGCTTTTTTACAAACAATAAGAAAGTATATAGCATAAAGTTGGATGCGGCATTATTGGCGAAGGAACTTCAGCAATAAATGTTTGTCGGGGAACTGGAATAGCAGTCGAAACATTTTCCAAAAGTACAAGTGAGTGACACAACAATGTAGAAAGAAGAGCTAAGGGTGGCTACAAAAAAATATTTACAGCATCCGTTTTTTATAACATCAGTACCACGGTCTCACAAATGTAACGCGATAGTTAAAACGAGATTATTAAACCACATTTCTCTTAAAACAACAAAGTTCCTCTTTTGGGGAACTTTGTTGTTACTTGTATCAACGAATGCTTACCACTGCCTGATTATTGTCCACCGCTTTTTACCCTGTTTTGCTCATCATTTGCACCACCTGTTTTTCTGCGCTCTGAAGGGATATTTGTCTTACCAAAGCGGTACGTGAAAGTCAGGTTTGCCTGGCGGGTATCTCTTGTTGCTTTTATGTTTACATCTACATCACTGTATTTTGCGTAGCCACTAAAATTCTGTGTTCTAAAGATATCTCTGATACCCAGTTTTAAACTTGCTTTCTTATTAAATAATTGTTTTGAGATTGCTGAGTTAATAGCACCCATAGGGTTGGCAACCAACAAACCTTCTACACCTTTACTGCGATACCAGCCGCTCACTTCAGCATTCCAACCCTTGCCCAAAGTAAAGCTGTTGGTGATGTTTGACATCAAACTTGTAGTACTAATGTCTATAGGATCGTTTTGATAAATACCGGCATAATGATTATTGAAGATATTGGCATAAATATTCACGTTCAACCATTTTCTTACAGGCACATTTGCCATGATTGCCAAACCTATTTGCTTCATACTACTAAAGTTCTCCCTTGTTTGATAGGTCGTTTTCTTTTCGGTATCCTGCTTAAGCAACTGTGTTATGATATCATTGGTTTGAGTATAGTTGATAGTTGTTGTTAAGAACCTGTTGTATGTATGACTTAACTCAAAGTTGTTTGTAAACTGTGGCTGCAGGTAAGGGTTTCCCTGCGAGTAAGTAAGCGAGTCGATGAAATAAACAAACGGGTTAAGGGCATCATAATCAGGACGGCCAACTCTGCGGCTATAGCTAAAGTTCACCTGGTTTTTGTTGTTGGCTGCATATCCAATTCCAACGTTTGGAAACAGGTTGGTGTAGTTGCGCTTAAAGGTCGAGTCGTTTTTAACCTGGTGTCCTGTTGAGACGGTGTTTTCTATTCTCAAACCTGCTATCACATCCCACTTTTTCATTTTTTTAGAAAGAATAGCATAAGCCGCATTAATGTTCTCTTTATAGATAAAGTGATTGCTTCTATTGTCAAGGCTCCAACCATTACCGTTACTTCTTAAGTATTCCACCCGGTTGTCTGTATTTACAAAACTCGTTTTAAGTCCGCTCTCAAGCCTGATGCCATTTTTAAAAGGATGAATGTAGTCGGCCTTAGCACTATAGATTTTTACGATGGATGGAATGGCACCTCTTAAGTTAACAGTCTCACCATTTTTTATATTGTCTGCACTAAAGCTTTGCGTAATCAAATCATTATTGCTACGGTTCTTATAATAAGCAAAGTCGGCGTCTACACTTATCTCGCGCCCTGTTGAGTCAAACGTATGCTTATAGTTCGCATTGGCAGATATATTTCCTGAAGTCGATTCGTTATACGCCTGTGATCTTAATTTGTATAGAACCATGCCGTTTTCGTCATTTATGTTTGCATTACTAAACGGGTCTTCACTGCGATCACCGAAATTTCCATTGACTACAAATCCTGCTACATCTTTTTTAGAAAAATAATAGTCAAGGCCGGCTTTCACACTTGTATATTGGCTTTTAAATTGAGTTCTCGAAACCTGGTCACCGCTACCCGCCAGGGTTTTATGATCGCTTTTGTAAAACTTACGATCAATCTCCAACTTGTTATAACCTCTGAAAGTGCCGCCATTTACTCCACCAAATAAATTCAATTTATTATTGCGATAGTTGAGGTTTGTACCGCCATTAAACCTGCTATAATAACCCTGGTTATAATTTAGGTTAGCAGAACCATTCATGCCTTTTATAGTGCCCTTTTTAGTCTTTATATTAATAATTCCTGAATTACCTGCGGCATCATACTTTGCCGGCGGATTAGTCATAATCTCAATCTGGTCGAGGTTGGTGCTCTGCATATTTTTAAGGAAAGCAGCAAGGTCTGTAGCGCTCATGTAAGTCGGCTTGCCATCTATCAATATCATAACCCCCTGCTTTCCTTTCAGGCTAATGTTGCCATCATTGTCTATTGATACGCCGGGAGCTTTTTCAAGCAACTCCAATGCGTTTAGTCCCGCGTTTGTAGGTGATGCGTCTACATTTAGCAACGTCATCCCGGGCCTTTGCTCTACCAATGGTCTTTTTGCAGTCACGGTTACTCCACCCAAAGTTTTTGACTTTGCAACCAATCTAATCGGTTTCAGAACGATAGATAAGTTGTTCGTTTTCAAATCCACAATTTCAGAATAAGCTGTGGCGTGAGCAACCGCTGATATAGAGACCAGGTATTTGCCGGCAACAATATTTTCGAAGCCATAATTGCCAGTTTTATCAGAAGTACTGATTTTAACTAAAGAAGAGTCTTTTGCTCTTAACAATGTAATGTTAGCTGATTCGATCGTTTTGGTGCTTCCGTCTATTACGGTGCCATGAATTTTACCTTTGACAGCCTGGGCAAAAGCCGACAAAGAGATGGCGGAAAAAATGAATATTAGAAGTGGTAATATTTTTTTCATGACTGCTGTTTTTATTTCTGATAGTACTTGTTAATAAAGATTACAGGACAAAGATTGGTACTATGCATAATACAGTAGTATGTTATAGGATAAATGGCGGTATTATTAGATAAATGGTATTTCTGTCGAAAAAGGGCTAAAACGCGAAGCCTTTGGCGTTGCGAGGGGGTTGAAGTGTTTTTAAAAACAAAAAGCGCAGTTTTTTTGGCGCCAGCTATTGATTTTCAATTGTACTCCGGTTGTGTCACTCACTTGTACTATTGCATTTTATATCAGCTTTTTTCAAATCCGTTTAAAAAAGCTCTATTTAAACTTGATAAAATAATCAGATATTAGTTGAGCAAAAAACTACGAGATTAGAGGGAGGTTGTTTTCGACACCAAGAAGTTAAGAAACGGTATTAAAAGATTTAGACAACGTATCATCCTATCTTCAATTCTGCAACATCAAATTATGCTTCGCTTGATATTAATAATCGTGCTTTTTCTTTTATCGCTCTTAACAGTTGTGCGCGCTCCAACCAGTTTATTGTGGTATGCATCTATCCTGGTAACTGAGTTTTGTTGGATCTTTTTTACCGTTGTTTTGGTTTTGCTACTATCCGGGTTTGGTGGAAATAGGTTTGCAACCGTTACCTTTCTAATAGGCATTGTCTCACTAGTCTTATACAGTATACCAGTTGTAGGTGCCTTTCGTATTTCAGGCAGCATCCGGGCCTCTTTTGCTAAAATGCCTAAACGGCAGCAAACAAAAGAAGATCCTCCTACCCCATTTGGTTTAGTAAAAATGTTCTCTGGTATAAACGCAAAAAAGGTTTCTTACCAAACGATTACTTACGATGTCGCCAATAAACTTACGTTAGATTTTTATCCATCCGTTATGGCAGGTAATAAACCATGCGTGGTAATCGTACATGGTGGTTCGTGGGCAGGTGGAGATAGTCAACAATTACCAGAGCTAAATAGTGTGCTTGCAAAAGCTGGCTATCATGTGGCAACAATCAACTATAGACTTGCACCAAAAAATATTTATCCCGCACCTGTTGAAGACGTAAAAACTGCAATCGCTTTTCTTCGCGCAAATGCTGCTAATCTATCAATTGATACCAACAACTTCGCATTACTTGGACGTAGCGCCGGCGGACAAATCGTTCTCTCAGCTGCCTACACTTTAAATGATGCTTCTATAAAAGGTGTCATCAGTTTTTATGGCCCGGCTGATATGGTTTGGGGTTATGCAAACCCAACCAATCCCCTTGTTTTAAATAGCAGGAAAGTAATGGAAGATTACCTCGGCGGAACTTATAGTGAGGTGCCGCAGCAATACATAAACAGTTCTGCAACCGAAACCATTCGGCCAGTTCCTACGTTGTTGATACATGGCGAAAATGATCCCTTAGTTTCTCATATACATGGAATCAGGCTTGGTAAAAAACTAGACAGTTTAGGTATAAAGTATTATTCGCTTTATTTACCGTGGGCCACTCATGGGTTTGATTACACATTAAACGGACCGGCAGGACAAGTCAGCACCTGGAGTGTGCTAAGATTCCTGGAAGGAACTTTTACGAGAGACTAAATAAGCGTGTCAATCCCGCTTTTTCAAAAGACAGTTTTTACAATTATTTTCAAAAAAGCATAAAAAAAAGGTGCGCTAGCACCTCGTAGAATTCTAATAATAAACTGTGTTACGCCGAATATCTTAGGCTGGCGAATGACCCTCTACAAAAACAGCAGCGCCATTTTTATTTCCTTCAATCGCGCTTAAATATGCTTCAGCAGTTTTAGCAGCACTCGGCCACGGCGACGCGTCCATGCCAAGTTTTGCAGCTGTTTCCGCAACCCATGGCGGATGAACTATCACCACTCTGCGTCCTTCGGTCATATCAAGAGCTGCAGCTTTCGCAAATCCTTCAAGGCCTAAATTAACCATTGCTATCATCGATGTTTGCGGCCACGGTGTATAAGCCAATATACCACCCGTTATTACAAATGCTCCATTGGGTCGCAGGTTAGCTAATCCTTTTCGCACCACATTTACCTGCCCTAAAAGTTTGCTTGTAAGGCTTAACTGTATCTGCTCATCCGTAAGCTTATCAAGAGATACAAAAGCAGCGTCACCTGCAGCACAAATGATTGCATCCACTTGACCAAGACCAGCATAAAAGCTATCTATGGAAGAAGGGTTCTGAATATCAATACCTGGTTTAGTTGACCGGGATACTTCAATCACCTCATGACCTTTATCTTTTAACAGTTGAGATATAGCCTTGCCAATTGTACCCGAAGAACCGATTACTACAGCTTTCATTTTATCTGGTTTAATTTATTAAAAAATAAACGCAAAGGTAGGTTCAGTTTATGGCTCATTGCGTTTTAAAAAAATGGTAAGATGAACGCCCAACTATCAATTTCTTCATTAGCATTTTGCATACTTCCAATTCCTTGTCTTGCCTTCTGCAATCCATTGTAACGCGGTAGTAACTCTCTTTGCTCTGGTCGCTTCTGTTTTAGCCTCGGTCACCCATTCTATGTATTCCTTTTTTTGTGAAGGGCTAAACTTTTCAAACGCTATCATTGTAGCTTCCTTTTGTTTAAGCGCATCTAAAAACCACGATGGAGTTTCTAATTTTACTGGTGTGGCCGGCTTTTCTCTTTTCATTTTAACACCCTTCTCATTTAACACCATAGCTTCCTTGATATATCTTATTAACACATCCTCGGCAGGTAAATCGGTTATACTTCTTATTTGACCTAAATGACCCATCGATGTTTTTTCACTACCTCGTTGCAGCAGGTTATCAGGATCAGACATTTCAGAAGTTAGCCAAAATCCAAAAGCGCAATGTTGTTTGAAAGCCGCGAAGCTGCATAAGATAGAACCTGCATATTCAAAATTTGGAAAACTCCACTTAATAGTCTCCTTTACATCGGGACATGCAGCATGTACAACACGGCGGAGATGATGTAATATAGGCTTTGCAAACGCTGCTGATTTATCTATATACTCATCAACTCGTGGATCGATAGCGGCCATAAGAAAGTATTGCTAAAGAAAAAAATTTACACTTTAAAGATAATCAATGAGCCAATTATCAAATAACAAAAAATAAAAGATAGGCCGGATAAAATTAGGCGATCGAACTGATAAAAGATCTGTGTGTTTAGTCACTTCCTATAGATAAAAATTTTAATATCAACACATTGATTATCAGTAGCTGGAACAATTTTTTTAGCGTTAAT
>JAOQAJ010000416.1 GCA_025963675.1 Segetibacter sp.
GTAATAAAAAACAATAATAATGGTTTAAGGTCTTGAGGTGTAGGGTGTAGGGTTAGTCCCTAACTCGAAACCCACAAACCCGAAACCCGAAACTGATACAAATGGAAGCAGTAGCAAAATTGATGAATTATCCGACTTCTCCCCGCAAAATGCGTTTGCTGGCAGACCTGATCCGTGGAATGGCTGTTGAAAATGCCATAGCTACTTTGGAGCATCATCCAAAGCATCCGGCTACACCACTGGGGAAGTTGTTGAAGAGTGCAATTAATAACTGGGAGCAGAAGAATGAAGGCACAAGTGCAGCAGATGCAAACCTGGTTGTAAAAACAATAATGGTTGATGGAGCCCGTACTTTGCGTCGTATGCGTCCTGCACCACAGGGCCGTGGATACAGAATTCGTAAGCGTAGTAACCACGTAACGATTATTGTCGATACTAAAACAACAGAAGTGTCTAAGAACGTTTATGGTTCTAACGACAGGGCTTCAAAAAATAATCATTCGTAAAACTTATATAACCAAAATATGGGTCAGAAAACAAATCCTATTGGTCTAAGGTTAGGTATCATCAAGGGTTGGGAAAGTAACTGGTACGGTAATCACAAAGATTATGCTGGTAAACTTATCGAAGATCATAAGATCAGAACATACCTGACTGCGCGTATCAATAAAGGTGGCATAGCAAAGATTGTGATCGAGCGCACTTTAGGAAAGTTGATCATTACCATTCATACTTCTAAGCCAGGTATCATCATTGGTAAAGGTGGTGGAGAGGTTGATAGAATTAAAGAAGAGCTTAAAAAGCTCACTAATAAAGAAGACGTTCAAATTAATATACTTGAGATCCGTCGTCCTGAGTTGGATGCAAATATTGTAGGTGATACAATTGCACGCCAGATTGAGAACCGTATCAACTTTAAGAGAGCTATTAAAATGTCTATTGCTTCTGCACTTCGTATGGGTGCTGAAGGTATCAAGGTAAAAGTAAGCGGCCGTTTAGGTGGTGCTGAAATCGCCCGTAGCGAAGAGATCAAACAAGGTCGTACGCCGTTACATACTTTACGTATGGATATCGATTACGCAAGCGTGTTTGCTCAAACCGTTTATGGAAAAATTGGTATCAAAGTATGGATTTGTAAAGGTGAAGTATTAGGTAAGAGGGAATTGAATCCAAATTTCGTTGGTGGCAAAGAAGCTGGTGAAAGAAGAGACGGTGGTGGAGACAACAGGAGAGGAGATGACAGAGGTGGATTTAGAGGTGGAGACAGAAGAGACAACCGTGGTGGTGGTGGAGACAACCGCGGTGGTGGTGGAAGAGATAACCGTGGTGGCGGCGGAGGTGGATACCAAGGCCAGGGTGGTGGAAGAAGATAAGCCCCAGCCCTAAAGGGAGAAGCGAGAGGAGCCTCACCCCTTAATTTTAAAAAAATTAATTGAAACATTAGGTCAAGGGTATTGAAACCTGAAACCTGAAACTTGAAACTATATAAAAGATGTTACAGCCGAAAAGATCGAAGCACAGGAAAATGCAGAAAGGCCGGATGAAAGGTGACACTAAACGTGGAGCTACTTTGTCTTTTGGCTCTTTCGGATTAAAAGCATTAGACTCTGTTTGGTTAACTAATCGCCAGATCGAATCCGCCCGTCAGGCAATGACCCGTTCAATGAAACGTGAAGGTAATGTTTGGATACGCATTTTCCCTGATAAGGTAATTACTCATAAGCCTGCGGAGGTAAGGATGGGTAAAGGTAAAGGTAACCCGGAATATTGGGCAGCTGTTGTACAACCAGGTCGTATCATATTTGAAGCGGATGGTGTAACTGAAGAAGTGGCTAAAGCAGCATTTGCTCTTGCCGCTCAGAAGCTTCCTATTCAAACTAAGTTTGTAGTTCGCAGAGAGTTGCAGGCATAATCACAACAAAAAAAGTTTTTGGCAATGGCTAACAAGAAATTTGAATTTAATAAAGGTCTTAAGGATTTGAACGAAAATGATCTTAAGGCCCGCATCCAGGAAGACGAGCTTCGCTTGAAGAAGCTTGAATTTGCGCATGCAATTTCTCCCCTGGAAAATCCTATGAGTATTCGTGCCTTAAGAAGGGACGTTGCCCGTTTGAAAACAGAATTAAAGAATAGAGCGTTAGGCGTCTAACCCATAATAAACATGACAATGTTAGAAAGAAATTTGCGTAAAATCAGGATCGGGGTGGTTAGCAGTAACAAAATGGATAAGACCATTGTAGTAGCCGCTGAAAGAAAAGTAAAGCACCCTATTTACGGTAAATTCGTAAAGAAAACTACGAAGTTCCATGCCCACGACGAGAAAAACGAGTGCAGCATTGGTGATACTGTAAAGATCATGGAAACTCGTCCCCTTAGCAAAACTAAGCGTTGGAGACTGGTTGAAGTTGTTGAAAAAGTGAAGTAAAGAAATTGAGCCACTGGCTTTTAGCTTTTAGCTTCTAGCTTTTAAGTGGTGACAAGCTTTTGGCCTAACGGCAAAAGCCTCTGCAAAAAGGTCAAAATTAAATTCGTTTATTCGGCTATTAGCTAGTTGCTAGTAGCTAAAAGCTAAAAGCTAGTAAAATGATTCAGCAGGAAAGTAGATTGAACGTAGCTGATAACAGCGGAGCAAAAGAAGTTTTGTGTATCCGTGTGTTAGGTAACTCCGGTCAGGACTACGCAAGAATTGGTGACAAGATTGTTGTTACTGTTAAAGATGCAATGCCGGCGGCCGGCGTTAAAAAGGGCACTGTTTCGAAAGCCGTAATCGTTCGTACCAAAAACAAACTACGTCGTAAAGACGGTTCTTACATCCGTTTTGATGACAATGCAGTTGTATTGTTGAATAACTCTGATGAGCCAAGAGGTACCCGTATTTTCGGACCAGTTGCGAGAGAATTAAGAGATAAGGGTTATATGAAGATTATTTCCCTGGCTCCAGAAGTTTTATAATAAGTATAACGAGAATTAAGAGACCGCCTTGATCGCGATTGATTACTTTCGCGCCTCGTTTTTCTCTTTTTGTTGTGTAGAATGGTGTTTAATGGTACAAGGGAGTGACACAACAGATGCAGAATAAAGGAGTAAAGCAGGTTAACAAAAGAAAATAATTGCGGAGTCGGAAATTTCGCAAGCAAGCAATAAGCATAAAAAAACAATCAAAGTGAACAACAGATTTAAACCTAAATACAACATCAAAAAGGGCGACCAGGTGGTGGTAATCGCCGGTGATGACAAAGACCTGAAGAAACCACGTACGGTTTTAGAAGTAATTCTTGAAAAAGGTCGTGTTGTAGTTGAAGGCGCAAATATCATTACTAAACACACTAAGCCTAGTGCGCAAAACACTAAGGGTGGTTTGGTAAAAAGAGAGGCTTCTATAAACATCAGTAACGTGATGTTGTGGGATGCTAAAGCCGGCGCTGCTACGAAAGTAAAGCGTGACCGCCAGGAAGGTAAATTAGTTCGTATTGCAAAAAAATCAGGGGAGGTAATTAAATAATGGCTACCACTACTTATAAACCAAGATTAGCAGACAAGTACACCGCTGAGGTTGTGCCTGCTCTGATGAAAAAATTTGGATACACATCTATCATGCAAGCTCCTAAGCTGCTGAAGATTTGCCTTAACCGTGGTGTTAACGGCGCTGTATCTGACAAAAAACTTGTTGATGTTGCAGTTGATGAGCTAACTACCATTTCTGGTCAGAAGGCTGTTGCTACCATGTCAAAAAAGGATATTTCGAATTTTAAGTTGAGAAAGAACATGCCGATCGGTGCAAGGGTTACTTTGCGCGGGGTGAAAATGTATGAGTTTCTTGACAGGTTTGTTTCTGTATCATTACCTCGTGTTCGTGACTTCAAAGGAGTTAACGATAAGGCTTTTGATGGTCGTGGTAACTACACACTCGGTATCACTGAGCAAATCATTTTCCCGGAGATCGATATTGATAAAGTAAACAGGATCACTGGTATGGATATCACTTTTGTGACATCGGCTCATACTAACGAGGAAGCTTACGAACTATTGAAAGAATTGGGAATGCCATTCAAAAACGCAAAAAAAGACAACCAATAATATAGATTATGGCAAAAGAATCTGTAAAAGCCAGGCAAAGAAA
>JAOQAJ010000418.1 GCA_025963675.1 Segetibacter sp.
CGAAGATCGATGGGACTTGTAAAAACAACAAACATATAGTTCCTGCGGTTAAAGAAAGCAACTTTTTAAAACTCCAGGCTAAGCTAGCAGCTAGAGGCTAACAGCTAGTAGCTTCTCCAGCTTCTCCTAACTTTACCAAAAACTCAAAAACATGAGAAACTTCAAGGAACTTAAAATCTGGCAGAAGGGATTTGAAATTGCTATAAGATTTCCGCATCGTTTCCTTCGTCGGAGAAATTTGGATTAAGTTCACAAATAACAAGGGCAGCTGTGTCAATACCATATAATGTTGCAGAAGGAAGTAGTCGAAAAAGCGAAAAGGACTATCACAGGTTTGTTGAAATTACTCTTGGTTCATCCTTCGAGTTAGAAACTCAATTACTAATTGCACAGGCAGTAGGTTTTAGTAATAATGTTTCTTGTGAAAACTTATTAGTTAAAATAAATGAAGAGCAAAAAATGCTTGCTTCATTTATGAATTCTCTCAAATTCTAAGAAGCTACTGCCCAAATCTAATAGCTGGCAGCTTTCTCCCCATAAAAGTCGCAACTTTGCAAAAAAGAAAGCTAGTAGCTAGCAGCAGCTTTCTTCCCATAAAAGTCGCAACTTCGCAAAAAAAAGCTAGCAGCTAAAAGCTAATAGCTAGCAGCTAAATAAAACCACATGGACTACCGCATAGAAAAAGACACAATGGGCGAAGTGAACGTTCCTTCGCATGTTTATTGGGGAGCGCAGACCCAGCGCAGCATAGAAAATTTTAAGATTGCACAAGACATCAATAAGATGCCTAAGGAAATTATTAAGGCCTTTGCATATCTTAAAAAAGCTGCTGCCCTTACAAATACGGATGCAGGAGTTTTACCTAAAGAAAAGTCTGATTTAATAGGGCAGGTCTGCGACGAAATACTCGAAGGTAAACTGGATGACCAGTTTCCTTTGGTCGTCTGGCAAACCGGCAGCGGTACGCAAAGCAACATGAACGCCAATGAAGTGATCGCGTACCGGGGCCACGTTATAAAAGGCGGACAGCTGACAGACAAAGACAAGTTTCTTCATCCCAATGATGATGTAAATAAGTCTCAGTCTTCAAATGATACTTTCCCAACTGCAATGCATATTGCAGCCTATAAAATTCTTTCTGAAGTAACCATTCCAGGCATTGAAAAATTGAGAGATACACTGGCTGCAAAAAGCAAAGAATTTATGCACGTGGTTAAGATCGGTCGCACCCACTTTATGGATGCAACCCCTCTTACCTTAGGCCAGGAGATCAGTGGTTACGTAAGCCAGTTGGATCATGGTTTAAGAGCAATAAGAAATACTTTGCCACATTTAACAGAGCTGGCTTTAGGTGGAACTGCTGTTGGTACAGGTATCAACACACCAAAAGGTTATTCGGAAAATGTAGCAAAGCATATTGCCAATCTTACAGGCCTTCCTTTTATAACTGCTGAAAATAAATTTGAAGCGCTTGCAGCTCACGATGCGATTGTCGAAGCGCACGGGGCGCTTAAGACTGTTGCAGTAAGCCTTATGAAAATAGCAAACGACATTCGCATGTTGTCTTCAGGCCCCCGTAGTGGTATTGGCGAGATCTTTATTCCAGATAACGAACCCGGTTCTTCCATTATGCCCGGTAAAGTAAACCCTACCCAAAGCGAAGCATTGACGATGATTGCAGCGCAGGTGATTGGGAACGATGTATCGGTAAACGTGGGCGGCGCTATGGGACATTTTGAGCTCAATGTTTTCAAACCGCTCATGATCTATAATTTCCTGCACAGCGCCCGTCTGATAGGCGATGGTTGTGTAAGTTTCAACGATAAGTGTGCGGTAGGTATCCAGGCAATTGAAGCAAACATTAAAAAACATGTTGACAACAGTCTCATGCTTGTAACGTCGCTTAATACAAAAATCGGTTATTATAAAGCAGCAGAGATAGCACAGAAAGCTCATAAAGAAGGAACGACTTTAAAAGAGATGGCTGTAAAACTAGGTTACGTTACTCCCGAAGAATTTGATCAATGGGTCATTCCGGGAAACATGGTCGGTGAAATAAAATAGTGACCCTTTAGGTACAAGCAATTGTGCCTGCATCAACATCGTTGCGTCGCATTTCGTTTATCGGCAACAATTCTATTCAGCTTTGGTTTCAATGTCATAGCCGCTTTCTTTTTTTGAAAGCGGCCTTTTTTTTGATTCGATTAAAGCCTTCTTATACTATACCGTGAAAACATAGTATGTCTATAAACAATGAGGTGAGAACGACAACAACCTAAAACAGAATTTGTTTTTATATATAATGTAAAAATGTTAGCAAAAAGTCAAATCTAATAGCCCGTCAAAATGATTAAAACAAAGCAACGCATGTAGTAGTTTCGCGGAATGAAAATAACTTTCTTCTCCACTCAGCCATACGATAAAGATTTCTTCAACAGGCATAATAAAGATTTTGGATTCTCATTTGAATTTCTTGAAACGGGTTTAGATGAAAAGACCGTAGAGCTGGTTAAGAAAAGCGTTGCAGTTTGTGTATTTGTAAATGATAAAGTTAACCGCGCGGTAATTGAACGTCTTGCAGCGGCCGGAGTTAAAATTATAGCATTGCGGTGTGCAGGTTTTAACAACGTTGACCTGGCAGCTGCAAAAGAGAATGGAATAAGAGTTTGCCGGGTGCCGGCGTACTCTCCTGAAGCAGTGGCTGAACATGCAGTGGCTATGATTCTAACACTTAACCGTAAAACGCACAAGGCCTATAACCGTGTCAGGGAACAAAATTTTTCTTTAAATGGTTTGCTGGGATTTGATCTGCACGGAAAGACGGTTGGCGTAATCGGAACAGGAAACATTGGCCGCGCCTTTTGTAAGATCATGCTCGGATTTGGTTGTAAAGTACTTGCGTTCGATCTTATTGCTAACAAGGATCTGGAAGCGCACGGTGTCACCTATCTGCCTTTGCTTGAGGTCATTGCATCAAGCGACATTATCTCACTTCATTCACCTCTTAATGACCAAACCCAGAACCTGGTAAATGCAGAAACGATCGGGCATATGAAAACAGGAGCAATGCTGATCAATACAAGCCGCGGGGGTTTGGTAGATACCAAAGCTGTAATTGAAGGGCTTAAATCAGGAAAGTTGGGTTATGTTGGTATAGACGTATATGAACAGGAAGAAAAGTTGTTCTTTAGAGATTTGTCTTCTGGCATTATACAAGATGATGTCATTTCACGGTTAATCAGTTTCCCAAATGTTTTAATAACTGCTCACCAGGGATTTTTTACTAATGAAGCTTTACGACAAATTGCAGAAGTAACCTTATCTAATATCGATGGAATTTTAAAAAGTCAAAAAATAGAAATGGCAAATTCACTGGTTTAATTAGTATTCTATAAAACACGACTTGCCTTCACTCACGCCCTTATTTGTTTTCGCAAAGTTTAGAAAAAAGTTAAATTATTGATAAGGCGTAATATTTAAGGAGTTGCAGAGGTTGGGGGCAATGTTATTGTTGTAATTAAAAGCCTTTGATCTAATAACTTTCAACAAAAAACTTTTTCTTTGTTCTATGAAGTCATTTAAGTATTTGTCAACTGTGTTAGCGGGCCTTGTACTTTTTATCGCCTGTCAGAAAGAGTTAAGTGTTGAAAGTGGGTTTGCTGGCAAAGTCGCCGTTGGCTCATTACTAGATTCTGCTAACAACTGTCAAAATATTGCGATTAATGGTACTTATACAGTAGATGGTACTTTGACCAGTGATAATTATGTCACCTTACATGTTAACCTGACTGAGGGGGGACGTTACACAATTTTTACTGATACTCAAAACGGGTTCTCTTTTCAGGACTCGGGTTTTTTAGCCGCAGGTCCTCAAACAGTAAGGTTGAAGGCTGCCGGGCGCCCTATTTTAGCTAAGCCAACAATTTTTACTGTTTCTTTTGACACCAGTTTTTGCAGTTTTACTATAAACGTAATCGGTAACACACCAGCTGTTTTTAGTCTTGCCGGAGCTCCGGGTACATGTTCCGCTGCGAACGTTCAGGGAACTTATGCTACGGGAACAGCGCTTACCGCGGCTAACACCGTGGCTCTACAGGTAAACGTTACCTCTCTTGGAAGTTATAATGTTACTACTACCCCCGTTGGTGGAATGACATTTAGCGGTTCGGGTAATTTTACAACATTAGGAGCACAAACAATTACCCTTCAAGGAAGCGGAACACCAACAACTGCCGGTGCAAATTCGGTACCTGTTACTGCAGGCACCAGTAACTGTAGCTTTAATGTTACGGTAACTACAGGCACTAATAACAATACTGCCGATAATAGCTCAGACACTGCCTGGACGTTTACAGCAGGTGGAAAAACCTATCACGGTCCTTTTTATGATGTTTTCGACTCTACAATTAACGGAGCAAAAGGCATCATTTTCCTGGGCTTTACGCCATTACGAGCAGATACAACTATTCAGTTCGGCGCGTTTTCTACTACCGGAACATTTCCACCATCAACAGTTTATAGTAGTAAGAGCGGTTTAGCAGCATTTTATTTCACAGATTACGCTACAGATACATCGGGCGTGGACATTTATACAGCCAATCCCCCTTCTGCAGCTAGTCCTACACCGGCGGAAGATGTCACGCTTACCATTAGTGCCTACAATGCAACATCAGGCTTTGTATCAGGAATATTTTCAGGAACAGCATTAAACGCAGCAGGAACTCCTGTTCAGATTACAAATGGAAGATTTAGGGCGATGATCAGGTAACGGAACTTGTTTAGGATATTATTGAATTATACAAAAAAGAGGTGTCCTTAAACGGCGCCTCTTTTTATTTTTGGAATACTGCAATTGCTCTCAGAAAAGGCGTTTCTATTATTCTAAGGTTGGTAATAAATAAGTAGTGTAGTTTTCCCATTGATCGCATTTACCTTTTCATTTGTCGAGCAAGAAAAGTTGCAGTAATTGTACTGTCATTGACCTTGATAAAATAACGGAATGCATAGGTAGACGTCAGTCGACCTCAATAAAAAAAGTGAAGGTTTGCCCTTCACTTTTCTTATTTCAACCTATTACGAAATGATATTTTAGATTATTCTACAACCTGCACTTTATCCTCAATTTGCACTTCGGAGTTTACCGGTTGCACTTTCTCTTCGTGCTTTTTGAAAAACTTGTTTTGAAAAATCAGGATTGCAATTACACCGACCGAAATAGCAGCGTCCGCGATATTAAAGACCGGTCTGAAAAATTCGAATTCTTCTCCACCCCAGAAAGGAAACCATGAAGGATAATGTTTGCCTGTAATGATCGGGAAATAAAGCATGTCAACAACTTTTCCGTGTAAAAAACTAGTGTAACCTCCAAGCTTTGGAAATAGTTGAGCTACATTCTGAACGTAAGGATCGCTGTCGCTGAAAATCAGACCGTAAAACATGCTGTCTATCAAGTTACCAAGAGCGCCGGCAAAAATCAACGCGCTACAGTAAATAAAACCCCTGTGATATTTTTTCCTGATAAAATCGCGAAGAATAAAAACGCCGGCAATTACGGCAACCAGGCGAAATAGCGTCAATGCAACTTTACCCCAATCGCCACCCATTTTCCATCCCCATGCCATTCCTTCATTCTCAACAAAATGTAGACGGAACCAGTTTAATCCCAAAACTTTTACTTCGTGACCGATAAAGAAATGAGTTTTAATATAAATCTTAAAAGCCTGGTCAATAATAAGAATCAGTAGAATTAAAAAAATAACGTTCCGCGACTTCACTTTAAAAAAATTTGGCCAAAGATAGGGAAACAGGTTTCAAGACGAAATGAATTATAACGGTTATAACAAATTAAATGTATGGCAAAAAGCTGCTAGCTTATAGCTTTTAGCTGTTAGCAAAGGCTGTTAATGACCGGTTGCTGACTGAAATTTGTAAGAGTCTAAAGCGTGAAGGTAAAGCTGGCAGCTAGTAGCTAATAGCTAGCAGCTCCCCACCTATTTTCGTAAGCTCTTAAGATACGCGATCGATTGCGGTACCTGCTCAAGTACGTTGTTGCTTTCATCCTCGATGTAGTAATGTTTTATTTTGGCTTTTTTTGCGGCTTTCAATACAGAAGGAATATCTATTTGCCCGGTTCCAAGAACTACGTCGTTTTCTTTTGAAGTCGTTCCTGACATATTTCCTTTCACCCCTTTTTTGAGGTCTTTGAGGTGTAGTGTTTTAAAACGTTTTCCATATTTTTTCAATAATTCTGCCGGGTTTTGTCCAGGAAAAAACGCCCATAATATGTCTAATTCAAAACTGACATATTTCGGATTCGTTTGTGTAATCAGGTAATCGTACAAGGTGCCTCCATTATAAGGTTCAAATTCGAAGCCATGGTTGTGATAGATAAAAGTCAAATCAAATTGCTCTTTCAGGATCTTACCAACGGTATTAAAAAACTCAATAGCGGTTTGCATTTCTACAAGGGTTATCGCGCCCTTGTGTGGTATAGTTGCTACCCGAACAAATTCAGCCCCCAACGTTTTTGCATTTTCCGCAACTACCTGGGTCTTGTTGAGCAAGTCGTCGTAGCTCACTCCAAAGGATGAACACTTCAATCCCCTGTCATCAAGCATTTTTCGAAGGTCTTTTGCTGTTTTGCCAAAAAGGTTAGAAAATTCAATATCGGTAAAACCGGCCCGCTTGATCATGTCTAAAGTTGACGGAACATCTTTTTCGAAATAATTACGGTAAGTATACGAAACGACTCCGGGAGCTTGTTTAAACAGTGGACCTGCATTTGCAGCAGCAAAATTTACAATGAGAACTACAATAACAAGAAGCAGACGGGTAATGAGTTTTTTCAAAACGTGTTTATTAATTTGATGAAAATTATTGAAGCCGGTTGCCGGCTTCTCCATACAATGGAAACGCTTCTGCAAATTGACTGCCAAATCACTTTGATCAATCACTGCAGCTTGCCATTCGAATAGTTTTTCTATTATATAAGGCCGGTCCTACCAGGGTCGAAATTAAATGTGGAGATCATATTGAGATGAAAGCTTTTTAGTAGTTGGTGCAATTAGCTGAAGTGATTTGAGCCGTACAAGTGAGTGACACAACGATGTCGAACGAAGTTCTAATGCTGGTCACATAAAGCTACCAGCATTAGAACTTTATCATGAATATTTTGAAAAGCATTATAAAAACTTCGTTTACACTTTCGGTAATGTATAACCGTTGTGGTATTCTTTCATCAGGTATTGCTTATTGATGTCTTTGTTTGTAAAGGCCGATTTAGCAGCATCCCATACCAGTTTTTCACCGCTTCTGTATGCAATGTTTCCCATCTGTGCAACTGTAGCTATGTGGGCTCCTGCCTGTATTGAGCAACGCAAATCATCCATCTTGCGGGTCTTAATTACGTTGATAAAGTTAGCCATATGTTTATCAAGGCCGCTGTCAGAAGGCTTTACTAAGGGCTTACTAACTTTGTTTTTGCTTTGACGCTCTTCTATAACTTCCCAACCTTCGCGGTTTACGATCAACGTGCCGTTGTTACCAATGTATGCGATACCATGTTCACGGTTATAGGGTCCGTTATTTATTCCCATGGCAGAATCCCAGATCATATTGAAGCCATCAAATTCGTAAGTGGTAGTTAGCGTATCAGGTGTTTCCTGGAACAAATCGGGATAAGCAAAACGGCCACCCAAAGCGGACACCGAATGAGGAAGCGAAGCCTTCATTCCTATCAATCCATAATCTAACAGGTGTACACCCCAGTCAGTCATCAGACCTCCTGCATAGTGCCAGAACCAGCGAAAATTGAAATGAAAACGATTTGCATTAAATGGTCTTTTTGGTGCGGGCCCAAGCCACGAGGCATAGTCAACACCTGCCGGAGGTGCACTGTCGGGAATTACAGCTGCAGGCTTTGCCCAATCCAGATAACACCACACTTTAACTGTTCTGATGTTGCCTAGTTGACCGCTATGTACAAAATCTACTGCATCCTGAAAATGTTGCTGGCTGCGTTGCCATTGCCCCGCCTGCACTACTTTATTATAGCGCTGTTGTGCAGCAACCATAGCATGACATTCGCCGATAGAGTTTCCAACAGGCTTCTCTACATACACGTCCTTTCCAGCCTCACATGCATGCGTCATCATAAGTGCATGCCAATGATCGGGACTGCCAATGATGACGGCATCAATATCTTTCTGATCCAGCAGGCTTCGGTAATCACTGTAAACCTTTACTTTCGACGCGTCTACTTTCATCTTTACCAGGTCAGCCATTCTTTTGCTGATGACGTTCTTATCGACATCGCATACAGCTACGAGGTTAACCCCTGGGATTTTTACTGCAGCCGACACATCTGCCCAGCCCATCCCATTGATGCCGATTGCACCTATGTTGATTTGATCAGATGGCATTATGCGGTTATTGAAAATAGCGAAAGCTTGATTGTTTAATGCAGATGCTAAAAGACCTCCGCCAAATAGTGTTGCAGAGTTTTGTAAGAATTTTCTACGGCCTGGCATTTGTTTAATTTTCTATTAAGATAGGAAAGTAAGATACAGGATTATTGTATCAGTTTTTTTTCGACACTTTTTTTACTTGCCTGGTTTTCTTCGTGCTCTTGGTGGTTCATTGTGTTCTTTGTGCTCCTTTTTGGAACACGAAGTACACCAAGAACCACAAAGGACACAACGAAACATTATTTTATTTAAATAGATTTTAGACAGGTTCTAAGAAGGAAAGGCTATTGGTTGACCGGAATGCCGCCACTTAAGTCGACTCCGATAATAATGGAATGATTGCCTCTAACGCTTTATATTGCCATCCTAAACCTTTAAGATGAAAAAACCACTTTTTATCATTTTTCTTATATCGCTTGCTTTTTTGTCAAATGCACAGGATAGTACGATAGCGCTAAGTAAGTTTGAAAAAATCGCTACAACTGCAGGAAACTTTTATAGGATTGAAGAAAGAATTTTGGGTTCTGTAAAAACACACACCGTTACGGTTGTTAAGATCAGAAATGTTATAAGCAATGAATCTTTATCTGTGGTAAGGCTTTCTCCTGAAAGAGCAAATGCTTATTCAACTCCAATTGTCAGTAACTCAAATTTTTACATAGAAAAGGAAGACATTCAACCTTTACTTAAAAGCCTGGAGTATTATAACGACCTGCTAAAAAAACAGGATGTGTTATCCGGAGCTTATTTTTCATATATCACCTCGACTGACGTGCGGTTTCTTTGCAAGTATGAGGAAGGCGTCTTTTCGAATTCGTACCTCTCGGTAAGCAAGTTATATCAATCCCTGCGAACTCCGGTTCAGTTTTCGACTATTCGTTTTAGCAAAAAAGATATTGAACGCCTTATTGATTTATTAAAATTAGCTGGCAGCGATTTGTAGAAGGTTGACGTTAGTTATGATAATATGCTACTGGTTAAGATGCCAAGTCAGACCAAACTTGCTCTGATCCTTTGGCGTAAATTTCAGTGATGAGCGTTTATTGGTAACCCATAGCCTGCAACCTGAATAACTCGGCATAACGCCCTCCTTGCTGGAGCAATTCTTCGTGGCTGCCAATTTCTATTAACTGACCTTTTTCGAGAACTACTATCCGGTCGGCCATTCTAACTGTGGAGAAGCGATGCGAAATGAGTACTGCTGATTTGCCTTTGGTTAATTCAGAAAACCGTTGAAAAACTTCATATTCTGCCCTGGCATCCAACGCTGCTGTTGGTTCATCTAAGATCAGTAACTGCGCATCCTTCATATATGCTCTTGCCAGTGCGATTTTTTGCCATTCACCTCCCGAAAGATCAATTCCGTTATTAAAACGTCTTCCCAGCATTTGCTCATATTTTTTAGGCAATCTTTCTATGACCGGGTGAGCCATACTTTGCACGGATGAACTTTCAATTAGCTCCACGTTGGCAGCTTCAGCTATATTACCGACTGCAATATTCTGGTTCACGCTCATCTGGTACCTGATAAAATCCTGGAAGATCACGCCGATTTGAATTCTCAGTTCATCCAGGTCATACTCACGCAAATCGATTCCATCCAATAAAATCCTTCCTTCGGTTGGATCATATAAACGTGCAAGCAATTTTACCAACGTGGTTTTGCCCGCACCGTTCTCTCCAACCAACGCAATCTTTTCGCCGGCACGAAGTGTGAAGCTTAAGTGCCGGTTGGCCCAACGTTCGGAATTTGAATATCGGAAGCCTACATTTTCAAAAGTAAATCCAAACTTTACAGGCTTTGGAAAGGGTAGGGGATTAGCAGCTAAAACAATCTTTGGCTGTATCTGGAAAAATTCAAAGAAATCCTGCAGGTAAACGGCTCCCTGGGAAACACTTGTAAACCGGATTAAGATTCCTTCTAACAAGCTTCTTAACTGCCTGAATGAACCTGCGAGAAAAGTAAGGGAACCAATCGTTATTTTTCCCTGAACCGCTTCAGCAATCATAAAGATATATGCACCATAATAGCCGGCACTTCCCAGCATGGCAAACAGCGTTCCCCATACTGTTCGTCGCATCGCCAGCCGCTTATTATCAACGTAGAATTGAGCAGACAACTGACGGAAGCGATTGATAATAAAACCAGACAAATTAAAGATCTTGACTTCTTTAGCCGTTTCATCACTTGCACCTAAAAATCGAACATAATCCAATTCCCGTCTTTCGGGTGTTTGCCTTCGGGAAAGTGCATATGTTTTGTCGTTAAAATAGGCTTCGCCTAAAAAAGCAGGAATAATGGCTATAATCAACAGTATGATCAGCCATGCATTAAACGCCAGCAGACCGGCTGCCAGAAAAGCCATTGTTATAAGGTCCTGCACCTGGCTCAATACCTGTGAAAGTAAAATGGTGCGGCCAACGGTTTGTTGTCGTGCACGTTCAAGCTTATCATAAAATGTTGAATTTTCAAATTGGTCGAGATCGAGAGTCGCTGCATGACTCATGATCTTAATGGAAGTATGGTTAGAGAATTTATCTCCTAACAAACTATCCATTAAAGTAATAGCCCTGCTTAAACTGTCTGCAATAATGGCGAGGCCGAATTCAATTGCAACAAGGGTCCAAAGATGACGGGAATTGAGACCTGTACCAGTTTGACTGAGTAGAATGATCTGGTCAATAATCAATTTGCCAACATATAAAATACCAAGCGGGGTAGCGGATTTGATAATACGCAGGATTGCATTAACAATCGTCATCCATTTGCTGGTTTCCCATACCAGTTTAAAAAAGCGAGGCAGATTGCGAAGGGCAGAGAGTCTTTCCTTTAGGGATAATTGATTGGCCGGGGGTTTCCTATTTTTCTCTTTACTAAATAAGCTTCTCCAAAAAGTCATTTGTAAAAGTAAGGTAGTTGATTGCCTTGTTAGCTACGAAAAGAGGAAGAAAATTGATGGGCTTTCGCTGGCGTCTACTAATGTCTCGTTCCTGACCAATGCTGCTCCATCAGAAATGCATGCAAGAATTGCTTCCCTGGTAAGAAAAGGGTAAGCAATTAAAAGTTCTTCAATTGTCTCCCCGGCTCCTATCTTTTCTAAGATTAAATCGACACCGATTCTGGTACCTTTTATTGTTGCTTTTCCACCCAAAACCCGGGTCTTTGCTCCACAAATTCATTTACTATAAAAAAGTTTTAGCTGAAATTAGGAATATATTTTTGCTTCATTATCTTCCTTGATTTCTCGCTAATTGAAGCAAAAAAGCTGTTGGTAACGTTCACCAACAGCTTTTTTTGCATTTTGTATTGGTTACACTTGCGAGCAACCCGCCGGCACTAAAAACGTGCGCGTTATCCTGCTTACGGTTTTGGCGTCTTCATATCCCGGAATAGCTTTTATTCTCGCCCATTCTGGATCTGATCCGAATGCTTTCCAGTTTTTATCATGTTCTGCCATGTCATCAAAGGTGAGCATATAAGTTAGGTTAGGACGCATTTCCCCGATGATCGTTTCTCCAAAAAATACAGGGGTTAGTCCAACCCTTTTAAAGATGGCTATTTCACCAACGTTATCAAACATGTCTATTTTTTTCTTGCCAGCCGCTTCGCTTGCACTTTCGTAGCGGCGTAACTCAAATATTCTGCTCTTGTTTCCGGGTACCTGCATTTTCGGCATTCCTGCAAAAGCCTTTAAAAAAGAGCTTTGTATCCGGTCGTATGCTGGTTGGGTTGCAGGTGCATTCAAGTATTCTGCACCTGCTTGTTGGTATGTTACATCATTTGCCAATTTATCAGTTACTTCCATAAAATCCTTTGCAGACTTATATGGAATGACAGCATATAGCTTCGATTGACCTTCAGGTTTCAATTCTGTAAAAACCCCTATATTTTTACTACCAAGCCTGTTCAAAGCCGGAATAGCGGCATTTTGAAAATAATCTTCGATCAGCTTTTGCTGAGCTGCATTTTTTAAAGTGTAAACCCGTAGTTCATAGAACTCAGGAGAGGTTTTCGCAAAAAAATCTTTTTCCGAAGCTTTGGCCAGCAACGATGACAAACCTGTTAAAGATCCTGTCAGCATTGATGCCTTTACAAACGATCGTCTTTTCATTATTTAAGTTTAGGCAAAATTATTAAAAATGCTGAAGTGTTTAGTGTTGTCGTGGGCGAAGCAAATTTTTTCGTTAATCGCCAGTTTTTTAGCTCAACCGTAAATCGAGATCTCTTACTAGCGCTCAACGCTTACTAGCGATTAATGACCACTAACGTTTTCGTTAATCGCAAGTTTTTAGTTCGTTAATCGCAAGTTTTTAGCTCAACCGTAAATCGAAATCTCTTACTAGCGATCAACGCTTACTAGCGATTAACGACCACTAACGATTACCAATCACTAACGATTACTGATTACGAAGTGTTTATTGTTGTCATCGGCGAAGCAAATCTTTTCGTTAATCGCCAGTTTTTAGTTCGTTAATCGCCAGTTGTTTAGGTCAACGTTAAATCGAAATCAAAAAATCGAGATCTCTTACTAGCGATCAACGCTTTACTAGCGATTAACGCTTTACTAGCTATTAACGCTTTACTAGCGATTAACGCTTTACTAGCGATTAACGCTTTACTAGCGATTAACGC
>JAOQAJ010000001.1 GCA_025963675.1 Segetibacter sp.
GAAGGTGATGATGTTATTGCCGGCGGTATTATTCAGAAAAGCAGGATCTAAAATCCAAGTCGCACCGCAACCTTTAACCGGGGCTTTTTCGAACGCATATTTAATTATCCCACAATTACTGCCAACCAGTTGAAGTCAAATAAATGTCGCTTATCCAAAAGATTAAGCGAAACTTCAACACGTTGTCAAAAAAGCTCAATAAAGATTTTCAGTAAAAGGGAGTGACACAACGATGTTGAAATTGGTTATAAAGACAGCTACAAAAAACTATTTAGCATAAAAAGAAAACGAGTGACATTTCGGCCACTCGTCTTGTTGATCACTTCCTTTTTACAAAGGTTATGCAGTATTTTTAACTTCCTTCCAAAGTCTATATGTTAACATACGTTTCTTTAGAGCGGGAATGATCACAGGATTGTTAATTCTGTCTTTAATGGCGTCGCCGCTCATGTTTTTCCTGATTCCTCTTGTTACACTTTTCTTCATGACAATAGTAACCATTTCTTTGTGCACTTCGCCCTGCTCCTTAATTCTTTTAACAAGGCGCATCGATAACAGAGCAAGTATTGCACTGATTACAAAAAAGAAATTCCAGTTCTGTAATTCAAGTAAATTGAGCGTTGAAATGCCTGAAGGACCCTTCCATTGAACGTTCCAGGTAAGGTGACGTGTAGCAAAAAAGTCTGCCATTAAACCACCGGCAATTGGTCCCGCGGCGGCAAATACAGCTACTACAATATTCCTTGCAGAGATATATGAAATTGCTTCGTTTTTGGGCGCAAGCTTGATGGCCATATTAGCAATAGCCAGGTCTATACCTGCTGCAGAAATTCCGCTCACCAAATGGATGGCAAACAAAAGAGCAATGCTTATAATATGGTTAGACGTCATTGCGACAAAAGTCCAGCTAAGGATGCATGTAATAAACGTAGGCGCACAAATACTGATGATGGTTTTGTTGCTGTACTTGTCTGAGAAAGTACCCCAGAACTTCAATGAAAATATGCTTCCAAACTTGGCAACCAGGCCAAGAAAGATGATCCAGGCAAAGGATAATCCCACAGTTTTCATCATATACACCACGAAAAATGGAAGTGCAAGGCTGGTAGCAAATGCATAGAACGAATGAAAAGTAAGCAGATTTCTGAAATTGATATCTTTTAGTGGTTTGCCTATAAGTTCAAATAATTTTTGGTCTTCGAGAGTAGTTTTAGGTTCGGGTGCTCGTGATAAAAAATAAACTCCTATCATACCCAACACACCTCCCATTACAAACATGGCTGCATAAGCAGTTAATTCATACTGGGGAAAATTGGACTTGATATAGTCAATAAACAAGGCTATAGCCAGGCTAAGTGTAACATTTAAGATTTGGGTGATTCGTGCTTTTCTCGAAAAATAACTTCCAAGTATCTTTTCAGGTACAAGATCTTTTATCCACGAGTTCCAGCTCGCACCGGATACCGAGGTGAAGAAGTAATGAAAAAACAAAAAGAATAACAACACACCTATGCTGGTACCGTTTGAGAATATAAACGGCAGAAAGCCAATAATGAATAAAGGCACTCTTGCAAAAAAAGAACAGATAACACTGATTGCCCTTCTGTTTTTGTACTTCTGCACGAGCCAGATAGAAAGTAACTGGAAGACGTTGGTAAGTGTGGGCAAAGCAGCCAGTAAGCCTATTTGAAAATTAGAAGCTTTTAATAAGACAGCCATTGCGACAAGAAAAGTTCCGCCGGTAAATGTTGCCATTGCCTCAGCTGCTAAACCTTCCTGGATGAAATATTTTAAACCGGACTGAACCTGTTGGTCATCAAGATGATTGGATGGACGAAGTTTCATGATACGAGGAGAGTAATTCTAGGTAATTGGATTAATTGGATTATTTGCAGTTATCGGAGATGTAAAAGTGGTAATTCTTTTGGTGCTTTTTTCTATAAATTTTACAGAGTTGATAAAAAAAACGTGCAATAAAACTTATACAACTTGCTGCCGCCGTTCTATCTTGGCACGATTTTATTTTTTTTCTTGAGTCATTTATTTACAACTTAAAACCTACTACGGAATATTTTTGAATGTTTTTTGTAGAAATTATTTCGCAAAAGTAGTTCCAAAGTCTTTTTTAAATAATGTCTGGACAGCTTTTTTTAGAAAAATTAGCTAGTTCTAACACTATTTTATGAAACTGCAAACTGTATCATTTATTGTACAGGCAGACTTAAAAAAAATAAAAAAAATCGGAGGTAAATGCGACAGATTTAAAGAGCTTCAAAATAGTGCAAAAATCAAGGTTTTTTTAACCGACACGTTTTCCTAGTATTTTCAACGATCGCTCAACTTCGTCAATATTTGCCACGTTGGGAAGGGTGGCCCAATCTTCGAATCCCAGCCTGTAAAACATATTCAGGCTGGGTGCATTGTGGGCGAAAATAAATCCAAGAAGAGTTTTAACGCCAAAAGCAGGCGCAGTATTAATACAGTGTTGTAAGACTTGTTTCCCAACTCCTCTCCCACGTTCCGTTGGTTGCAGGTAAATGCTGATTTCAACGGTTGCATCATAAGCGGGTCGTCCGTAAAAAGATTGAAAACTGGCCCAGCCAACTATTGCATGGTCTTTACCTTCGATTATCCAGAGCGGCCTTTTTTCAGGGGAATGTTCATTAAACCACGCAACTTTGCTTTCAACAGAGACAGGTTGGGTATCTGCCGTGACCATTCCAGAAGCGATGGTCGAATTGTAAATGTCTACAATAACCGGAAGATCTTGTATAGTCGCATCTCTATAATGTAGTTGTAGCATTTACCTATTTCATTGTAAATGTAAATGTAGACGGTATGATGCGTTCGTAATGATATATCTACTTTCTTTTTATCTTCTTGCCTATTTCAATTTCCGTATTCCACTAGTGGCTGGTAAAAGCGCTTTTTTATGTCGCTTTTTTAAAATACAATAAAAGCACTTTTTTGTTACCGGCATTTGGTCTTTTATCTACATCGTTGTGTCACTCACTTGTACTTTTTGAATCCATATGCTGCTTGAGTCTACTTGTTGGATAACTATTTAAAATACCGGCAAAAAAAGATGTTTTAATTGTACAGGGCGAACGTTGAAAAGAAATCCAATTGTCAAACGGAGCGTCGCAACGAAGAATAACCAGGGGACTAAGGCCGGCATCAAAAAAAATTATTAAAAACGAAAAAGCATCGACCTTGCGGCCAATGCTTTTTTTAAAGAATATAAAAACTTATTATTCTAAGATCGTTTCTATCCTGTCAAGTTCTTCCTGGGCAAACACTGTTCTCGAATATGACTCAAGACAATCTTCCAGTTGCTCTACTTTGCTCACTCCTATTAATACTGAAGTAATTCTTTCATCTTTCAGCAACCATGAAAGCGCCATTTGCGCAAGGGTTTGTCCTCTTTCTTTGGCGACATAATTCAGCTTTGCAATTTTATCAATTACTTCCGGCGTCACCTGGTTTTCCTGAAGAAAGCCAGAGGGTTTGGCAGCACGGGAATCTTCGGGTATTCCTTTCAGGTATTTATTGGTAAGTAATCCCTGGGCAAGGGGCGAAAACGGAATACAACCAACACCTTCACGTTCGAGTATATCAAGTAAACCTCCTTCAACCCAACGCTCAAACATAGAATATTTAGGCTGGTGAATCAGGCAAGGGGTTCCCAGCTCTTTTAGTATCCGGATAGCTCTGTCAGCTTCAGCGGCCTGGTAGTTCGATATACCAACATACAATGCTTTACCCTGCCTTACAATAAGGTCTAACGCTCCCATTGTTTCTTCAAGCGGTGTAACCGGATCAGGCCGATGACTGTAAAAAATGTCTACATAATCAAGCTTCATCCTTTTCAAGCTTTGGTCGAGACTTGAAACAAGGTATTTTTTTGAGCCCCACTCACCATACGGACCTTCCCACATTTTGTAACCCGCTTTCGAAGAAATAATCATTTCATCTCTATAACCTTCAAAATCTTTTTTTAGAATATGACCGAAGTTTTCTTCCGCAGCTCCGGGGGGCGGACCATAATTGTTAGCCAGGTCAAAATGGGTAATGCCGCTGTCAAAAGCACACTGAAGTATCTTACGGCAGTTTTTGTAATCATCGACATCTCCGAAGTTGTGCCAAAGCCCCAGAGAAATGGCTGGAAGCAACAGTCCACTTCTGCCACAACGTCGATAATCCATTTTTTTATACCTTTCTGCTAGTGGTGTATATGACGACATATGTAATTGATATTTAAGGTAAAAGTAATCAATAACTGTTTGTATAGATTGCTTTGGCGATAATAAAAAAGTAAGCATTCTAATGCGTTCAATGACAACGCCGTAACAATTCTCTTTGCCATTATTACTACATTTTCTCAAACTATGTTGAAGCTTATTGTTCAATGTCGTTTTCCTAATAGGGTGTTGCTTTTCTTCCTCAAGCAAGAGAATTATATGCTGTTAAAATGATGTAGTCAAACGCGTAAAGAAGGCATGCAAGTTGTATTCTATGCAGTAGAAAAATTGCTATTTTATGAAAAATACCTTTTTACTTACAGCTAGCGTCATTCTTACATTATTAGCTTCTTCGACAGATGGCTTTGCTCAAAATGCAACATCCAACAGTGCTGTATCGAGCTTCGAAGCTTTGCAAAAAGGCAAATCAGTACAGATATCGTGGACGGCGTTATATGAGGCTAATGTAAACACGCATGAAATTCAAAAGAGCATAAACGGCTCATCTTTCAATACAATAGGCACACTGATAGCACAGAATAACGCAGCTCCCTACCGATATAATTTTCTGGATGCTACACCAACCGAAGGAAATAACTATTACCGCCTGCGGACTATTGATAAGCAGGGAAAAGAAACGTTAAGCAACATCCTTATGGTTAATAACGGCTTCGGAAGAACAGATATTAGAATTCTTCCAAACCCTGTTCAGGGAGGTGTTCTTAACCTGCAACTACAAAACATAAATAGTGGCAAATATGCTATTGCCCTTTATAGTAGTGGCGGACAAAAAGTTTTCGCCCGATCTCTGGATTTATCTGACGGATCACTGACGGAAACAATAAATCTGCCTCAAAATCTTACACATGGAATCTACGTATTACAATTTACCAATGCCGAAACGAGAATTAATAAACAGCTTTTAATACAATAGAAAGCTTTTAATATACAACACATTTCCCTGTGGCGCACCGAGTAATACTTGTGATGATCTCTCCCATGACTTTCGTAATAACAGTATGTAGGTAAATACGTTCTTAAAATCAAAAGCTTCATTGTACTTTCAATCTCTGCAACTCATTTAATATGTCAGAGAGAAATAAAGTTTTAGCTATTTGCGGAAGTACAAGAAGTAGATCAACTAATTTAAACTTCATTGAAGCTGTTGCCAGTTTATCCATTGAAGATTTTGATATAGCTATCTTCAGCGGTCTTGCTGCTTTACCTCATTTCAACCCTGATTTAGACACAGACACTCCGCCAGCGGAAGTTGCCGCCTTCAGAAAATTACTGGCAGAAGTTGAAGGCGTTTTAATTTGTACACCGGAATACGCGTTAGGGGCACCGGGAACATTAAAAAACGCATTGGACTGGCTGGTGTCTTCTTGCGAACTGTACCATAAGCCTGTCGCCCTTATTACAGCTTCTACTTCCGGGGCAAAAGCACATGAGTCGCTACTGGGAACACTGAAAATGATTGATGCAGAAGTGGTAGAAAAAACGCAATTATTAATTTCATTTGCAAAAACGAAAGTCAATCATCAATCTGAAATAACAGATGCTTTAACCTTGCAGGCGATTGAAGAATTGATCACAGAATTTGCTCTTCTAATGAAGCAAAAATCTCTCGTGTAAAAGACAATACAATTGTACTGATCCTTTAAATACAAGCTCGAGTTTCAATAGCTCCCACTCCTTACATGCTTACATCAGCTTGAGTAAACTGATTTGGTCACGTCGTTAATATTAAATTTTAAACCCATAATAAATGCTACATCTTTCGCGTTTTAAACTGAAACGACAGCTAATGCCAGAAGATGATTATTATGAAGCAGCCAACATAAGTACCACAGGGCTTACACTTCAGCAATTATTAGAGTACTACAGAGCGCTCTGCGACCAGTAGCATTCTTATATCTTTGATTGCAAAAAGGTGTTTTTTGAAAATGTTTAGCTTGCCGCTGTTTATTTTCAGTTGTCCATCCTTATTTACAATTCTTTAGATATAATAATTTTTAATAAAAATGCCGCTTTCAATCTTACTTGTTGAAGCGGCATTTTTTTATAGAAAAGATGTTTTTGAATAATTGTCGAGAGCGAGGTTGCTACTTTTTGTAAGTCGCTACCATTGCTATTGTTCCATCAGCATTGTGCTTCAGTTCTGCAACCTTTATATTTCTCAAATGTGTTTTGCCAGATAATTGGGTATCGTGATAAAAGATGTACCATTTCCCTTTAAACTCAACGATTGAATGATGTGTTGTCCAACCTTCTACCGGGTCCATGAAAACACCTTCATAAGTAAACGGACCATAAGGATTGTTTCCGACAGCATAAGCAAGTAAATGCGTGTCACCGGTAGAATATGAAAAATAATATTTCCCTTTGTATTTGTGCATCCAGGCACCTTCGAAGAAGCGGCGGTTGTGGTCTTTGGTTAATAATGGCTTACCATCTTTATCAAGGATTTGAACATCTCTTACCGGTCCATCAAAGGCGAGCATATTTTTGCTCATTTTGGCCACTTTTGCAGTTAGCGCTGGCTCGTCTGCTTTTCCAAGATCGGTTTTTGATCCGTTTTCATCATATTTTCCATTAGCCCATCTTTGCAATTGTCCACCCCAAATTCCACCGAAGTACATGTATGATTTGCCATCTGTATCGGTAAAAACTGCCGGGTCAATGCTAAAGCTTCCTTCTATTGGTTTTGGCTGCGCCTTAAATGGACCTGTTGGAGACTTGCTTGTAGCTACCCCAATTCTAAAAACGTCCTGTTTATCTTTAGCCGGAAAATACAGGTAGTAAGTGCCGTTTTTATATGCTGCGTCCGGTGCCCACAACTGCCTTCCTGCCCATGGAATGTCTTTAACGCTTAATGCAACACCGTGATCCGTAACTTTTCCCGGTATACTTGACATTGAAAGAATACGATAGTCACGCATATCAAAATGATCACCGTTGTCATTTTCCTTCACACCTGCCTCAACATCGTGCGACGGATAGATATAAATTTTTCCCTTAAAAACATGTGCTGATGGATCTGCGGTATAAATATCTTTTACTAACGGTTGTGCCAGGTAATGATCTGTTTTAGTAGCTGCCTTTTGTGCATGTAATTCACCGGCAGTGGCTACTGATAACCCGGAAACAGCAATCAGGATTGAACAGAGATTTGTACGATTGATCATAATTTGTATAAAAACTTTAATTATTAAAAATTTTAAACAGAAGGTGATAAGACATCTACAGATGAACGAAATGCGACGCAACGATGATTCACGTAAATACAAATGCCGGTACAAAAAAAATTAAAACTTCACTACTTCCCAATACGCTTTTTTAGGCTTTAGATTCCGGTCAAACAGTAAGGGATAATCTTTGCGGTTTCTCACGGGGAAATTGTCAAGCCAACTATATCTGTCCGCAATGTTCCAAAAAGTAACACCAGAAACAACGTTTTTATATTTTCTAAAAAGACCAAAACTCATTTTGTACACTTCAAGTTGTTGCTGCTCTTTTTGGGGAGTAAAAGTTGTGTCTGCATCAGCGCTTTTTCTTTCACGTGCATCATGTTCCTTGGGATAAACAGAAATGTCTAGTTCTGTAACCTGCACTTTCAATCCAAGATCTGCGAACCTTTTAATCGTACTATCCAACTGCCCTCTTGAAGGCTCGTTCACAGCCCAATGCCCCTGCAGACCAACGCCATGAATGGGTACTCCTGCATCTTTTAAACTTTTCACCAACCTGTAGATTTTTTCCCTTTTTACCGGACTGATTTCATTGTAATCATTATAAAATAAAACAGCATTAGGATCAGCCTCATGAGCATATTGAAATGCTCTGGCTATATATTCTTCACCACAGATTTTCAACCATTCTGAATTCCGCAGGTATTCATCATTCCTATCAGAAATTGCCTCATTCACAACATCCCACGCATACAGTTTTCCCTTGTACCGGTTCACTACTGTTGTAATATGATCCTTTAAACGTTGTAAGAGTACTTCTTTCGACACTGTTTTGCCTTCCTTATCTATAAACATCCATCGTGGTGCCTGGCTATGCCAGCAAAGGTTGTGGCCTCTCACTTTTAGTCCATGTCGCTGTGCAAAATCAACAATTGAATCTGCATCTCTCCAGTTATACCTATCTTCCTGCGGATGAATTGGCCCCATCTTCATTGCATTTTCAGGGGTAAGGCTGTTAAACTGCTGAAGAATTAATTGAGCTTCATCACCTGCCAGGTGTCGTGGCGCTACTGCAACTCCAATCGGAAAAAAGTCTTTATAATAATCTTTTAGTCCTTTATTGCCAGATGACGCAGTCGATGCTTTTTGTGAACTACATGATGCGGCAATGATGCTAATGAAAATGATTGAGATAGCGAAAAATCTCTTGTTCAAAATAGAATGTGTTATAGGTTATTGTGTGTTGTTTCTGGTACGTTGTTTTTTTTAACCGGCATTTATTATTCTGTTCAGCATCGTTGTGTCACTCACTTGTACTTTTAGTAGTAGTTCGGCAAATTCCGGCAATCGCGGTAAGTTTTATATGAATGCCTGTTACTTTGATTGTGGCTTATAAGCTTTCACATATTCAGCAACATCAATCATTGGAGCAACCCAGACATCTTTTTGATTTTGCTTTAAAAACTGCAAAAGTTGCCGGTGTGCTTCCAGTGATACATTTAAACTATGTCCGCCACCAACGCCATGAAACAGGAACACAAGCAAAGTATTAGTTTGCATTGCCTTTTTGACCAACGCAATTAGTTGATCTCCGGTCTCACCGTTTATGACATAGCATTCTACATTGTATAAATCAATGTGATCAATTGCCGGCATTTTTGCAACAGTTCCTCTTGCTGCGACAAAATCATTTTTCAAAAGACCGATATAAGAAGAGTCACCAATTTTTGTATCGCCACACGGGTATGCAAACGTTCTTTTTGTTTTGCCATCTATTGCTTTAAGCAACGTATTTGTCATTCTTATTTCGTCCATTAGTCTTCGAAATGTGTACTTGTTCAAATCATAGTCTGCAGTTACAAACCCTCTTCCCGGCCCACCCGCACACGGATGATAAAGCGTATGATTTGCAAGCTCATGTCCATTTTTTGCAGCTACTCTCCACTCGTCAATTCTATTAGTTAGTGCACCTGAATATCCTGATAAATAAAAAGAACCTTTCAAGCCAAATGAATCCAGAGCCGGTATAGCGTTATCAAGGTCGACATTTATTGCATCATCATAGGTTAAAGAGACAGCACATTTCCTGTTGTTCCATAACCTTTCGTTCTGCCCGAAAGCACCAGCCGCTATGATCGAAAGGAGAATAATTAAAAATATCTTTGGCATTTTTCTGTAACTTTTTTAGGAGTTTTTTACACTTGATGGTCTCCTATCGTCCGTTGCCCGGAGCAAACGGGAAGTTTAAATTCTTATAGTATTCTAACGTCTGGTCAGGTTTCTCATAGCCTGCAGGAATAGGCATTTTTGAAAACGTTTGAAAATAAAGCAAACAAGAATTTCTCCACCACACCGCCTCTTTTTCCTGCACCGCTAACAACATTTTTACCTGGTTAAATCTTTGTTTGTCCACCAGTTTTTCAAGGCTGTTCCATTGCTTCTGCATTAAGCGTACGGAGTCTACTCCTGCATAATATCTATAGCACATTTCGTCCCATAAATTTCTTCCCGATTTCATCTTATGATTCCAAGGTACATGATGAAACCACAGCAGGTATTCTTCCGGACAGGTATCGATGTTTTCATACACCTTTTTTACTTCGGGCGCATACTGCGATAAATAATTGGTGCCTTTTTCTGTTCTGTCAAATCCAATACCCACTGAATCTGCTTTGTGAAAATAGACAGGGTTCCAATCAGCTCGCGAAGCCTTGTCAAACCAGGGAGCCGGACCGTAATGATGACCATAACCCATGATATGATGTAGACCTAAGGGGGTCATATAGTTAACCATTGCTTCACGTGAACTCAACATTATCTTGTCTACTGTATCAACCAATTGCCTGGTGTTTCCAAATGTTTGCCTGATCCATTCATTTGCAATCTGCGCAGATGACAATTCATAGTTCCAGGACAGCCGACCTAAAGTATACCAATTGGCTTGTCCAAAAAGATGTCCCGTCCAGTTTATGTCGTTTCCAATATTTGATACGCCTGCCATTCCTGATAAGGTCAGCCCGTCTAAAGATCCATCTAACACTTTAGCCACAGTTGACCCCTTGCCTTTTTGGTAAGTATCGGCATTTAAGACCTCTTTAAATAAAGGAGCCATGAAAACAAGGTGGGTAGAAAACCCAAGATATTCCTGCGTCAATTGGTACTCCATGAACAGAGGAGTTTTAGGCATAGCGCCAAACAATGGAGAAAAAGGCTCCCTTGGCTGAAAGTCTAATGGACCGTTTTTTACCTGGATTGCTACGTTGTTTTTAAACTTCGAATCAAGCGGTTTAAACTCAGCATAGGCTTGTTTTAAACGATCTTCAGGGCTCTCATTGCTGTAGACAAACGAACGCCACATAACTATTCCACCATGAGGTGCAAGTGCTTCAGCAAACATATTTGCTCCATCCGCATGACTTCTCTTATAATCCTGCGGACCCGGCTGCCCTTCAGAGTTTGCTTTAATTAAAAAACCGCCAAAGTCAGGAACGTACTTATATATCTCATCTATCTTATCTTTCCACCACTGTTTTACAGCTGCATTTAGCGGGTCTGCCGTCTTTAGTTTTCCAATTTCAATCGGAGCGCTAAACCGTGCTGTCAGGTATATTTTTATGCCGTAGGGCCGAAAGACATTTGCCAAAGCCGCTACTTTCTCCAGATATTCTTTGGTCAAAATGGTAGCATTGGCATTCACATTAGTTACAACTGCTCCATTGATTCCTATCGAAGCATTAGCTCTGGCGTAGTCTATATATCGCTGGTCAATATATCCGGGCAACGTATGCCAGTTCCAGATAGAATAACCAGCATAACCTCTCTCTACAGTTCGATTGAGGTTATCCCAATGATTTAGTAAGCGGTATTTGATTTTTGGTGCCGATGTAATGGAAAGGCTTTGAATATTTTGTTGTGTTTGCAACAGTCGTAAAAAATGGAAGACTCCGTGAAGCACGCCGATATCAGTGTTGCCGACAATTGCAATGATGTTTTTTTGATCTTTTTTGGAATTGACGATAACGAAGCCTTCATCACCTGCTTTTGCAAGCTGCGCATTCAATGACAGGCCGGCAACAACGGGGGAACTTTTAGGAGTACCAATAACCAGTTGATTGCTTGATAGATTATTTTGAAGTACATATTTTCGCCCCAGCAATCCTTCGAGGCCCATCTGTAATTCATCTTTTGCTGCAATTATAGCGGCTGATGTACCCGCAAAATAAATCGATGTGATGGCATTACGGTAGTTCGCTAACAACTGAGGGTTGCTCACTAACTCATACCTCAACCACAGTCGATAGCCGTCATCTGCCCGTGCCGTTAGCATTGTCACGAAAAATAAACATAGCAACAAAATCTTTTTCATATCTACTTAGCTCTTACGATCTCTTATCTAAAAGTAATCATGCATTATAAACCTTGCCTGCACCATTCACCTCTTAGATCTCATTTATCCGAAGGATGTTTAAAGAGGTGGTTGCGGTACATTTCAATTAGGATTCTCACATCTTTTAAGTTACGAAAATCATTAAAAAAAACAGCATGATTGGAAGTCTCAGGTTTAGTCAATCAATTAAAAATGCTTTAATTTCTTCAATCAAAAAAATTATTATCCGGTCAACTGACTCCAGCTTCTAAATCTTACTACTTTAGTACTTAATGACGGGGCAAAAAAGGTCGTCACTTCAGA
>JAOQAJ010000002.1 GCA_025963675.1 Segetibacter sp.
ATATTGTATGGGCTGTTCAAGAACGTTACTTCCTTCTAAACTGGTTCAACCCGCAGTTAAAAGCTCAAGCCGCTGGGCTTCGTTCTTGCAACGGGACTCCACCCGCTGGTTTCCGAAACTGCTACGCATGTTTCGGAATGCCTACGCCTTCGCTCGGCACCCCACCGGCTGATGTCCCTTATGCAAGAACTGTTGTCAGAATGATTTGATATAAAAAAGTGTCAATTAAAAATAGAATAGACAAAACTTTATTAGAATCTGACGACCTAATAAAAGGCATCAAAAAATGAAATTCGATATCCTCAGGTGAGGGATTAAATTTTGGTGTACTCTGGGTTTTATTGTATTTCTCCCTTTATGGCTGGGGCCTCATTCTGGTAACCTTCTTAGAAAATATAATTCAAAACCAAAGATTTCAACTTCTGAAGTATGATAAATCTCGAAGCCATGTTTCAGATAAAACTTCAGCGTTCTTTCATCGGAGGTTTCAAGATAAACCGGCATATTTTCTTTATCGCTTTTATTAATGATTTCGTTGATCATTAACGAACCTACGCCTTTGCCTTGAACTGTCTTATCGACCGCAATAAACCAGATATAAATAAATTCGTGATCCTGGGGGTGGAAAGAGTTGATATACTCTTCTCTCTTCAATGCTTTGGTTACTCCCTCAATCCCCGTGACCTGTATGACCAAACGGGCAGTCAGATAAGCTTCCTCCAAAAACGGCAATTTATCATCAGACATCGTACATATGATAACGCCATTTTGATCTTCAGTAAGATAAATTTCCTCCAGGTCAATACATGCATCAAAGGAATAGTCCATCAGATGCCTGATGCGCTCTTTTCTTTTAGAGTCCTGTTTCACAATCCAGTTAACACTTTTATTTGTGTCAACGCATTCTGCTAACAGTTCTACAATTCTTTGTTTATGTATTTTACCTGCTTTAATCATAACAAGCTTTCATTTCCCTAATTTCAATACTTTTTACTTTATTAGCAATGGGGTCAATTAAGTTTTTTACACGTAATGTCCATTCAAATCCGGATAACGTTTTTATTATTTTTAGTTTGTACAACCTCGTTTAGTCAAAGCCGGTTAAGTAAGGCTTATTCGATTAAAGAAGGTGCATGTGAATCTAAATATATTCTCGACAGCAGTGGTATTTACTTTACAACAGTTAATTGCAATGGCAGTTTAACGGTTGACTATGGGCAGTACACATCAAATGCGAAACAAGTCAATTTCAAATCTAAAGGTTTCAGTAGTCTTGCTCCAATAGGTAGTATCGTGAAATGATCTACCGAAAACGACTCGATTAGCAAAGTTACTTTCAGGGCCAGGTACAAGAAAACCTTTTTAGATAAAGCCTTTATAGTTGACGCCATTGATTTAACAGGCAAGACTTATAAAAGATTTCTTCCCGATTCTAACGGCGCTATCATGATTAACTTCCGTCGTTTCAAATCTCTCAGGCTAAACTATCTCGATCATTTCTATGTAAAAAGGGTTTACGTACATACAAGCCCTTTCGATCAAACTATAGAAGTGAACTTGCCAAAAGAATTTTTCAGTCAACAACATCCCCTGCTTGATCCCCGGCCCGGCTTTTCTTTAACTGTAAAAGCAGGTGAGCTTTATACTGCAGCAGGCAAAAAACTAACTCTTTTGGTAGAGTAATAAAATCAGGCCGGGTTCTCCTGGTTCACTTTTACATGCATTATTTGTTTTAGAAGTGGTAGTACTTCTGCTTGTGTTTGTAAGTTATAATTAGCAGCAGTAGTTCCGTTACCAACCTTTATTGTAATTGCTCTGCCATCAAGCGCTTTAAACATATCTTCATCGGTTGTATCATCGCCTATGCAAAAGGTAAAATCAGGAGAGAATTTATTTACCGCTTTTAGTGCGGTCATCCCTTTATCCATTCCTGTTAATCGTACCTCTATAACCTTATTTCCATCAACTACCTGAAGAGGGCTGTTGTTTGTTAACTGCAACAAGTTGTTCAGCAACTCGCGTGAACGGATAAATCCTAAACCCGGATGTGTATTTCGATAATGCCACGTCAAAGTATTTTCTTTTTCTTCTAAAAAAGATCCGGCACATCGCCAGACATAAGATTGCAACATCGGCCTTATTTCATCTTTCCATTCCGAGGAAACGCTTGATTGCAATTCCCAATCTCCACCTTTATATCTTAGCGTCGATCCGTGCTCGGCTATAAAATTAATTGGTAAATGTCCGAGCCACTGTTGAAGCGTCTTCGCATCTCTGCCGCTAATGATGATCACTTCATTTCTTTCATCCTGGCAAAGTTGTTCCAAAAAGTCAAGTACGTCGTCAGTCGGAGCAGCAGCAGATGGAATTTTGGTTAGGGGGGCAAGTGTGCCGTCGTAGTCTAACAGAATGCATCTCTTTTCCGCTTTGTCATAATCTTCACTCAGCTTTTTAATGGTGTTGCTGTCTAATTTTTTTAAATGCAGTTTGCTTTGTTCCTTTTTAATTTTAAATAGCTGCTCTAAAAAGTCATTCACCCATTGTACTACATCATAATCCGAAAGCCGCTGTTGCATGGCTTTCATTCGCTGCTTTTGTTCTTCTAATGGCATATTCAGGGAAGATGCAATGGTGTCAGCCATTTCTTCTGCATCAGTCGGATTAACGTGGCAAGCCTCGTTTAATTCACTGGCGGCCCCGGTTAGTTCACTTAGGATTAAAACCCCTCCCTCTGTGCAACTGGCAACAAACTCTTTTGCAACCAGGTTCATTCCGTCTCTTAGCGGGGTGATCAAAGCAATGTTGGCTGCGACATATAAACCAGACAACTCATGAGATGGTAAATGATTATACCTGTAAATAATAGGCTGCCATTGTATTGTTGAGTATTTGCCATTGATGGTGCTCACCATTTCTTCTATTATTCGCTTTCGCTCATTATAGGCTGGTATATTATCTCTTGAAGGGACAATGTTTAAAATGAAGACTACTTTTTCAAGCCATTGAGGATAGCGTTCAA
>JAOQAJ010000093.1 GCA_025963675.1 Segetibacter sp.
GGAAAGTTCAACAGGAGCACCCATTCCGCTGGGAGGAATAATCGTTAAGAAAGATATAGGCAAAGAGGTACAGCAAAAACTTGATAAGCTGATCAGGAAAAGTGTAGAATATTCATTTAAAAATTATCCTGCGATCTCTTCTTATATCAGCAGTCATTCCCAGGAAATGAGTGAAGATGTGATGCGGAAACACATTGACCTGTACGTTAATAATTTTTCAATTGACTTGGGAACTGAAGGCAAACAAGCTGTAAGCAAGTTTTTAGAAGTGTATTCAGAAATTCATCAAAGCACCTTTTCTACGGCGGGAATTTTTGCTGAAGGGTAAATAGTTTAAAAAGACGGCGACTGTAATTATTATGCTTTTTTATGTTGGTGCCGGCAGTAGAAATTAGTGAAGCTTTTGTTGCGTCGCACTCTTGTACTGAAATCGCTTCATTGAACGTTACGAATACACCTGCTTTAGTTGAAACGAAACATTCAGAATATCTAAATTTATCAACTCATCGGGGCCCGTGTATTTGGTCCACTCACCGGGTCCGCTGCTTTTGTAGGAAGTGATTAAAGTAGTTTCCGGTTCAATAATGAGATAATACTGTAAGGATGGAATTTTAGTGTAATCGATGTATTTTTTCTTAAACTTATGTGAGTTAACAACACAGTATTTAACCTGTCTTTCAATAATGAGAAGATGCCAAAAAAAAGACCAAAAGTATAAGGCAGCGACACAACCCTGATGCCATGAAAAGCCACTGCTTGAAACCCAAAACCAAATCAACCTAAAACGTGTCTTATTATTTAAGCATCATACTCCAACACCGGTCTTAGCCATCTTTCGACTTCTTCCAAATCCATATTTTTACGTCGGGCGTAGTTTGCCACCTGGTCTTTTTCTATCTTACCGATACCAAAATATTTACTTTCAGGATTTGCAAAATACCAACCACAAACGGATGAAGCGGGATACATCGCAAGACTTTCTGTAAGCTGAATACCTGTTGCATTGGTGGCATCTAATAAAGCAAACAACTTATACTTTTCTGTATGATCAGGACACGCAGGGTAACCCGGAGCCGGACGAATCCCCTGGTATTTTTCTTTAATAAAGTCTTCGTTGGTGAGGTTCTCATCTCTTACATAACCCCAATATTCTGTTCTGGTTTTATGATGTAGCAATTCTGCAAACGCTTCGGCAAACCTGTCTGCGAGTGCCTGTAATGATATCTTGTTGTAATCATCGTGTTGCTCGTTGAAACGCTTTAGATGAGGTTCAATTCCATCTATTGTGACAGCAAAAGCTCCAAGGTAATCTTGCAAGCCAGTTTCTTTTGGAGCAATGAAATCGGTTAAAGACATATTTGGTTGGCCGGCAGCTTTTTTAATCTGCTGTCTCAACGATTCCAGTTCAACTACCGTTGACAATTCGTCTGTAACTGTAATGGTATCTTTTCCGTTAGAGCTGGCTGGCCAAAATCCTATCACGCCTTTTGCAGTCAACCACTTTTCTTCTATAATTTTCTTTAGCAGGGCTTGGGCATCTTTGTAAAGTTTAGTTGCTTCCACACCTACTTTTTCATCACTTAAAATTTGCGGAAATTTGCCATGCAGTTCCCATGCAATAAAGAATGGCTGCCAGTCTATATATTCTGCAATTTCTTTTAAATCGTATTCAATAAAGCTCTTAGTTCCGATAAAAGAAGGCTTCACCGGCTGGAAGTTTTGCCAGTCTAATTTTACCTTGTTCTCTACAGCTTGTCCATACGACAAATACGCCTTTGTTACTTTCTTGTTTGCAAAGTCTTCTTTCAGCTTTCTGTACTCTTCTTTTATACCTTTTAAAAAGTCGGGCTTCTGTTCTTTGCTTAATAAGGAACCAGCAACCGTAACACTTCTTGACGCATCAAGTACATGCACCACGCCTTGATCATATTCCTGTGCTATTTTTACAGCTGTATGCATACGACTGGTAGTTGCTCCTCCGATCATCAATGGCAGGTCCATTTGCCTACGTTTCATTTCACGGGCTATATGAACCATTTCGTCGAGTGATGGAGTGATCAATCCACTTAAACCAATGATATTAACGTTTTCTCTTTTTGCAGTTTCCAAAATTTTATCAGTTGGCACCATCACGCCAAGATCAATAATATCATATCCATTACAACCCAGCACAACTCCAACTATATTTTTACCAATGTCGTGCACATCGCCTTTTACTGTAGCTAACAAGATCTTAGCTGCTCCGGCACCTTCCTCGTTTACAGTACCTGCCGCCAGATGCGCCTGCCGGCGCTCTTCTTTTTCGGCCTCAATAAATGGAAACAGGTAGGCAACACTTTTCTTCATTACCCTTGCACTTTTTACAACCTGTGGTAAAAACATTTTGCCTGCTCCAAAAAGATCACCTACTATATTCATCCCGTCCATTAAAGGACCTTCAATTACATCGAGAGGTTTTGGATATTTTTGTCTCGCTTCTTCAGTGTCAGCTTCTACATAATCTGTAATACCATTTACAAGCGAATGCGCTAAACGTTTTTGAACCGGTTCATTTCTCCAGGCTTCGTCTTTTACTATTTCTTTGCCTTTTGCTTTTACGGTTTCTGCGAAATTGATGAGAGCTTCGGTTGCCTCATTGTTCTCATTGTTACGATTCAGCAATACATCTTCACAAAGTCTTCTCAGTTCTGGCTCTATTTCGTCATACACGACCAATTGACCTGCGTTGACAATCCCCATGTCCATTCCTGCTTTTATCGCGTAATACAAAAAGACCGAATGGATGGCTTCACGAACGTGATCGTTGCCACGGAATGAAAAGGATACATTGCTTACACCACCACTTACTTTTGTGAGCGGCATCTTTTGTTTTATTTCTTTTGTTGCTTCGATAAAGTCAACAGCGTAGTTGTTGTGCTCTTCTATACCTGTGGCAACGGCGAAAATATTAGGGTCAAAAATGATGTCTTGCGGATCGAAGCCTACTTGTTCGGTCAATATTTTATAAGCTCTTTCGCAGATCTCTATTTTTCGTTGTTTTGTATCAGCCTGGCCTGTTTCGTCGAAAGCCATTACGATAACAGATGCGCCATAGCTTTTGCAGGTGAATGCTTGCTCTATAAACTTTTCTTCACCTTCCTTCATGCTGATAGAGTTCACAATACACTTGCCTTGCACGCACTTCAAACCCGCCTCGATAATCTCAAATTTAGAGCTATCGATCATTATCGGAATTTTCGCAATGTCGGGTTCAGCCTGTAAAAGATTGAGAAAAGTTGTCATTGCACTGACGCCTTCAAGCAAGGCGTCGTCCATATTGACGTCGAGTATTTGCGCGCCGTTTTCTACCTGTTGGCGAGCCACTGACAAAGCCTCTTCGTATTTGTTATCCCGAATAAGGCGTGCAAATTTTTTGGAACCCGTAACGTTTGTACGCTCGCCGATGTTGACGAAATTCATTTCAGGGCGAACAACAAGCGGTTCGAGACCTGAGAGGCGTAAGTAAGGTTTAATAACTTGAGTCATTATATTTTTTTTGAACCACTAAGACACAAAGGACTCGAAGTGGCACTAAGTTTTATCGTATCAGTCTTTTAATTCCGTCCTTCATTAAAGGAATATGAAAGTTTATTAAGAAGCCTAACCGTCTTTCCGTTAACTGAAGATAACTTAAGGTTTGTGCTTCCCACACAGGATGAAAATTCTCTTGAGCTTTTAATTTTACTATTACCAACTCATCAACCAGCAAGTCTAATCTTAACCCATCATCAATTTTTAATTCGCCATAAATTATTGCAACATCTTTCTGTCTTTGGAAAGGAATGTTTCTGTTAGTTAATTCATAAGAAAAACATTTCTCATATACACTTTCCAAAAGCCCCAGGTCTTTTATGTATTTTTAAAGCTATATCTACCATCTGCTTTCCCAAATATTCTTCCCTTTCAGATAATTGCTGGTACACACTTTCTTAGTGTTCCTTTGCGTACTTTGTGGCTTAGTGGCTCAAACCAAAGCGTCTTCCACCACCGGCAATTGCCTCGGTTTAAGATCTCTTACATAATCTGCAATATGCTTTATATGATCTGGCGTTGTACCACAGCAACCACCTACAATGTTTACAAAACCTTGCTGCGCCCACTCTTCTATGATGTGCGCCGTCTCGTGTGGTTGCTCGTCGTATTGGCCGAAGGCATTTGGTAAACCTGCATTAGGATATGCTGACGTATAACATTCCGCTATCTGGCTTAACTCTTCAATATGTGGACGCATCTCAGTTGCACCCAGGGCGCAATTCAAGCCAACACTTAATGGTTTTGCATGACAAATAGATGTATAAAAAGCTTCCAGTGTTTGTCCGCTTAAAGTTCTGCCGGATGCATCAGTAATGGTACCGCTGATCATGATAGGCAGTTCCTGCAACTTGTTATCGCGGAAGAATTTTTTTGCTGCATATATCGCTGCCTTGGCGTTTAACGTGTCGAAGATTGTTTCAATTAATAGCACATCAACTCCGCCATCAACCAAACCTTTGATTTGCTCAGTATATGCAATTGCCACTTCATCAAAAGTAACTGCACGGTAACCAGGGTTATTTACATCTGGGGAAAGGCTGAGCGTTTTATTAAGTGGACCTATTGCCCCTGCAACCCATGCACCTGATCTGTCTTTTCCTTCCGGTGAAGCTAGAAATGTTTCGATTGCATTTCGTGCACACTTTGCAGATGCTACATTTAACTCGTATGCTAAAGATTGCATATCGTAATCGGCCTGAGCAATGCTGGTACTGCTAAATGTGTTTGTTTCGATAATATCAGCTCCCGCTGCCAGGTACTGGACGTGTATTTCTTCGATGATTTGTGGCTGGGCGAGGCTGAGTAAGTCGTTGTTTCCCTTGACGTCGGTATGCCAGTCCTTGAAGCGTTCGCCACGGTAATCTTCCTCTTCGAGATTGTAGCGTTGGATCATTGTGCCCATTGCTCCATCGATGATGAGTATCCGTTTTTCCAGTTCTTGTCTAATATCCATAGTTTCAATTTTTTCATGTTGCATCAACCAGCAAAACATGAACGATGAATAGTATTATTATATTTGAAGTGTGCGACGCAACGATGCAGAAAAGAAGTTGTGAAGCTGACTTCAAAAAAAATTTGTAAACTATAAACGAGGACAATCTGGAAATGAATCAGAGTGAGATCGTTTATTAGTTCAGTTGAAAGCCTGAGATCAGCAGGTTGAACAATAAACAAATCCACCTGCTAAAGAAGCACAAAAATATGATAAAAAGTTCAAATGATGTTAAGTCGATGAGCATTGACTTTCTCTAACGATTAATCGTACTGGCAATTAACAGTTACTTCAACAGTATCGGAGATCATTTTACTGGCGAGAGAGCCACCGATATTGTAATCCTTCCTGAGTATTTTAAACTTGCTGTGGGCAGTTAGCCTGCCACCCTTTATTTCGATGGTGCCGTTTTGAACAATCTCCCTGGTTATGCCATGAATTGTCAAACTTCCTTTCACAACAGCATTGTAAACCCCATCTTTAGCAAAATTGATGTCCCTGATATTTGTAATAGTTCCTTTAAAAAAGGACTTGGGAAGCTTATCGCTGTGCATGTAATCTTCGTTGAAATGTTCTTCCATCAGGTCGTTTTCAAAATGAAAATCTTTGATGTTCATTTCGAAATTATACTGCCCTGTTGCAGAAAAAAGCTGGCTAAAGACAGCGTTGTTTTTCGCTTCTATGTCTTCTAACGGTGCACTTGAGAAAAAGGTAATGTTTCCTGTCCTGGTATTATAGACTTTTTGAGCAAAATTCGTAGCGCTAATTGCCACCGCTATTAAAAAAAGACAAATGTTTTTCATACTCTTTTTCTTAGGGACTGAATTTATTCTACTTTACATACTGTCCAACAGGTAGACGGTTAGTAATGCTTCTGGCAAGCGTCATTTCATCTGCATATTCCAACTCTCCGCCAAAGGCTATACCACGTGCAATCGTTGTTACTTTACAACTGAATTGCTGAATCTTTTTTTGAATATAATAGATGGTAGTATCTCCCTGGATATTTGGATTGAGTGCAAACATCAACTCCTGCGTATCTTCTTTTTGAATGCGGCTTACCAGCGGTTCAATGCTTAGCTGATCTGGTCCAATGCCATCTAAAGGAGAAATGATACCACCGAGAACATGATACGTTCCGTTGTATTGCTGCGTGCTTTCAATGGCAATTACATCACGAATATTTTCGACAACACAAATGAGGTGCTGGTTGCGGGAACTATTTGCACAGATGGAGCAGATGTCTGCATCACTAATATTTAAACATCTTTGACAAAACTTAATATCCTGCCGCATTCGTGTAATAGTATCTCCGAAATGCAAGACCTCTGCAACATCCTGTTTTAGTAAATGCAAAACGAGTCTAAGGGCAGTCTTTTTACCAATACCCGGCAGCCTCGAAAATTCATTTACCGCATTTTCTAATAATGACGAAGGAAGTTGCATTTGTAAAAATAATAATGAGTGTTTTTAGATCTATTTGAACGAAAGCGATACAACTGTTTTGAAAGTTAAAATCGTCTCGCACGATAATTCAATTTATTACGTGAAAAGGCCCCATTCGTCGGTGTATTCATCCCGCTCAAAACTGTTTACCCAATTTTTAAATAACTGCCGGAAATCATCGATTTCGTTTCGTAATGTTTCCGCATGTTCTTCATCCAGCTCGTTCTGGAACACCAGGTTTAAAAGAGCGGATTTTACAAATTGTGCATTCTTACGAATAATTGCTGCGTTTTCCATTTTAAGCACAAACATGCTTGCTGCTTCTGAGCTTCGAATCTTAGCACCAACTTCGTAAGCATCACCCAAAATCATTGCTTTTTGGCCAGCGACAAAATCTGCTTCTTCACCAGTTTCAGAAATTTCTTTTATGGTTCCTAAAGCGCCGGTAAGCATGATCATTATCTGGTTCCATTTTTCATACAAAGCTTTACAGGCAATCCTGGTGGTATTTGTTTTCCAGCCTTCACCTTCCTCTGTTTCATCTTCATCGTCTTCCCAATCAGGCAACTCGTTTAGATTTTCAATATTCATACTTACAGAATTAGTAAACGTGATGATTAACTATAAATTGATCTCCGAATCGTTATCTGAGTTGGCCCTTATGGTAAGTTTTGTGCTAACAGTTGTTACAATTTCCGGTTGCTCGTGGCGGCCGAAAAACTTACCCGGATCCCACTTGCCATTCTTATTGTTGTCATATAAGATGCGAATCTCATAGTCGCCTGGTTCATATAACTTCCTTGTCCACTCACTCTGAGTTAAAGGAATAGAGTCGACAATTTTTTCATTTTGAACAATCTGCAGAACAGGATTTCTAGCAAGGTTTAAATTTCTAAATCTTAATCGAACTGCACCATAATCTGACGTTCTTTTTGTGCTAAACCTGATTGTATCATTTTTTGCCAACATGGTTCCACTTGTATCTGCAAAAGCATCTTTTGCAAAGATCAACCGGTATGCGGCATCTTCAGGCCACTTATATCGAACAATAAATCTTGTTTTACTCGTATCCCCAATGATTGAATAATTGGTAACAGTACTTGAATCGGGCCCGAGCAGCTTAATCTTAGTACTATCGAAAGTGGCTATTTTCTTATTAAAAGTTATTTCAAGATTATTTAGAATCCCTTGCTTTCCGTTGTCCAAGTTTGTTTGATATCTTAAAACTTTATCTTCCTTAGCTCTGGGAGCTGGCGTTGCCGTTCTTGGTCTCGCAGCTGCGGTGTCGATCTTTTGCAATTGATAAGCATACAAGGTGAGCGGCTTGTTGTTAGTACTGCTTATAGCCGAATCGGCAAAAGCGAAGGGTTTTGTTGTATCGTCGTAACGCTTTGCGTAATCGTTAGGGATTGCATAAACAGCAAAAGTACCGGGGGCTAAATTTCGAAACTGAAAGTTGCCTTTTCCATCTAGTTTAGCAACATACCTGGGACGTTCTTTCGCTACGGCACTATCATCAAGGTTTCGATGTAAGACAACAATTAAAGTGGTATCAGTTTTCCCTGTTTCAGCCATTACGACTTTACCTGAGAATGAATTGGTATCAAGCCTGCTGCCGGTTGAAAAAAGGTAGGTAAAATTCGTTGCGATGTTACCTTCATTAATGTCTCTTAAACCATTTCCAAAGTTGATTGAATAAGTTGTATTTGCTTCGAGTGTGTCTTTTATTTTTATTGTGACTGTTCTAAATCGAGAAGTTATTACGGGTAAGTTTACAGGGTTCGGAGAAAAGACAACATTTTCAAAAGCATTTTGAATTTCTACGAATTCATCAAAATTTAAGGTTAAACGATTGCCGGTGAAATTGGTAGCTGAATCTTTTGGAAGAGCTTCAACCAACACTGGTGGAAGCGAATCTCTGGGGCCACCACCCGGCGGAATCATATTAGCGCAACTGGTAAACCCAATCACACAAAGCGCCATTAAAAAAATAGAAAGGATATTAAAAAATGGTATGGAAGTTTTTTTCATTGTGAATTCTGTTCCTTGCAAACATACCAGCAATTATTTGTCAGCAGGTTGTATTTAAGCGTTTTATATCATTTTTAGGAATTGTATGACAGCAGTTTGTGCCCAAGGTTACATGCAGATACTTCGTCAGATTTCTAATGTCACTGAAAAACATTAGAGTAAAGTTTACTTATCAACTTTATGTACTTGTATAGATTGCCCTCGCACTGCAATTAAATTTTATCCTGTTATTGCTGTTAAGTCCTATTTTTGCCGTTCATTAAAAAAAAACTACATCAAACGTTTGCTATGAGTGTATTAGTAAATAAAAACTCCAAAATAATTGTACAGGGATTCACCGGTACAGAGGGAACTTTTCATGCTACTCAAATGATTGAATATGGAACTAGTGTAGTTGGTGGCGTCACTCCCGGTAAGGGCGGCTCAACTCATTTAGACAGGCCTGTATTCAATACTGTTGCAGAAGCTGTTGCTAAAACAGGCGCTGATGTTAGTATCATTTTTGTTCCACCGGCATTTGCTGCCGATGCTATAATGGAAGCTGCTGATGCAAACATTGCACTCGTAGTTTGTATTACCGAAGGCATACCAGTTCAGGATATGGTGAAGGTTAAAAGTTATCTCAAAACAAAATCTTCAAGATTAATCGGGCCAAACTGTCCGGGTGTAATAACTGCCGATGAGGCTAAAGTAGGCATTATGCCGGGCTTCATTTTTAAAAAGGGTAAAATAGGTATTGTATCAAAATCTGGTACACTAACCTACGAGGCTGCTGACCAGGCTGTAAAAGCCGGCCTCGGAATATCTACTGCAATAGGAATTGGCGGTGATCCAATTATTGGAACTACGACCAAAGAAGCTGTTGAGTTACTGATGAATGATCCGGAAACTGAAGGCATTATCATGATTGGTGAAATTGGCGGCGGAATGGAAGCTGAAGCCGCAAGATGGATAAAGGAAAACGGAACGAAACCTGTCGTTGGATTTATAGCAGGTCAAACTGCTCCTCCCGGTCGTCGTATGGGGCATGCCGGTGCGATTGTCGGCGGTGCTGATGACACTGCTGCTGCAAAAATGAAAATCATGAAAGAGTGCGGAATTGCTGTTGTCGACAGCCCTGCTGACATTGGAAAGACAATGGCAGAATCATTAAGAAGATAATTTTATCGAATAATAGTTATGAGGCCCGCTACATCAAATGCGGGCCTTTTTAATTAAATCAAGGGATGCAAAAGAACGTTTTTGGTCCGGGCTATATTTCGCTGATATAGCATTGTTGCGTCGCACTCTTCAACACTTTTTTTACTATTGAGCAAAGCAAGACGAAAATCTATCAGCAACCGAATGAATAAATGAATGAACAGGTAAATTTCAGCAGTTTTCTTAGCCCCCCTTTAGGGGCGGGGGGGCTCGATTTTCTTATAGTTGGCCAGGGTTTATGCGGAACATTTTTAAGCTACTATCTGTTAAAGGCAGGAAAAAGTGTTGTTGTAATAGACGACAACAAACCATTTACAGCGAGCAAGGTAGCAAGCGGAGTTATTAACCCGGTAACCGGACGTCGTATAGTAAGAACATGGATGATAGAGGATTTATTGCCATTTGCATTGCAAGCGTACGGCAATCTGGGTGACGCGTTAGGAAAATCACTTATTAGAACATGCAGCTTGCTTGACTTTCATCCAAGCTTACAGATGAAAGAAGCTTTTGATAAAAGATTGAATGAAGAGCCGGAATACCTGCACGAAACAAATGAATCGGATTGGAAGACTATTTTCAATTTTTATTTCGGCGCTGGAGAAATAAGTCCTTGTCTGCTCATCGATATTCATTCGATGTTAAGCGGCTGGAGGAATGAACTACAAAAGAAGCATTTACTTATTGAAGAAAACTTAGATGTCGAAAAGTTAGTTGTTAGTGAACAAAAGGTTACATACAAAGATTTAACAGCAACAAAAATTATTTTCTGTGATGGAGTAAATGGCATTTCCAGCCCTTATTTTAAAAATCTGCCTTATTCTGCCAACAAGGGCGAAGCAATCATTGCAAGAATTCCAGAATTAGATGTGAGGTATATTTATAAACAGGGTTTAAGTATTGTTCCCTGGCAAGATGACTTTTTCTGGATCGGCTCTACTTACGAATGGAACTTTACTGATGATCTCCCAACCGCTACATTCAAAGAAAAAGTAAACGGCTTCCTTAAGTACTTTCTGAAAATCCCCTTTGAAATAGTCGATCAAATCGCATCAGTAAGACCGGCTAATATGGAACGAAGACCTTTTGTAGGATTGCATCCAGGATTTTTGAACGTCGGCATTTTAAACGGCATGGGTACCAAAGGCTGCTCCCTCGCTCCTTTTTTTGCCAAACAATTCGCTGACTTTTTAGTCGCGGGCAAACCAATATCTCCCGAAGCAGATGTAAGGCGATTTGAAAGAATTTTGGAGCGGAAGATGAATTGAGAATACAAACGGAAATTTACTTCAAAGCTTCAGGGTAATAAACACCAGAATTTTGAAAAAAACTAATCAAAGTAAGCAAAATGTAATTACTTTGTATCCACAAAAAAGTTCATGGAAGTATCGGTAATTTCAATTGGAAACTCAAAAGGTATTCGTTTACCAAAAGCGGTAATCGACAAATACAACATTAAAGATACTATTGAGCTTGTGCTCGAGGAAGACAGTATTGTTTTAAAACCAAAAGCATCGCCGAGAAAGGGTTGGGAAGAATCTTTTAAAGAAATGCACGAGAATGGAGACGACCAACTCTTGATTGATGACATTTTTGAAGACGAAACTCTTGAGGGATGGAATTGAAACAATACCAAATCATCCTGGTAAACCTTGATCCAACTATTGGAAGTGAGATAAGAAAAACAAGGCCGTGCGTAATTATTTCACCGGATGAAATGAATAGACACTTACGGGCGATAGTTATTGCACCAATAACAAGCACTTCAAAAGCATACGTTACGAGAGTTGAAGTAAAACAACATAAAGCTGAAAGTTGGATTATTATAGATCAAATAAGAACAATAGATAAAAGCCGAATAATACAAATAGTTGGCAGTTTACACGAAGATGAAATTAGACGGGTTAAAAGAGTAATTCAAGAGACGTATGTAGCTTAAGTCACAAGCGCAAAATTTAGTTATAATTCCGATTGAAGTTAGAGCGTTCTCCCCTATTTGATAGACTACCAAATCGAACAATAGCTCCATCAAAAGATAACGTACAAGTGAGTGACACAACAATGCTAATGGCAGTGAAAAAGCTGGCCACAAAAAAGCCGCTTTGCAATTGCAAAACGGCTCAAAAACTTATCATTAAACATTACTCTAAAACCAGCTTCTAATCCACGTCTCACTCGCTCTTCCCTGTAGCCTTCTGAAGCGGCGATTTACCTCCATACGATGCCTGACCATGGTTACGATCATTAATGGTATAAACAAGAAGGTCAATGGCGGGATACCTAACATGCTAATCCATGTACCTCCATATTCTCTTCTCATTGGTCTTTTTAAACGCTCAGCAATTAAGTACATCGCCGGCACAATTACCAATGTCATAAAGAAAGCGAATGACAAACCAAAGATGATGGTCCATGACAATGGTTTCCAAAAGCTGGCACTTGGGCCGCCAAAGAAAATGTGAGGGTTCAATTCTGAGAACATGGTAACGAAGTCAATATTGAATCCAATAGCTAACGGAATAAGTGCAAGGATCGCGGCAATAGCTGTTAACATCACCGGAATAATACGGGTTTTACCTGCCTGTATTACGGCTTCGCGGGTTTTCATCCCACGGCTTCGAAGCTCATCTGCAAACTCAATTACCAATATCCCGTTTTTGACCACAATACCTGCAAGACCTACAATACCAATACCAGTCATTACAACTGAAACTTCCATACCGGTAATGGCAAAGCCAAGCATAACACCAATGACACTAAAGAGAATTTCTGTTAGAATGATTACAGGCTTACTCACAGAGTTGAACTGCAACACCAACACAAACAAGATCAGCATCAATGCAATAATTAAAGCTTTAAACAAAAATGCACCTGTTTCTGCCTGTTGTGCGCCCTCACCTGTCTGACTTATCGTAACATCGTCACTTACTTTATTAAAATCATCAATCGCATTCTTTATACCTGCATTCACATCAGTTGGCGTATAGCCACTTAATACGTTTGAATATAATGTTATTACACGTTTTACATTCTTACGTTTGATGCTACCATACGTGCTTGTATAATCCACTTTCACTAAAGAGCTGATCGGAATCTGTTTTATGCCTCCAGTCATTTCCCTAAAAACAATTCGCATGTTTAAAAGGTCCGGAAGGCTTTTTCGTTGCAATTCGCTATTGCGCAATTGTATCTTGTATTCGTCTTCACCTTCTTTTATTTTTGAAATTTCTCTTCCAAATAAAGCAGTTCGTAATGCCATTCCTATCTGAGCGGTTGACACACCCTCAATCATAGCCTTTTCCCGGTCTATCGACAAACTGATTTCGGGGTTGGTAAGGTCAACATCAAGCTTAAGTTCTTCTACTCCCGGTACTTGTTTAGTGTCCAGATAGTTTTTAAGATCTACCGCCGTCTTTGTTAACACGTCGAAATTTTCGCTTGATACTTCAATGTTTATTGGTGACTCCGTTGGCGGTCCGGCAGCTTCCTGCGCAACCGATATTGTTGCACCAGGAATACCTTTCATAGCAGTACGAATAGAGTCAAGATATGGAGCTGATGATACACCTTCCCGCTTTTCGAATTCTACAAAAGAGACCTGAACACGTCCAAGTTCGGGGCGTGTACTCCTGTCTCCGCTTGAAGGATCTGATGCCCCAATAGCAACGTTTGAAATCACGCTCTCTACTATCGGATTCATCTTTCCATTCTCGTTTCCTAAAACATGATTAACCTTTGCCTCAAGTGTACGGGTAATAGAGTCTGTATAATCTACACTTGAACCAACAGGCAACTTCAGGTAAACATAAATCTGGTTCGGGTCTCCTTTCGGAAAAAATACTACAGGTACTTTTCTGGCAATAAATAAAAAGATTGACAAAAAGAACAACACCACCGTGCCAAGCAACAAATGAACCGGGCGCCATCCTACCAAAGCCCACCTCAACAAATCTTCGTAGTGCCCCATGATCCATGGAAGCGCTCTGTTTTGAAATTTATGAATAAGGCCGGTTAATACATAAGTGTTTAAGACAACCAACAACGCGAAAAATATAAGGAGGTTACCGGCAAAATAAACACCCAAAACATCCAGTATAATTCCCAGGGCTAGTAGTCCAAGAAATATTGGACTCTTGAAAACCTCTTTTTTTGCACGAACGTGTTCCCCTTCAGGATGATTCATAAAATCTACCGCAAAAACGGGGTTCATTATAAACGCTACCACGAGCGATGCAGCCAAAGTAAAGATGAGCATGGTCGGCAGATAGATCATAAACTTACCTATGAGGCCAGGCCAAAAAAGCAACGGGAAGAAAGGAGCAAGTGTGGTTAATGTACCTGCAAGCACCGGTATAAACACCTCTCCTGCCGCTATTCGTGCTGACAGTGCCGACGTTAATTTACCTCTGCCTTCGACAAATATTCTGTGCGTATTTTCAATTACCACAATGGCATCATCTACTATGATCCCCAAGCCAAAAAGCAACGCGAAAAGCACCATAAAGTTGAGCGTTACACTAGAGCCCGTAATCAATTCAGCAGCGGGCAAAAACAAAAACGCAACGAACATACTTAGTGGAACAGACAGCGCCACAAAGAATGCATTGGTAACACCCATGAAAAACATCAGGATAAGTAGAACCAGTATAAAACCAATCACAATTGAATTGACGAGATCTTTAAACGATGTTCTGGTGGCTTTGCTTAAATCACCTGTGATTACCACATCCAGGTTTTTTGGAATAGTGGTTCCCTTCATTTCTTCGACAGCATTTTTCACGCCGTCTGCTGTTTCAATCAGATTTTCTCCGGCACGCTTAATCATGTTGAGGGTTACCACATTCTTACCATTCAGGCGCGCATAACTTTCTCTTTCTTTTACTGTATCTCTTATTTCGGCAATGTCCTTCAAATAAATTGGCAAGCTCGAAGTATTGCGAACAATAATCTTTTCTATGTCCTGCGCTGTTTTAAATTGACCCTTCACCTGCAGCGTACGCTTCATATTCCCCACTTCAAGTAAACCGCCTGAGATGTCCACATTCTCGCGGGCAACAGAATTGGCGATGTCATCAAAAGTGATGTTTGAAGCTTGCATTTTGTAATTGTCAACATTTATCTGAAACTCCCGCTCAGGTGCACCGACAATGTCAACCCTTGTTATCTGCGGCAACTCTTCCAGTTTATCCTGCATATTATTTGCAAACTCACTTAGTTTTAAGAGGTCATAGTCACCGCTGATATTTACGAACATGATTGGAAATTCCGAGAAGCTTACTTCCTGCACATTCGGCTCCTGCGTAAGATCGTTAGGTAAGTCTTTCTTAGCCTTATCTACCGCATCCTTTACTTTTTGGAGCGCTACATCCACCACAACATCGGTATTAAATTCTACCATCACAGCAGAATAATCCTGGACTGATGTGCTCGTAAGCTTAGTAATTTTTGCCCCGGTAATCCCTTTAATCTCTTTCTCAATAGGCTGGGTTATCAGGTTTTCAATATCCTTTGGTGAGTTACCAACGTTGATAGTTGAGACATAAATAGTAGGAATGACAATGTCAGGAAACTGCTCCTTTGGTAATGTCGAAAAAAGCGTAACGCCTATGGCTGATACAAAAATGATCAGCAGGTATATAGATGTTTTATTTTTAATAGACCATGTTGTCGGGCCAAATTCCTTATACTTTCCTTTTAAATTTTCTAAAGCACTCATAAGTGTTAGTTTTTAATCCGTGTAGGATTCGGAGAAACCATTTTAAATATTAACTGCAGATGAAAACGTCCTTTGCTACAGATAAAATTTGTTGTACTGAGCATCATCAATCTGGTCGACACTGTTGCGTCGCACACTTGTACTATAATTTTATCATCGACAAACGCCCTAGCTTGTAGTAGTTACCGTTTGACCATCGTACAAACTTTGGAAGCCTTCTGTAACAATAACATCTCCTGTTTGTAATCCACCTTTTACTTCAAGCCTGTCGCCATATAGTTCGCCAACTTGTATTTGCCTTTTACGTGCAACCATTACATTTCCTTCTTTTACGGCTACTAAGACAAACTTTCCCCGTTCATCTGTCTGTAAAGTATTTACAGGTATGGTGATAGCGTTTGGAGTAGTGTAATCCTGTATTCTTACGCTAGCGGTAAGGTTTGGTTTCAAACTTTTATCCTGCGGAATTTTAGCCTCAGCAGTAAAACCTCTTGAAGTTGCGCTGATCGACTGGCTGATTATTGATATTGTAGAATTAAAGGTCTTATTGATGTCAGGAATTGAAATGATAACGGGGGTACCTTTAGTAACCCTTGCTAAATAATTTTCAGGAACATTGGGTACCACTTTCAGGTTACTGGTATTTACAATCTTGATTCCTGCTGTTGGTGCCCCGGTAAACATTTCGCCCACATGTATATTCACTTCATCAGCTACTCCGCTCACGTTGCTAACTACATTGGTCGTTGCTAACTGTGCTTCCGCAACTCTTATATTTTCCTGTTGAGTTTTTATCTGGTTTTCCAGTACCTCAACGTTTGTTTTAGCCTGTAACAATTGTATTTCAGTTCCAATATGCTGATCCCACAAATTTTTTGTCCTTTGATATACACTTCGTGCAAGCTCAAGCTGGTTTCTTGTTGAGGCAATTCCCTGCCTTGCTGCAACCACATTTTGGCGAATAATTGCATCGTCCAGTTTTAGCAGCAATTGACCTTTTCGCACAAATTCGCCTTGTTTTACATAGATCGCCCTTACCTGGCCACCGGCACCACGAGGGCTTATGTAAGAAATATTATCCGCATCTACTTTTCCCTGAAGATCTATATAGTGAGTAAAAGTTTGAGCCTTTACAGTTTCTAGAATTACTAGTTTTGGCCTTTCTACTTTTTTATTAGTTGTATCCAGCTTAGTTAATTCCAGTTCCAGATTTTTTATTTCAGCTGTAGTTTTGGCTTGCTCCTTTTTAAGTTCTACAAGCTTTTCTTTCTTTTTAGTAACCTCTTTATTTTTATCATTTCCGCCACATGCTGCCATTAAAAGCACGAGGGCCGATAGTAAAGAAGTTTTTATAAGCAGTTGCATATTGTCTGTTTTGATATTTAATAAATTTGTTGTTAGTCGAGTTTTCCCAGGGATGATTGAAAAGATATTTTAGCAACTATTGCGTTGTATAATCCCGTGAAGTAATTGGACTGCGCGGTTTGCCAATCATTATCCGCTTGCAAAACTTCAAAGCTCGAACCTATCCCGGCCTCGAATTTTTTCTTAGTAGTGTTGTATACGTTTTCTGCGAGCTGCACATTTCGTTGTTGGGCATCTAAATTGAGTAGCGAATTTTTCAGGCTTTCTTTAGAGACTGTGTATTGCAGATCAATTACCTGTTTAAGATTGTCGACCGCATTATCTACTTTTTGCAAATTCAATTGGGCCTGTTGCACCTTGTACTTCCGCTGAAATCCATCAAAAATGGGACTGTTGAGGTTTAAACCGATAAGTGCACTTTTGAACCAAATAAAACTACTATTTGTAATAAACTGCTGTCCCATGCCCGAAATAGTATAACCGGCTACTGCAGACAGAGTAGGTAAATACCCCAGCTTATACCTTTGAACATCCAGTTCCTGCAATCGTCGCGAATAGGCAATTGCCTGGATCTCTTTCCTGTCTTCATACTTCAGGTTATCGTCCAGCGCATTTCGCTTTATATCTTCATTTGTCAATCCTTCTTTTAAAATAACCGTATCATTTTGGCTTAACCCGATAGAATACTTAAGAGCAGCGTAGGCAAGCTTTATTGAGTTATCCAAAACACTTTGAGAAGTTTGAAGGTTAGTTAACTGTACCTGTACTTTATCCAGATCCAATCTTTCTGCAAACCCGTTTATGAACATTATTGAGTCATCGTGATACAACTTCTCGAGCCGTTCAATTCCACCTTTTAAAAAGTCGGATTGTTTTTGTGCAATCAAAATTGCGTAATACCTTCTATACGCAGAGTCTTTTACTCTTTCCTTTACCAACTCCAGGTTCGCTTGTGAGAGGCCTAAAGCTGTTTTTCTTGCCTTTAAGCCGACGAATACATCAGGTTGAAAAAGCAATTGTGAAAGATTTGCACCTATGCTCGTGTTCCATGGCTGCACAAAGCTAAAAGAGGTAAAGGTAGGCGGCGGAGCTTTTGTTGTCTGAGGCACCAACCCGTTTTCTTTTAAAACCTTGTAAATCCCTTCTTCTGATGCCGGAAAAAGAACTTGTGGCAATTTCAAATACCGGTTAATTGATCCGTTACCCGTAAGCTGGGGAAGGGCTTGCCCGGTTATTTCTTTGTTTTGTGCATTTTGTATCTCATAGTCTAACTGAGCATTTTTTATATCTGTTACGTTTTTAAAAGCCAATTCCACAGCCTCCTTTACTGTTAAATCATATCGCTTTTGAGCAAAAGCAAAATCGACAAATAGCAATAACAAAAAGGTAAACATTAGTTTTGGTCGAATCTGTTTACTCATATCACTTCGTTTTTTAATCTTAGTTTTTCGTATTTCTTAATTAGTTTCTGTCCCTCAGGAGTACAAAGGCCAAACAGGTAATGCTCCAAAATTTCCTTTTGCACTTGCACCAGGTTGAACTTAGCAAAGGGATACACATCCTGGCGAAAAGGGAGGAACATTGTTTCAATTCTTAGTTTCGTAATAATGTCAACGTTCAGGTCTTTCCTATAATAACCCTCTTTAATACCGCTTATTAAATTATCTTTTACCTTCTTCGAAAAGTACCCGTTTTTGTGTTCATACAACTTAATAAAAACTGCAGGAAAATATTTCTCCAGGTCTTCAAAAATTGTCGGGTTCATTTCCCCAACTAACTCCTGAATCATATCAATGTTTAATAAGATTTCGTGAACGGCATTTTCAGCATTTGAAGAATGAGTCTCGCACAGGCACGAACTCTTTTTTATATGCTCTTCTACCACGGCATTTACTATCTCATCTTTGTTTTCAAAAGATTGATAGATCGTTTTTTTACTCATCCCGGTTTTCAAAGCAATTTCATCCATCGTCACCCTGCGAAAACCGTAGCGGTTAAATAACTCGTGAGCCTTGACTAATATTCTTTCTCTTGCTTCCATAATTTCGAGCGACAAAACTATGGAAACTAATTTTGTAATACAAGTTTCCTTAGTTTTTATTTTTTAAAACCTGCTAATAATTTTAAGAGGGCTATAAAAATGCTGAAGGCTTACGCATTTTGCTATCATTGATTAAACACCTTCCAATTTAAAAAGGGTTTTCCTACTTCTAAATATTGTTTTTAAACCTTTTACACAACAAAAAATAGAGTATATAATAATGCTTTTAGAAAATTGACCGAAAGAAAAGTTATCCAAGATTTTCTACAGAATAACTAACATATTAAAATAATAATAAAAATGTTCAATATTGTAGAATCAATAAGACAGTACACTTAGACAGGATAGTTAAAAGTATTGGCACAGTTCTTTAAATACCCACTTTATAACAAAGAAAAACGCAGAATTATGAAAAAAATCAAAATTTTACTAGTAGCATTGGCTTTAGGTGGGGCTGCAAACACATTTGCCCAGGAGACACCCGCATCAAGAGGATTACAACTAAGTATAGGTGCAGAGGCCGCTTTGCCTATCGGATCTTTTAAAAATGACAGCCGTTACCAATTTGGTGGGGGTGGTAGTGCTAAGTTAGCAATTCCGGTAGCATCTGTTTTAGACTTTACTGTATCTGCAGGGTACATTGCTTTCGGGTATTCGAAACTCAACGAGCTAGATAACCGCGGAACATTTACTGCAATTCCTTTCAAAGCAGGTTTACAAATCCATACACATGGTGGTGTATATTTTGAACCTCAAGCTGGTTTTACCCAGACCAAAATTCAAAATTCAGAAGGTGCCGGGGTATTTACTTATGCAGCAAATGTTGGCTACCTGATTGGCAAGGCGGTTGATGTAGCAGTTCGTTACGAAGCAATGGCCCCTAGAAAAGGAACTACTATAGGTGGTGCAACAAGAAGTGACGTAAGTGCAAAATTCCTTGGCTTAAGGTTAGCTTATAACATCCCGTTTGCAAGAGCAAAGTAATATAGTAACCTAATGACAACGTTAAGACGTTATATAAAAAGCCGGTCAATGACCGGCTTTTTTAATTCTGACCAATAGCTTGCCCGTCGTTTTGTTAGCTAATCTTGTGTACCAACATCAGTTTTTTATAGCATCATCGTTGCGTCGCAATCACTTTATCTCCAGTACAAAAATCATCTTTTAGTTTCACTAAAATAATCCCTTAAAATTCTTTGCCTCCCGACTTCGTCTTAGTTATTTCTACAATACCTGGTATTTAAAAATTGTAACTTTAAGTCGGTTATTCGCCTTCCATTGAGATTTGAAGGTTCGAAAGGAGCGAAAACTCTTTACTCTCTTTTTGATAGTGACACTACTTACTCATGTATTTCTGAAGAAAGTATAGAGCAGTTAGAAGAACTTATAAAACTGCATACTCCAATGCGATTAGCTACTGGAAGTGAAGCAACTTTCATGGAAATTACCCATACTACACGTCTTGATTTTACCATGAAGGTGTTAGGTTATCAGACGAATTTTTAGTTGTTCCCGGATTAAGCGAAGAAGTTATTATAGGTGCATTAACTATGCAAAAATGGAGATTGAAATTAGATTTTGAAAACGACAAAGTAATTGTAGATCCAAGAGTGGCGAAAGTTATTTTAATCAATTTGATTAAAAAAGATTAATAAAAGACTATCTGTTGGAGCACCCCACGTACAATTTAATAAAAGACATATTGAAATACTATTGTTGAAAGGAGCGTCGCAAGAAAAGCTGGCCCAGGTTTCATCGCTGGTTACCAAAACAGTTTGCCAGCGGATTATTTAATTAGCCTCAAAGTAAAAGGATACTTATACAGCGTGCCTTCACTTGCACGAATAGTAGCAATAATAACCAGCACAAATGCTACAATACCAGGGATCCAAATAAACAGAATTCCTACAACAGATAGAAATAGTCCAACTATAATAATCATTAAGGTTATCTGAAAATTCAATGACTCCTTCGCATGGTGTGCGATATACTTCGATTCATCTTTCTTAAGCAGATAAATAATCAAAGGAGCAACAATTGGAGCAACAAAGGTTAAGATGTGTGATAACACAGCGAGCGTCT
>JAOQAJ010000119.1 GCA_025963675.1 Segetibacter sp.
TGTTTGAAGTATCTGCCGGACATGTTATTCGTTTGCCAAGGGGTTCTTTCCACGCAAATTGTTTCGCCATCGTTTCATTTACTACAATGCTATGTGCAGCGTCGGCGGGACTGGAAAAATTCCTGCCCTTTACCATCGTGATGCCAAGTTTTGGAAAGTAGTTCGTCGACAGCATAACATTCTATACCCTTGTCAATGTTGCTAAAAATGGTATAGCAGATAAACCGTTCTGTGCTAAACATATAAAAAAACCCCTTCCTGATGGAAAGGGTTTCAAATAAACCAAGAACTTGCCCCCAATTTCTTGTACTGTAAAGGTGAGGTAATTAATGGTGTAAGACAATCACATAAACATGTGATATTTCTTCGATCGAATAAGGTGAGTTTTAGCAGTACAAAAGTCACTTTTATATTTTTGTGGTTGGCTTAGGACAAAAGGAAATGGAAAAGATCTGGTTAGTCTCGTATTTGTTTCCTTCATTTCTGTATTTAGTAAGGGCAGTTGGTTGAATTCTTCACCAAAGTCATTAGACCGCATTTATCGTTATTACCAAAAATCTCATTGGCAATATTGTTAGTAGGAGTCCTTTTTTCGCAGTTGAAATAGAATATCTATTATACCATTGAATACAAACCACCTGGCCTTTAAGGTGGAACGAGACTAAAAGCAGAGCGTTATTTTTTTACAGGAGAATGGAAAAATCAAGTAAACAAAGATGTCGAAGCCAAATTATTTTGGGAAGATTTCTTCAACGTCTTCGGCCTTAGCCGTGGGAGAGTAGCGCAATTTCAAACAGCAGGTTCACCTCATCGCTAACCCTTCTGCTTGCGCAGACGGGGATAAAACGGGAGAGCTGCTCGCTGTCCAACTAACTCTTCCGGCGTTCCTCACTCTCTCTGAGGAGAGGGTCGGAGTGAGGCAATACTTGGCTGGATAAGTTCGTTAGGGAAAGGAGTCCTTCTCCTCGGGCAGAAAAACCGTGGCGGAGCTCGAAAAAGCCCTAATGGGAATGCACGTTGCTGCTAACGGAGCCAAGGCATTAGACGAAGCCGTCGACTGCTGCTCATGCCCCTCAATCATTTTATAAACGAACCAAACGAATAAGGTTTTTGTTTGAGTGGTGCGATAAGTTTAGGAGTGGCTTTTTGGGGGAAAGAAAACAAAATAAAAAGGCAATATGTAGCGGTGGCAATACAATTATTTACTTTTACGTCCCTATTTCTTTAATACAGGAGTGCGAACAATACGATAACCGACAAACATGCGAATGAATCTCTCTCAGAACCTGGTTTCCCTTAATAAACGCAATCCTTTCGAACTTTTCTTTGAACTATCAGCAGACTTGTTATGCATTGCTGGATTTGATGGATATTTTAAACAAATAAATCCTGCCGTGTCGACATTATTGGGTTATACAAATGAAGAATTAATGTCGAGACCGATTAATGATTTTGTTCATGAGGATGATAAAGAAATTACAGGTAAAGTTCGTGCTGAGCTTGTTAAGGGAAATGCGCTTTTCCATTTCGAAAATCGTTATGTAACAAAATTTGGGGAGACTGTATGGCTTGCATGGACCTCAATGAATATAGACAGCGACAAAATGGTTTTTGCGATCGCTAAAAATATAACGCATAAGAAGAGACTCGAAGAAGATCGCAACATACTTCTGGCGAATATGACCAAAGTTAATAAAGAGCTGAAGGAATTAACATACACTACTTCACATGATCTTAGAGCACCTGTAAATAATCTGCTTTCTATTTTCGACCTGTTAGATATTTCGAAGATTACTGATGGAGAAACAGTTGAATTAATGCATATTCTGAAAGCTGCAAGTGAAAGTTTAAAGCATACCCTAAATGGATATGTAGATATTTTAAGTGAAAAAGAAAGCATGAATGTACCTGTTGAGGAACTGTATTTAAAAGATGTCCTGGACATAGTGCTTGAATCCATCAATTCCTTAATTAAAAGTTCAAGAGCCACAATTGAAGTAAACTTTTCGGAACTGGTTAAAGTGAAGTTTAATAAAGCTTACCTGCATAGCATATTCCTTAATTTAATTACTAATTCTATTAAATATGCCAAAACAGATTGTTTGCCGGTTATCACCATCTTTTCAAAAAGAGTGAATGGAATTAGTCAGATAATTGTTGCTGATAACGGTGTAGGTTTTGATATGGACAAAGTAAAAGAGAGAGTTTTTGGCTTGCATCAAAAGTTTCATGAACATGCGGATAGCAAAGGGATAGGACTTTATTTAGTATATAACCACATTGCCAGTTTAGGCGGAACTATAACTTTGGAAAGTAAAATAAATGCCGGATCGACATTCATTATCTCTTTCAAGGATTGATAATATTTTGTCCCCGCAGAGGTCTCCCCGAGAGTCTGTGTAAGCCAGGGTATCTGCATCCTCGTTTGTTTTTTCATTAACCAAACCCCACTCTCCGTAGACTGTCGTCTGCTCTCCGTATGTCGGAGGCAAATAAAGAAGCCAGACTTGTCTGGTATTAAAAAAAACAACTGCTAATGTCTACAGCAATGGTTAGGATGCACATGCCCCTATTTTGCTTCATAAACAAGATTCACGGGAGTACGATCTGCAATTCGGAAAGTTGTATATCCTGCGTCTTTAACAATTGCTTCCACTCTTGCCGGTCCTGCCTGAGCTCCGAGGCAATAATCTCCTTCCTGAGAATGAGAGTTAGGAACACAAAGAGCCGTAGAAGCTGCATAAAACATTCTTCCTAAAGGATTAAAATTTTCCTCTACTTTATCGCTGGATGCAGGTTCTACCAGCATAACTGAACCACCTGTAGCAAGCTTTGTACGGGCATGGCTAATGGCGACTAAAGGGTTTCCCATATCGTGAAAACTATCCATGAAGCAAATAAGATCCAGATCGTCCTCATCGAAATTGTCTGCTGATGCTACCTTGAAATGAATATTTTTAAGACCAGCTTCTTTAGCCCTTTGCCGGGCTACTTCTATTGATCCATCATGATAGTCAAATCCGAAAAATTCAGAAGCGGGGTATTTCTGAGCCATAATGATTGTAGAAGCGCCGTGGCCGCATCCTATGTCTGCAACCCTTCCACCTTGTATGAGCTTTTCTTCAATTCCTGTTAATAAAGGTATCCACCGGTTTGCCAGGTTTACTTTATATCCTGTTTTAAAAAAAGCCTCTGTCCCAAAGAAAAGGTTATGATGATGTTCGTGCCATCCAACTCCCTTACCGTCTTTAAAATCCTGTACAATCTTTTCCTTGTCATACCAAACACTTGATATTAAATTAAAACCTGCAGCCATAAAAGCAGGGCTATCATCTATGGCTAATACTGCGGCATGTTCTAATGGTAATTCATATGTTTTAGTTTCAGGATCATATGTTACATAACCGCCTGCGGCCTGGTTATTTAACCATTCCTGCACATAACGTTTAAATGTGCCCGTTTTTTCTGCTAACTCGTGAGGGGTCATAGGACCCTTTCCTAACATGGCTTTGTAAAGACCTAATTCGTGACCTATTAAAGACATTACGCCAGATATTGCCGCCGCCATATCTGTTATAACCTGACCTGCAAACTGTTCTACCTTTTTGACGTCCATAACAGGAGCAGAACTTTTTTCGATAGTTTCTATCATAATTTTTGTTTTTGAATGTGAGGAATCATTTAATTATGGAAATATCTTAAGGAATAGATGGTAGTTGGTATTTGTCAGATAGGGGGCAAAAAGTATAAGAGTCTGATCTAACGGCTTTAGTAGCGTTCTTTTCGTAATTCTACAAAATAAAAAAAAATGTAGTCAAATGCAAGTGGGTGTAATAGTAAAACGCGAGAATATTAAATTTAGGTTGAGCAGCAGAAAAAGAATCTTTTGTAGGAAAGGCACAAGGCTGACAAATCTTTATAAAAAGGACAACAAACCTACCTAAATTGATACAAAGCCCCTTTCGTTCTGCCGGGTCTCCTTGTGCCACTGTTGTTGTTCTTAGAAGCGTCGCGGTTGCGGGCGTTGTTGCCTGCCACTTGCAGCACGATCGTAGACGGTATGAACGGTAGCGTACCTAACCGAGGATACGGTTGTTGGTCAAAAGACACAACAAGGCTCGTGTCTAAGTTTTGCCGCTGCCGGTCTTCCTTGCAGCAGTGGGGTTGTACGGTGTTACTGTCACCTTGAACCTGCAGTGCAGAAAATAGTCTCAGTAAAGTTATACAAGTACAAGAGAGTGACACAACAATGTTAAACAATGTTCTCCTGCCGGTTCCATAAAAAATTTCAAGATATCCCTAGCTCTTCTGCGGCAGATATAGCACAGCACAAGACTTGTAGATGGAGAACATGAACAATGGTATCAAATCTACAAGTCTACTATCGCTTGTACCTGAAGTTTTAATTCTACATCTTCGTTTGTTTTTTATTAAACAAGCTTCCTATAATATCTACTGTCACGATAACTAAAGGCGTATTCCAATTTCATTTCCCATTGATCGAACGTAAGCCGCCGCCTTTTCGTATTCCTAGCAGTAGGTAAATGACCCTTGCTGCTTATAATAAAGAAATTAAAAAGTGGACACCAGGCATTCTTACTATCAATCACCGGACTTCCATAAACTTCCATTAAAACTTTTAATCAAAACCAATGGAAGCGACAGAAGTTGAAATTAGTGCTAGTTCCTGAGACAATAAAGAGAACCGTCTGTTTGAGGTGTTCAGGCACGGGTTATCTTTAACAGAGGATAGAAGCCGTTCTAACACATGTATAATGCGTCTAAATGTATCTCTTACAATAACCTCTTTTTCCGTATCGTTAGCCATCCTTACCTTATCAGCACTACTGTACCCTTGCGATTTACAGGACCGCAAATAGTCGTAGCTGAAACGTGATATACAAATGCTGCGGTACCCAGTCTTTCACCTTTGTGAATTCCATCCCAGCATTCTGAAGGGTTTGACGTTTGGAAGACTTTAAAGCCCAGGCGATCATATACCGCCAGGTTGAGATTGCTGACCCTTCCCCAGTGCTTTACACCGAAACAGTCATTCTTGCCATCGTTATTTGGTGTAAAAGCACTAGGCATTAAAAGTCCCCCATCCGGGTCAGCAGCGTTTACTGTTACCTGTACACTGTCATGTAACATGCATCCCTTGTTGGTGGTGACCCGTACAACATAGGTAGTAGTTACGTTAGGTGAAGCAACAGGATTGGATATAGACCCATTACTTAACGAACTTGTTGGTGACCATGTATACCTGCTGCCACCTGTAGCATTTAGCGTGCTGCTAGCGAGTATGCAGTTAATATCATTGCTTTTTGATACCGTAACTATTGGTAATGGATTTACTGTAAGCTCTACAACGCTCACGACACTGTCGCATCCTGACATGCTGTGTAAAGTATCGCGGTAAGTGCCGCTCCTAGCAAGTATTATTCCTGTTGGCATTGTGAATGTTTCGCCCTGGCAAATGTTTAGAGTTAATGAAACGGTTATTGCTTCAGTCACATTTAAATTGATTGTGGTAATCACGCTGTCGCAACCAGCCCTGCTGCGAAGTGTATCGTTATATGTTCCGGACAGGCGGATGGTTTCCCCGGAAGGCATTGTATAACCATTGGGTGAACAGACAGATGCACTTATGGTAACTCTTCGGGCAGTTTCGGCTCTAAGGTTTATGGTTGTAATAAGGCTGTCGCAGCCACTGGGATAACGCATTGTATCGGTATAAATGCCGCCAGCAGTAACAGTTGCGCCCGAAGGCAATGTATATTTTTGGCCACCACATATAACAGCGGTTGCACTTGCTCTTATGACCTGTTTTAGAGAAAGTGTAATGGTGCTTCGAAGACTATCGCATCCGCCAGCATACCTTACCGTATCCGTGTACGTTCCTGGGGCAGTTACAACAACTCCTGACGGCAATTTGTACGACTGGCCCTGGCAAATATCGCGTGTTAGTGTTGAAGTTGTCACCGCCTTTACCGTAAGGTTAACTGAAGTTATCAAACTGTCACAGCCATTTGCGTAACGCAATGTATCGCTATATATAAGTGGTGCATTCACCTTTACCCCCGACGGCAAAGTATAACTTTGACCGGCACATACAGATGGTGAGACAGTTGCTCTCGTTAATTTCTTTACGTTAACGTTGACAGTATATATTGCACTATCGCAACCAGTAACATAACGTACTGTATCGTTGTAGGTGCCTGCAACATTAACCCGTTTACCAGACGGAAGTGTATAAGACTGACCTTCGCAGATGGTTGCAGCATTGCTCAACCTCGTGAGAGCTTTTATTGTAAGTGTAATGGCGCTTCTGAGGCTGTCGCATCCGCTTGTATATCTCACAGTATCCATATACACACCAGCCGCAGTTACTACAACTCCTGATGGTAAAGTGTAAGATTGTCCCTGGCACATAGCAGCGGTAATGGAAGAATTAGTTACTGTTTTTACAGTAAGATGTACAGTATTGCGCATACTATCACAACCATTTCCATACCGTAACGTATCGCGGTAGGTGCCGGTAACATTCACTACAATGCCGGATGGCATGGTATAATCCTGGCCCTGGCATATTACCGGTGAGAGTGTGGTGGTGGAAACTGTGTTAACGACTAGTTGTGTTGTAATAATGCTGTCACATACGCCCGGATGTCTGATTGTCTCAACATAAGTTCCGCTTGCTGTTACCACCCTGCCGGAAGGCAAGGTATAGCCCTGGCCCTCACAAACCGAAGGGTTGCGGGTTAACGAAGTAACAGAGCTTACAGTTAAAGTAAGCGTGGTTGTAAGGCTATCACATCCCGATGCATGACGGACAGTATCGTAATAAGTACCTGCACGGCTGACAGATACACCTGATGGTAATGTATAGGTTTGACCGGTACAAATAGAAGCGGATGAAGTTATTTGTGTAGCCACGTCCACCTTCAGGGTTAAATTGGTAATCATGCTGTCGCAACCCCGCCTGTTACGTAAAGTGTCTGTGAAGTTCCCGGCTATATTGACTCGCTTTCCTGAGGGCAATGTATACAATTGACCCTGGCAAATTCGGGCCGTAAGTGTTGCAGTTTTAAAAGAATCGACCGAAACAATTAGGGTATCACGGAAGGTGCATCCGCCCAACAAAATATCTACCCAATATATGCCCGGTTGTGTTATTGTAAGTGCAGGTGAGGTGCTATTGTTTTGCCAGGTATATGATGACGCTCCATTTACTGTAGCGTTAGCTATAAAAGGCAAATTACGCTGGCAGAGCGCAGTATCATTACCCAAAGGTTTCAGGTCTGCGTTTACCACTAAAAACGAATCTCTTACTGTACAACCGTTCAGGTACAAATCCACCCAATAGTATCCCGGCTGGGCTACAGTGATGCTGCTGGTACTCGCGCCCGTGTTCCATTGATACTGCTCGCCCTGTCCCCGGCTTCCACTCAGTGTTACGGTTGTAACATTACATAAAGCCTTTGTTTGTAGGGCTTGTTTTGCAATTGGATTTATCCAGACGTTGATGGTGTCTTTTACTTTGCAGCCCTTATAGGTCACCTCGACCCATGCACTAGCGATGCCTCCAACGATAATAGTGGGTTGGGTGTTGCCATTATACCAGTAATAAGTAGAACCACTATGGGATGTAGCATTCAAAGGAATTGCAGTGCCGTTTGTACAATTCAAGGTATCACTTCCAAGATTAGCTGCAGGTCTTGCCGGGATAGTGATGGTTTGTATAGACGAATCTTTTTTATCACAACCAGGGGTTGTATTATTTATCACCAGCTTTACTGTATAAGTTTCCGCAGTGGTTAATGCAGGATAAAAGAAGCTGGGAGAAACAGCGTTACTCTTTTGGTTATTAAAACCAAAATCCCATTCGTAAGCAATGGACGAGCCATAGGTTGAAAAATTAGTAAACAACACATCCCGGTCTTTGGTACAGTCGAATTTTGGAGTAAAGTTAGCCACCCCTATGCAGTTATTAGACGGCAGGCAGACATCCTGGTGAATAACCGCCGAAAGATTCAGGTCTATTGTACCTGTAACCTGGTATGGATAAGTATTGGTTTGGCTGACAGGCGTGAAGACCTGGATATAATAGCTGTTCCCCGGTGCGAGGCATTGATAAGTATTTCGGGTTAGGGCATCCTGCACACAGCTCTGCTCCTGCATCGCCCCGCAGTTACCAGTCATCATACGATACTTAATATCCGTGCTGGTTGCGTTTGTGTTTTCATTGATGTATACGGTTACATCTAACGTATCTTTTCCGGTAATGTCAAGACGGTACCAGCTTGTTTTATAATTAGCAGTCGGGGCATTTGCCGGGCAGGTAAGCGTCGGATTGAATTCGCCGTAGTCTGTTCCGATAGTATGGCAATCTATTGTTACCGGTATAACCTTTGAACCAGGTCCGGCTAGATTTGCTAGCATAGGATCGCTACAAAAATCGCCTGCCTGTGGTATGATCTCTATTTGTGGGTATACGTTTTCGTCTACTGCGTTGCACCCAGGTAAAATGATGTAATAAGTGCCTGGACTGATACATTGCTGTGCCCACGTACCATTGTTAGAATAGGTAGTTGTATAAGTTAAATGCATCAAACCATTAGCCGATGAGTCGTTTGGTTTTATTTGTCTGAATAACTGAATATGATCATAATAATTCTGATTGGTTCCTTTGAAAAAAGCGGCATAACGGATTTGCCCGGTGACTGAGGTAGTAAACTTATACCATAAAGTTTTATTGCATCCGGTAACATATTGATAATTGAGCGGATCAGGAGGGTCTTTGGTGGCACAAGTGAAATTGTCTGTTTCTCCTTTCTTAATGCCACTATTTACCAGCCCCAGGTCATTGGCCTCGCTGAAGTGATCAAATTTTGGAGGTCTTGCAGTTACAGAGTCCAATAAAATGGAAACCTCCACCTGGCTGTTCGGGTTCATCGACCGAACATCATCATATCCGTAAGGATTCCTGTTTTCTACTATTATGTAATAGCGGGTAGGAGTAAAGCTACAGGGAGGTACAAATAGTTCTATCTCAGGCGTTCCTGCGCAATAATTATAATTTCCCCAATTTTTTCCTACTAAAGTAAGTCCTTGCAATAGGGTAGAATCAACCATACCATTTGATACAACCTGGGTAAAAGGAAGCGTTCCGTTAACGTCACTTTTAAATACAGTAAAAGGATATTGATGAGTTGAAGAGTTCTTCTTTCCAATGGTCATGTTTTTGACTGCAATCCGTACATTACCGGGATGATCAACTGTGAAAGTGTACCATAGGTTTCTTCGGTCAATTGTAGTTTGATCTGGCGAAGTGGTATTGTTCGGGTGTAGCACCACATTGGTTCCGGCCTGGTAAATTATCGGGTTATAAAAGGACATACATGCTGCGGCTGCCGGATCATTCTGCTGCGCGCCGGTGGTACAATAAAAGAAATCGTTGCTGGGAGCCCGGGTGGCATCTAACGGATTTACATCCCCGGTTTTTCTATCATGCCATGCACTATCCGGAGTAATTGAACCGAAATCATAAGCGTTTATTGCATGATCAAAGCGACTTGTACCTACCTGGTCAACATAGATGGTAGGAGTTACGGGCATACAGGAAGCAGAATAAACTGCGGATCCGTAAATGACTAATGTGTAGATCCCAGGCTGGAGTTTGCAAAACTCGCTTACTTTATTATCCAGGCAAGGCTGAAGAGGGGGATCGGTTTTAAGACGTGAACTGTCACTTCCCCTTACATCGAAATTGTACATCGACACCACAAAGTCATAGGGTAAAGCACCTATTTGTACATAGGATTCCTGGGTCAGTTGAAAGACGTAGAAGGCAACTTTTACATTTGCAGCACTACAGCGCTGCATATAATTGTTAATAAAAGTGGTATCCTGGCTACAGTCAAAATTTTCGGTATTAAGCGTATATTTTTTACTGGTAACAGGATAGGCGGCGGTGTGCCCCGGTTGAGGGGACCATTCTAATTTATAAGGCTGTCCTGTCAATGTATCAATCGATGCTTTGTGCGGACGATTGAATTTAGGTTGGGGACAAGCTACTGTAAGCCGGATAAAGAAACCATTCTCACGCCCTGCATCAGAGTTTTGAATGTTATAGGGATTGCCGGGCAATGGATTTGAATAATTTGGCCCTACACCATAAGACACTACTGTATACCATCCTGCAGGAAGCGATTCACATTGACTACTGGTAAGATTTGTAAAACATGTCCACTTTGCTCCCATACTCTTTAACCGGGCAATACCATCCGTTGCTTTACCAGAAAATAAGGTAAATGAGCCTGTGAAGTATCTATAGAAATAATTGTCGAAAATTGATACAATTGCAGGTTTACTGAGGTAAAACTGTCGGTATATCTGCTTGGTTGCAGGCACTGACCAAACCCCATTACATGGATTAACCCCATCAATTACCAATGGGTTATCATAGCAGGTAAAAGTATCTACTGCACTCATAACCAAATTGTAAATCGGATCAATAGATTGCCAAATATCTCCCATATCCTGTGCCTTTGCAGGTGTATTAAATTTGCTTTCAGGTTTTAGTATCGTAAACTTCGTAGTAACCTCGTAACCCAACCTGCTATCATAATTAGCGAGTGTATAAGTTCCGGGTGTTAAGCAAGCATTTTGTGTGCTACTGCTATATCCGGAAAAACATCCGGAAGCAGCCTGGAGGCCGGTTATCTTTTGAGGATAATTAAAAGCAGCCTGCGAGGTAGCCAAAGCATTGGCATCTCCTTTAAATATTTTAGAAGAAGAAGCTGAGCTAATATAATCAGGAACGTAAAGAATAACACTATCTGTCAAAATAAACTCGCGATAACTCGCCTTTGTATTTACCTGGCTCGTTCCAGGTTGGCAAAGATCATCATCCGGCAATACGGTGTTTTTACAACCAAGTGTATCTGGTTTACCAGTATAGGTTATGCCTCTTTGCAATGGCTGCATTACCCCGGCTTCGTTCGCATTTATTTTATCAAAATTGCCGGTTGCACTTAATGAAAATTTGTTGGAGGCGACTTCTGTTTTAACGTTAATAGTAAGCTCTATTTTACTGCCAAGGCTTTGCTGAAGACAAAGTGCACTGGTGGTAGTGGAAAGCGAGCTGTGGTGGAGACTGATTTGAGGTATAGTGGTATCTGCACCCATTACCTGTAACACATAAGCCCCCGGATCAAGGCACTGTATTGGGCCACTGTTATAACCAAAGACGTTTATAATATTACTGGTGTCTACATCTGCACAGTTAGCTGAAAGACTTTGCTTGAATAGTCGTACCAACGGGGCCGGAGAACAGGATGGGTTCACCGTAAAATTTAAGGTGCTTGTAGTAGCAAGTGTGAAAGCGAAAAATGTACTTAGATTATAGCGGTAGCCGCCATTTAGAACACCGCTGGCAGGCATTGATTTTGGACACGTATGTTCACTATGCCTGCTGTTACAGCCCAGGTTATCTGTCGCCATATTATTTAGCCCCGCACTACTTGCAAGCAAAGTGCCCATATTATTAGGCGCAGGCATACTGGTAGTTGGCTCAGGTCCTTTCGTAGCAGCCAACCCGTTCCACGCGACGCCCATCCGTACTGTTTTATTAAAGTCTTTGTGGTAAAGCAACTGTACTGAGTAGGTGGTGCCAGGAAGCAAATCACCGCACCTGTAAACTTTTTTATCCGGGTAATACCCGTTTATTTTCATGCTGTCGCAACCACTTAATAATACTAATGATGACACGGGCGTGGTTACCGCATTGCCCTTGTAAATGCGATAGCCAACTACATAGTTTGGCGTCTGCAGGTTATCTAAAGCTGTGAGTAGCACGCTGAACCAATCGAAATAAGCAGGCGTGGTAAAGGTGTGCCAGGTGCTTTTAGTATAGTCTTTAAAAGAACTACTTGGAAGGCAGTTTTCAGCGGCATCATCAATCGTTTGGCATTGAACCAAAAAATCAACGATACTCGTTTTGTTGTTATTGATGTTAGTAAACTCGTAGGCGTCTTTAGACTTGTCGTAACTGCTGTTCGTAGTATCACTAAGATCAACAGTGATAAATACAGGTCCGTTAGCGTTGTTGTTCCCGGTAACCTGCACCAGGTAATCGCCTGCATCTACACACGGATGATAACTGCTTCCAAAAATTTCAATAGGAGAAAATTTTGTGCTGATGTCTGTATTGGTGGGGAGGCAGGCAGTGGTTTTATACACAGCAAAACCTACATTACCAGCTTGTATGCCGCTACCGGGCTGGGCAAGACTAATACGTGCTGCACGTGTAGTCGGAAGTGTAAACTTATACCAAATGCTTTTCTTATTGAGCCCTGCTGTGGTAATTGATGGTGCGAATGTTTCGCCGGATTGAAGGGTGGCGGCCGAGAGGTCGTACTGTGTACTGGTAAACAAGCCTTGGCCAAAACCACCGTTAGATATGTTTATTATAGAAGCATTCGCACAATCATTATTTGCTGGTTGTGCAAACGATGAAAAATGAAAAGCAAAAATGGCAACCAAAGAAAAGATTGTGTAAAAGGTAAATTCACCAATCCTTGAAATATAGTTATTGTTCATAGATAGCAGTCCTGGCCCAATGCAATATTTGCAATGCAAATAAGATTAAAAGGGGGAGCCTATAGTTGCACTCCTGTAAGTTTTGCCGCAAAAGAACGCCTCACAAGCAACCGCAACACCTCCTGATTGTACCTGACCCTCGCACGTACTATCAATAGCGAATAGCAATATATGTATAGAATATTATGATAAAAAATTTATTATTAGGTAAAGGCTTCGGCAAAAAGAGCTTTTTCCAATATCTCTAAAACTAACCAAAGCTATCGGCATCTGGTAGATAAAAAAATACCTATAAGTAGGTATTTTTTTAATGGTTTTAGGTAAATGCTAGTAAATGAAGCTCACTATTTTGACGGGGCCAATAAAATTTGGAAACGTATTTCTAAAGATGCGTGCGAAGATGAATTGAAGTTTTCTTTAGAGATACATAAGAAACTTTTAAGCTTCTTTGCAAATACGGGAATCATTGGATAAAGCAAAGGCGATGAAAAAC